>CAYTJV010000852.1:0-2656 GCA_964438165.1 uncultured Planctomycetaceae bacterium | reverse complement strand
AAGTGGCCTTTGGGGGGGGGGCGGCTGGCCCGGGTGCCCACGCTCCGCGTGGGAACCCGCTTCTCCCGACGCTCCGCGTCGGTGGGGCCGACGCAGAGCGTCGCGAGGGTGCGTTCCCACGGAGACCGTTGGAACGAGGAAAGAAAAAGAAAGCGGCGACAAGTCGCCGCACTCGAAAGAAGTAGTGGTTCTCTATGCAAGAACAGTTGTCCCATCCCGCGCTGGATGTCGCCTGGTGCCGCCGCCAGTTCCCTGCGCTGAAGCGCGTCGTCGACGGCCGCCCGGCGGTGTTCTTCGACGGCCCGGGAGGCAGCCAGGTTCCCCAGTGGGTGATCGACATGGTCGGCCACTATCTCGGCCACGTGAATGCCAACCACGGCGGGCTATTTCTCACCAGCCGGGAAAGCGATGAACTACTGGAAAGCGCGCACCGGGCGCTAGCCGACTTTTTCGGCGCCAATGACCCGGGCACGCTCGTATTCGGGCCGAACATGACCAGTCTCACGCTGGCCCTTTCGCGCGCCCTGGCCCGTTTGTGGCAACCGGGCGACGAGGTGCTTGTGAGCCGACTGGATCACGATGCCAACGTCACCCCTTGGGTACTGGCGGCGGGCGATGCCGGGGCCACGGTGTGCCACGTGGAAATCCGGTCCGACGATTGCACGTTCGACATGGAGGATTTCGCCCGGAAGCTCTCGCCGAAAACGCGGCTCGTGGCGGTCGGCTATGCGTCGAACGCCGTGGGCACGATCAATCCGACCGAGCGAATCGTCGCCATGGCCCACGCGGTCGGCGCGTTGGTGTACGTCGACGCGGTGCATTTCGCCCCGCACGGGCTGATCGACGTGGGCCGGCTGGGATGCGATTTTCTGGTGGCCTCGGCCTACAAGTTCTTCGGGCCGCACGTCGGGGTCCTCTGGGGGCGGCGCGACCTGCTGGAGCGGCTGCCGGCGTACAAAGTCCGGCCCGCGCCCGACGCCATCCCCGGCCGCTGGATGACCGGCACCCAAAACCACGAAGGGATCGCCGGCGCCATGGCCGCCGTGGAATACCTCGCCGAATTGGGACGGACCATCGAGCCCCAGGCGGCCAACCGCCGCGCGGCCTTGGAAGCGGCATACGGGGCGATCGTCGCCCACGAGCGAACGCTGGCCGATCAGCTTCTTGAAGGACTTACGGCGCTGCCGGAGGTGAAGATCTGGGGCATTGTGGATTCTGCCCATCGTGCCTGCCGCGTGCCAACCGTAGCGATTACGCACAAGAGATTCACCCCGCGGCAAATGGCCCAACGGCTCGGCGATCAGGGCCTGTTCGTCTGGCACGGCAATTTCTACGCCCTGCCGCTGACCGAAGCCCTCGGCCTGGAACCCGAAGGACTTCTGCGCATCGGTCTGTTACACTACAACACGCAAGAAGAGGTGGAGCGATTTCTGGCAGTCATGGCCGACCTCTTGTAATCCTTTGGGTGCAGTTGACGCGGCACATTTGCCATGCTGACGGCGATGCACAATACCTTACAGGCTACAGTGTGTTGCCGTAACGGAACCTTTGCGGAACTTGGGGAGCCAACGACGAGGACTCGCTTGTGAGCGATCTTCTGGAGTCGAACCCGGCATTTCGTTCCCTGGTCGCCAAATCAAAGGCAAGTCCGCGGAAACCATTTGGGAGCCAGTAACTCGCGAACCAGCGGCGGCTACATGACCGGCGCGCCGATTCCCAAAACCGGCCACCACTGGATCAACGCGCCCCATGCCAGAATCCAGCCTGTCGTCGCGAGGAAAAGCCAGGTCCCAGGAGTCGTGCGAGTCAGGCCGGGCCACCAGGGGCGCAATGCCTCGATTAGGGCGTGAATCGCCGAGATGGCCAGCGCCAGGACCACGATCGCCTGCCAGCCGACGAAGATGCCTGCCACGGCCAAGCCGAGCGGCAATTCGCGGCGATCGCGGGGGCCGATTACCAGGCGGGCCGCATGGCCTACGAGCAGGCCGATGGCCAGTCCGGCGACCCCGTCGAACAGCCCCGCCATCGGCTCCGGCAAACCGCCGATCGCCGGCACGGGATGCAGGTGCGGCCAAATCACCGGAGCCGCCATGCCCACGACGACGGCCGGCAGGAACATCCGCGAAGGCAGGCGGTGGCCGTCGTATTGGATGAGCGCCGCGGCCAGAAGCGTCGAGAACAGCAGGAGGTGATAGGCAACGATGCCCAAGGCTTCTCCCACGCTCATCAACCCGAAGATGGTCTCATGGAGCATCGGGATCGGACGCTGCGGCAGATTCGCCCCGAACGAGAACCACTCCGTTACGCCCAAGACCAGGAACAGCGCGGCCGTGATCGCCTCGACCAGCGGGTAACGAACCGAAATGCTTGAGCGGCAGTCGCGGCAGCGGCCTCGGAGCATGATCCACCCGAGAATCGGCACATTATCGTGCCAGCGGATCGGGTGCTTACAGGCCGGGCAGTGCGATCCGGGGACGATCAGGCTCAGTCCCAACGGCAATCGGTAGACGACGACGTTCAGAAAACTCCCGATCGCCCCACCCAGGGCAAACAGCCACACGGCCAGCAGAAGGATGAAAGATGAAGGATGAAAGATGAAAGATATGGTATCGCCGACTGCGTGTTCACCCATCCCTTATCCCTTATCTCTTATCTC
>CAYTJV010000851.1:0-2658 GCA_964438165.1 uncultured Planctomycetaceae bacterium | reverse complement strand
CACCGCCCTCGGCACCCTGTGCGGCGGCGGCTTGGCGCAGCTCATCCAGGGTGCGGGCGTCGCCCCCCTGACCAGCTACCGTGCCGTGGTGGCCGGCTACGCCGTCGCGGGCCTGGTGCTGTTCGCCCTGTTCAGCCGGCTGTCCTCTCGCATCGAGCTCCCGCCGACGGCCAATCCGCCCTCCGGCAGTCGCTTCGGCCTCCACAAATCGCGCAAGGTCGTCTTCAAGCTGTCCGCGCTGTTCTCGCTGGATGCCTTCGCCGGCGGCTTCGTGATCACGAGCTTCGTCGCCTACTGGTTTCACACCCGGTTCGGCGCGCCGCCGGGCCTGCTGGGCGCGATCTTCTTCGGAGCCAACATCCTGGCGGGGCTGTCAGCGCTGGCGGCGGCCCGGCTGGCATCCCGGATCGGGCTGGTCAACACGATGGTGTTCACCCACCTTCCGTCCAACCTCCTTCTCATCCTGGTCCCCTTGATGCCGAACCTGCCCCTGGCAATCGCCGTGCTCTTGTTCCGGTTCAGCATCTCGCAGATGGACGTGCCGACCCGGCAGTCTTACGTGCTCGCCATCGTTCGCCCCGACGAGCGGTCGGCCGCAGCCGGGATTACCGGGGTGGCCAGGACCACCGGCGCAGCCCTGGCCCCGATGTTTGCAGGGCTTCTGCTGGCGAACGAGGCGACCTTGGGCGTGCCGTTTCTTATCGCTGGCGGGTTGAAAATCGCCTACGACTTGCTGCTCTACCGAGCCTTTCGGCAGGTTAAGCCGCCGGAGGAATCGCAAGCTCCTTGAAAGTCTATCGTGGTGCTCGCGATTGCCGGTGCTTGAATCCAGGGACGTACTCCTTCACCAATTTCACGTGCGAATGGTACCTCACCAAGAGGCCGCCGCCGCAGTTCTCCAGGAAATTGTGCTGTCGCACCCGGACCCAGTCCTTGGGCCTCCGGAATTTGAGCTTCTTTGCCAGCCAGCGCAGGTAGCGTTTGCGGTTCGCCGGGTCGTCCCAAAAGCCGACCGGGACCCGAGCAAACATCCATTCGTTCCAGGCACTTCTTGGGAGGCAATCTCTCACCGCCGCTGCCGGTGAGCCGTGGTAGAATTTCAGGAGCTGATTGCCGTAATTGGCGTAGAAGTCGTTGCCGGTCAACGAATACCAATCGTCGATGGATTTGAATCCGAGCTTCTGTCCCAGCCAGGCCATATACTGCTTGCGGTTCTTCTTCTTGTGCCAGAACCCTTTCGGCGTCTTGTCGAACATCCACTCCTTCCAGTCGTAGTTCGGAAAGTTCCTCATAATGGCCAGCGACACCGTGCTGTCGTAGTGGAGCATGAAGGCGCCGCCTTTGTGGTCCTTGAAATCCTGATTGCTGACCCGATACCAATCCGAGGGGCGCCGAATGCCAAGCTGCCGGCCGAGCCACTGCATGTACCGCCGATGGTTCTTCGGGTCTTTCCAGAAGCGGAGAGGCGTCATCCCGAACAACCACTCCTTCCAATCGCAGTCGGGAAAGCACTGCTTGACCGCGGCAACCGCGGAATCCCTGAATCGCAGGGCCAGCAGTCCGCCGCCGTGGTTGCGCTTGAAATGCTCGGTGGTGAGCCGATACCAGTCTTCCGGCTTGCAGAAGCCGAGTTTCTGTCCCAACCACCGGACGTAGAGACGCTGGTGCTCCAAAGAGTCCCAGTATCCCTTGGGAACGTGGCCGTCGAGCCAGATCGCCTGGAGCTGCGAGACCGGCGGACCGCCGAAGTGCTCATGAAGAGCGTTTGCTGTCGTTGTCTTTTGCTGGGTCATGGTCTTATCCGTTTTCCCTCTACCTTAATCACGATGTGCCCGTCCGTCGAGATGTAATCCGAGCCCGGAATCGCCCGTTCTCCTGGGGGGCCTACAAAAGGCTGTCCGGAAACGGGGACCGGCGCCCTGCGTTTTGCGCAAGCGCACCTCCACCACGCAACATCCGGGAGCCGATCCCCGCTTCCGGACAGCCCCTGATGATCGGATTCTCGACCTCTGAGAATATGTCGGTTCGGTCGCTCCGACAAGATTCGCACGGCAGCGGCAGAGAAGGAGCGCACAGCGTGGACAAGTGGTCGTTCATGGGCAAGATGATCTGGGACGTGTCGCGCCAGATCGATTTTCTGGAGACGCTCCCGGAAGTCGACTCGGGCCGGATCGGCTGCATCGGCCACTCGCACGGGGCGTATGGCAGCCTCTTCGCCGCGGCCTTCGAGCCCCGCGTGCGGATGGTGATCGCCAGTTGCGGCTTCACCACGCTGCGCAGCGACCCGGCGCCGGAGCGTTGGTCGCACCTCACGGCACTGATCCCGCAGTTGGGCGTTTATCTGCCCGACGTGACCAGCATTCCGTTCGACTGGCAGCACGTTTGCGGCCTGGTAGCCCCGCGGCCGATGTTCGTCTGGTATGCGACCCGCGATACGATCTTCCCGAACACCGAGAATCTCGAGTCGGTGTTGAAAGACGTGCGGACCGTGTACGATGTGTACGGCGCGGGCGACGCTTTGACATGGCAGAATTTCGACGGGCCACACCAGTTCCCGGCCGCGGCGCGCGAGGCCGCGTACGAGTGGCTGGAGAGGCGTTGGCCGTTGCGGAAGCGATGAGCTGAGCAAAAGGGAACACTGTAGCGAGGAGATCGGGC
>CAYTJV010000850.1:0-2672 GCA_964438165.1 uncultured Planctomycetaceae bacterium | reverse complement strand
GACGCCTGCACCACAACCAACAATCGACCATGTTATTTCTGCGCGGTCGCTTAGCGGCCCTCGCCGTCCAAGAGCGAGGTATACGAGCGGGCGTCGCTGGGGATCCGCACTTTCCGGCCCTTAAGCTGGACGTCGGCCCCGGTGTCTTCGTTCTGGATGTTCAGATGGCGGTACTTGAACCAGACCCCGTTGTTGCTGCCATCGGCGCGGACAATCGGGGGGATTTCGTTGGCGTCGCCCCGCTTGCCGGCGAGGATTCTTCGCGACCAGCCGTCGGCCATGGAGATGAAAATGGAGAGCGAGTAGCGCTCGGCGTTGGAGAAGACGACGTCGCGGTGGTCGTCTTCGTTGATATCGACCAGACGGCAGCCGGCGTCGCGGCCTTGGGCATTGACGATCGCCGTGCCTGTGGGCAGCGCGAAAGGCAGGCGCTGCCAGCCGCGAGGCTGGGCGGACCAGCGGAAGACCGCGTTTTGCTCCTCGTTCGCCACGATCAGCTCGCAGACGCCGTCGCGATCCAGATCCACTAGCCGCACGCCGCGGTCGCGCCCGGCGGAACAGGTGGAAACCGGGCCGTCGGCCTCCAGGCCGGCGAGCCTCTGGGGATCGGGCACCCAGCCGGCGCCGTCGAAGTGCCACAGTCCGGCGGTCTTCTCGTTGCGGACCAGAAGGCTCGCCCGGCCGCTCTTGTCCAATACGCCAAAGCGGATGCCGGCGTCGCGGCGGTTGCCTTGTTGGTTGACATCGACGATCGAAACCGGGAAATCGCCCACGACCCACTGTCGCTTCTCGGGCGACCAGATCCGCGTCTGGCGGACCTTCTCGTTGCCGATCACCACGTCCATGTAGCCGTCGTGGTTCACGTCCAACAAGCGCACGCCGTTATCCTGCCCGTTGGCGGCCCGAAGCGGCTGGCCGCCCAGCGCGTTCTGCGTGAGCCGGTCGTACACCTCGCGGAAGTTGAGGACCTTGACCTTGCGGCTGTAACGGGCAACGGCATGGTCCAGCATCTCCACGACCTGGGTGTTGAGGATCCAGTTATGGATGTGCGGATGGAACGTGAGGGTGTAGGTTCCCTGCTTGAGCGCCGCGGCGTCAATCGCGGCCTTCATGTCGCGCACGGTGAGCGGATTACGCGGCTCGTGATGGTCGTTGCCCATCCAATCGTCGGGAATGGGCGACGGCATCTCCCAGCAGAGCTTCGCGATCACGTAGGGATACGGGTAGTCTTCCACGTAGTTGATGAACTTGCGGGCCGTGGGGATGTACTTGGCGAACCGCGGCTGGAGGTCTTCCTGCTGCACCAGGTCGCGCGGCAAGGCCGGATCGTTGGCCGTAAAGAGCATGAAGATCGAAGAATCCAACGCCACGAAGCGGCCCTGCGGCGTGGTCTTGTTGAACATCTCGGCATAGAACCGGGGACTGGCCGAGTTCATCGAATCGCAGCACGGCATGCGGAAGGCCACCGGCCGACTGTTCGGCACGCCGGCCACGAGGTCGATCGCCCGGTCGTAAGTCGCCTTGGCTCGCTCGAAGTTGCTCTGCCCCAAGCAAGGGCAAGGGTGATCGAAAGTGTGCGTCTCGAGGTTCACCCCCTCCTTGAGCCAGCCCTGGAGTCGAGGGTCGGCGGGGTCGATGCGGCTGGTCATGATGCTCACCGGCGCGCGGCCGTCGATCTGTTTCAGCCGCTCGAAGACCGGGCGGAGGAACTTTTCGTAGACGGCCGGATCGCCCAGGTCGTCGATGGCCAGGACGATGGCCAATTCCACCCCCTCGTCGCCGATCCACTGCGGCGTGACGAACTTGGCGCAGTCGAGCCCGACGTAATACGGATCGCAGAACTCGTCGAGATACGCCAAGCGGTTCCCGACGTCGGCCGCCGAGACCGGGATCGCCAGCAAGATCGTCGCCCAGAGAGCCAAGAAACGCCTTCCCATCGCAGCATTCCTCCGCTTGCACGATTGCAGCCGGTCCATAAGTCCCGACCGCGGATTGCTTCCCGGCCAGCATAACTGCCCCGCCGGTTGGCGGCAAGTCTCGCATCGTCCCGGTTGCGGCGGAAGGCCGCGCCGGAGACAATGGAAGGACGATCAGACGAGTACGGGTTCCTCTTCCCTCAGCCATCACGGAGAATCGGCGATGACCGCCCACGATCAACCAAGCTCGAAACCACCCGCGTTGGACTCGCTCAGTCGGCGGGAGCTGTTGGCCTATACCGCGGCGTTCGGCAGCACGTTTGTGGCGGCCCAGGGCCTGGCCGCCGACGCCCCTTCCGGCGGCGCCCCGGCCGCGACTCAGCCGTCGGGCAGAACGCCCACCAAGAAGTACGACATGAAGAAGTCGATCAACCTCTGGGCCCTCCCGTACCCCCAGAAAATGACCCTCAAGGAGTGCCTCCAATTGTGCAAGGACGCAGGGTTCGACGGCGTGGAGGTGAACTACGCCCTGGAGGGCGACCTGTCGCCGCAGGCCAGCGAGGCCGATATCAAGGCGATCGGCAAGTTCGCCGAGAAGATCGGCCTGGCGATCAGCGGCGTTTGCTCATTCCTGTTTTGGCCCTATTCGCTGACCCACGAGGACCCCAAGCGCCGCGAGCGAGGGCTGGATCTCGCCGCGCAGATGATCCGGACCGCCAAACTCCTCGGCACGGAGAATCTCCTGGTAGTGCCGGG
>CAYTJV010000849.1:0-2675 GCA_964438165.1 uncultured Planctomycetaceae bacterium | reverse complement strand
CATGAAGAAATCGACGGCCTGCCCCCGTTTCCGCTCAACAACAAGCCCTCCGGCAACGTGGTCGACCCCTGCCCGGTGGGGGCCTTGTGCGACAAGGAATTCCTCTACCGTCAACGGGTCTGGTATCTCAAGTCGCACCCAGGGGTCTGCACCGGCTGTGCCACCGGCTGCTCGACGTGGATCGAAGAAAATCAGGACCGCGTGTGGCGGGTCCGGCCGCGGGAGAACCCGTTGGTGAACCGCTGGTGGATCTGCAACGATGGCCGCTACGACTACCCGCACGTACACAGCGATCGAAGGCTCGCCGTCCCGCGGCGGCGAGACGGCGACGCATGGGTCGATCTGGACTGGAGCGGGCTGGTTTCGGAGTTGGCCGAGCGGCTTCGCCGGGCCGGGCGGCTGGGCGCTGTGCTCTCGCCGTTCCTCGCGGTCGAGGATGCCTATCTTCTGGCCAAGTATGTGCGCCAAGTGGATCCCGAGGCGGCGATCGTGCTGGGAAACGTGCCGTCGGTCGGCCAGGACGAGCGATTCCCCGGCTCCTTCACGATCGCGGCGGAGAAATGCCCGAATCGCCGCGGCGTGGAAGCGATCGTGTCGCATTTCATGGGCCGGGCGGCGACTTGGGATGGGCTCCTGGAAGAGCTTCCGGAAAGCGGAATTCGCGGCCTTTGGGTCTCGGGCGGCTACAAGCGGCCGTGGATCGACGAGCCCACGGCCGCCCGGCTGGCCGGCCTGGAATTGCTGATCGTGCAGGACCTTTTCGCTTCGCCGCTTGCGGAGCGGGCCGATTATGTCTTGCCGGCGGCAGCCTTCCCCGAGCGCGACGGCTCCTACGTCAATCGCCACGACCAATTGCAGTCGGTCCGCTGGGCGATCCGCCCGCCGCGGGGCGTGCGAACCGAAGGGGGCCTGCTGCTGGCGCTGCTCGCCCAGCCGGAGCTCTACAACGCCCGGGAGGTCCTCAGCGAAGTGGCCGCCGAGATCGGCTACTTTCACGTGGCCGGCGGTCCGATCCCCGACGTGGGAGTGAACTTGAAGGTGAATTTGTTGGCCGAGAGCGAGGGGATAGGGGTCAGGGGTTAGACACATGGCACGCGAGATTATTGAAGCCCTGATCAAGATCGCGATCCTCCTGGGCGGGCTGATGATGGCTGCCGCGTACTTGGTGCTGGTGGAGCGCCGGGTGGCGGCGTGGATCCAGGACCGCCGCGGGCCGAACCGCGTCGGCATCCCGCTCACCCGGATCCGTCTGTTCGGCCTGGGGCAACCCATCGCCGACGGGATGAAGTTTTTCTTCAAAGAGGACGTCACGCCCGCCCACGTCGACAAGTTCCTTTTCTGGCTGGCCCCGGTGGCGATCTTTACGGCCGCGGTGGCGATCTACGCCGTGATTCCGTTCGGGAGCGTGCTGCCGTCGAGTTTCGGGCTGGAAGGCGAGCCGATTCACTTGGTGGTCGCCCCGGGCATCGACGTGGGGATGCTTTACGTTTTCGCCGCCGCCGGGATCGCGGTTTACGGCGTGCTCCTGGGAAGCTGGGCGAGCAACAACAAGTACAGCTTCCTGGGCGGGATGCGGAGCGGGGCCCAACTGATCTCCTACGAGTTGCCGCTCGGGCTGGGGCTGTTGGGGGTGGTGCTGATGTCGGGCTCGCTGCGGTTGGAGGACATCATCGCCGCCCAGGCACGCAGCGGGGTCTGGAACGCCTTCGTGCAGCCCTTGGGCTTCGTGGTCTTCGCAGTGGCGGCCTTCGCCGAGTCCGGGCGTCTGCCCTTCGATCTGCCCGAGTGCGAGCAGGAGCTGGTCGGCGGCTTCCATACCGAGTATTCCGGCATGAGGCTGATGCTGTACCTGGTGGCCGAGTTCCTGCACATGGTCACGGCCTCGTTCTTGATCGCGATCCTGTTCCTCGGCGGATGGCACTTCTGGGGCCTGACCGGCTCCGATGAAAGCGTCGGTTGGCCGATCGCCCTGGTGCGGATCGCGGTCTTGCTGGCGAAGGTCGCCGGCTTGATCCTTTTCTTCATGCTGGCGCGATGGAGTTGGCCGCGGTTTCGCTTCGATCAACTGATGGCCGTGGCCTGGAAGGTATTGCTGCCACTGGGGTTGGTGAACGTGGTCGTGGTGGCCTTCTGGATCGAGTACGGCGACCGGTTGGCGGCGGCTTCAGGCCTGGCGAACAAGGCGCTGTTGGCCGTGGCGGGCCTGGCCGCCCTGTTGGTTTCGTGGCTGGTCGTCAGTTGGACCGACCCCGCGGCCACCGACAACCGCCCCCTGGCCTGGTCGGCAACCCCAGAGCCGGCCGCGGCCCTGGAGGAGGACTCGCCATGAAGCCGGACGACAAAGGCATCGCTTGGGTCCAGGGCATTAGCTGACAGAAAGATGGGTGACAGAAAAATATGAAGCCGGACGACAAGAGCATCGCTTGGGTCCAGGAGCCGGAAATGGGGTTGGGGGGCAAGTCCTATCTGCCTCTCTTCGTGGGAGGATTGACCACCACGATCAAGCATTTCCTCGGACCGAAAGTGACGGTCGAGTGTCCGGAGGAGCGGTACGAACCCCCCGATCCGCTCTTGTACCGTGGCATGCACCGACTGAATCGTGACGAGCAAGGGCGGGTCAAGTGCGTGGCGTGCTTCTTGTGCGCCACGGCCTGCCCGGCCCATTGCATCGACAT
>CAYTJV010000848.1:0-2684 GCA_964438165.1 uncultured Planctomycetaceae bacterium | reverse complement strand
TGATGCAAGTATGTCGAAATGTGGGTAATACTGAGCGCAGAGCGTGGGAACGAGAGCAGGCCCTTTCTGTTCATTGATCCCGATCCACGTATGTAGCCGAGCTGAGTGCTCGCGTCAAGGACCCCTCCGATCCCTTGTTGTGCCGCCGCCGCGGCCTATAATGCACTCGCATTGTGCCTTCGCATAGGGAGTCGACTCATGAAGCTCCAAGGCAAAGTGGCCATCATCACCGGCGGCTCGAAGGGCATCGGGCTGGGGTGCGGCCGGGTGTTTGCCAAGTACGGTTGCAAGGTGGTGCTGGCCGCGCGGGGCGAGAAGGCCGGGAAAGAGGCAGAGAAGGAAATCGCCGATCTCGGCGCAACCGCGTGGTTCGTTTCCACCGACGTCACGCGAGAGGCCGATATGGAGGCGGCGGTCACGGCCGCGGTCGCCCGCTTCGGCCGGCTCGACTGCATCGTCAACAACGCCGGCTGGCACCCTCCGGCCATGAGCATCGACCAGACCAGCCTGGCCGATTTCGAGCAGCTCTTGCGGTTGAACCTTACCAGCACCTTCCTGGGCTGCAAGCTCGCCGTGCCCCATTTGCGCAAGACCCGCGGCAGCATCGTCAACATGTCGAGCGAAGTGGCCTTGATCGGGCAGGCCCAAGCGCCGGCCTATGTTTCATCCAAGGCAGGCCAGCTCGGCCTGACCCGCGCCCTGGCGCTCGATCTGGCGCCGGACGGCGTTCGCGTCAACGCTGTGTGCCCCGCAGGCGTGCTAACCCCCTTGATGCGCGAATGGGCCGAGTCGCAGTACGATCCCCAGGCGGCCCTGGCCATGGTCGATAGCTGGCACCCGTTGGGCCGGATGGCCACCATCGACGAGATCGGCGAAGTCTGCGCGTTCCTGGCCAGCGACGAGGCCTCGTTCATCACCGGCCAGGTCATCTGCCCGGACGGCGGCGCCGCCCTGGGATACCGCCGCTAGGGAAAGACTGGTTCTTGGATTTCCCTAATGACAAGGTCGGCGACCGCGGCTCCGAAGATCGCTTAACCACCGCCGCTAGCGACTCGGCATTTCACGGCTATTCTGAAAACGCAACGTGCCAAGGCGGCCGATTGCTGGGACTCGCTCCGCTTGTCCCCTACGACTACTGGGAATCTTTACCGGTTGGCGAAACTCCGCCGAGTGCGGGGACTCTTGCGCTTGCGGAAGTGTTATCGAGCCGGGCAGGTCTGGCGTTTCGGAGAGCCGTGTCATGGCCGCCGCGACGATTCACTCCCATGGCAGTTGGCGGCCGAACTCTATCCTATGCAAACCATTAAGACGCCATCTGCCCGTTCGGCCGAGCTGGAGCGGCTCCGCCGCGAGTTGCTGCGGAGGATCGTCCAGAACGAGGCCCAGCGCCGCGCCGCGCCCATGGCCGCGGCCAAATGATCCACCGCGACCTTGACCCGCCACGTGGTTTTCCATGAGGTTTCGCAAGCCGGGTCTTTTTGAACGGTGTTGCGCCGCGACCCCGAGCGCGGACGATCGTGCCGCGCACCCCCACGACCCGCTGCCATTGGCAACTCCCGACCTCGTGAGACGGAACCGCCGCCGTTGGTTGTTTGGGCTGGTCATCGCCCTCGGCATAGCGGCGGGATCCGCAGGAAGGGAAACGGCCTGGGCTCAAGCGTCCGGTGCCGGCCCAATACCCATTCCGGGTGGGATTCATCCGGGGGTCGTGCGAGTGATGGCCACCGACCGCGACGGGTTCTCGCTGGGCTCGGGCACGCTGGTAGCGGTGAGCGATCATCACGGCCTGGTGGTGACCAACTGGCACGTGATCCGCGACGCCGCCGGGCCGATCGCCGTGGCCTTCCCCAACGGCTTTCGCTCCGCGGCCTCGGTGCTCAAGACCGACCGCGATTGGGACCTCGCTGCCCTGGCCATCTGGCGGCCCAACGTGGAGCCGGTCCCACTGGCCGGCGTGCCGCCGCGGCCCGGCGAGCCGCTGACCATCGCCGGCTATGGCGCCGGGCAGTATCGCACGATCACGGGCCGGTGTACCCAGTATGTTGCCCCGGGCTACAACCAGCCGTTCGAAATGGTCGAGCTTTCGGCCCCTGCGCGCCAAGGCGATTCCGGCGGCCCGATCTTCAATAGCCGAGGCGAGCTGGCGGGCGTGCTCTTCGGCACGGCGGGGGGCCAGACGTCGGGGAGCTACTGCGGCCGGGTGCGGGCCTTCTTGACCTCCGTGCGTGAGGACTTCTTCCGTTTGCGGCCCAATCCTGCCTTGTTGGCCCAGCAGCCCGTGGCCAGCCCTTCGCCTGTCGGAAACCCGTCCCCTGCTGCAACGCCTGCGAACGTCCCCAGTCCGCTATCAGGAGTCGCTGCCAGTCCCCGGCCTGGGCCCACCAGCCCGAGCGCTGCAATTCCCGCCAACGCCTCAGTCCCCCCGGCGGCCGCCATCCACTCCGGCGACGATCGCTCGAGCGCCGTCCCGCCGCAGCCGGCGCTCGGCGACCAGGGGCCGACGACGATTGCCAGGCTGGCCGATCTGCCCGCCGCCCAAACCACGTCCCTTTGGTACGACATCAAAAACTACCTGGCCGTCATCGGCGTGGGAGCGATCCCCTTCCACGTGCTCAAGTTTCTCACCGCCCCCACGCCCCCCAAGCCGCCGCCACCGCGCAACCAGTCCACCTCCGCGGGGGCAG
>CAYTJV010000847.1:317-2688 GCA_964438165.1 uncultured Planctomycetaceae bacterium | reverse complement strand
CCGCCGTCGGTGGAGTGTGGGCCTACTTCCCGACTAGTTGATCTACTCGTCGGCGGAATTTTTCGGGCCGGCCGAGAGCGTGGCCATCGCCTATCGCCGGTCGGTGTTCGACCGGGTCGGCTGCTTTGACGAAACGTTCGACGCCTGTGAGGACGTCGAGCTAAACCACCGCATCGACCGTGCCGGGCTGCACTGCTTCTTCACACCCCGAGTCGCGGTCCACTATACCCCGCGGGCGACGCTCGGTGGTCTGTTTCGCCAACTGGTCCGCTACGGCCGCGGCCGCGTGCGGCTGGTGCGAAAACACCGCGAGACGTTTTCGTGGGGCCTCCTGCCGCCCACGTTGTTGGTGGCCGGCCTGGTGCTGGGCCTGCCGTTGAGTTTCACAGCCGTCTGGCTGGCGGCTGTCTACCTGGCCGCCGTCGCACTCTACGCCGTGGTCCTACTGGCCGCTTCCGCATCGCTCGCCCTACGTCTGCGGCGCCTCCGGCTGTTGTTCACGCTGCCGCTGGTGTTTCTCACGATCCATGTCGCCTCAGGGATGGGAATGCTCTTGGAACTATTCCGATCCAGCAGAGCATCGCCATGAATAGTGTATACGGCCAAGAATGACACAGAGTTCCCCACTCCCGCGACGGTTGGTATCATCTCAGACCGTGGATAGTATAAAAAGGCCGCTGCACGTCGTTATCGTCGACGAAGAACTTCCGTATCCACCCAACTCGGGCAAACGGATCCGCACCCTGAATTTGCTCCTTCCGCTTGCCCGGCGGCACCGCCTCACCTATCTCTGCTATCCGAGTGCCGATGCCGAGGAGACCGGGCGAGCCGTGGAGTTCTTCCGGCAACAAGGAATCGAGACCGTGCTGGTCGATCGGCCTTTGCCAGCCAAGACGGGGCCCATGTTTTACGGTCGGCTGTTCTACAACCTCCTCTCCCCGCTCCCCTATTCGGTGCAAGTCCACAACAGCGCAGCCTTGCGGCGAACTGTCCGCGGCTATGCGGCCGCGCACGACGTCGACCTCTGGCATTGTGAGTGGACACCCTACGGCGAGACTCTGCACTCGCTGGCCGTTGGACCGTGGATCGTCATAGCGCATAACGTCGAATCGCTCATCTGGCAGCGGTACGCCGAGAACGAGCCAAACCGGCCGAAACGCTGGTACATCAAGCGGCAATGGCGGAAATTTGAGCGGTTTGAGAGGCGGATGTTTTCTGTGGCCCAGCGCACAATCGCCGTCAGCGATAGCGATGCCAGGCTGATGCAAGAGCAGTTCGGTGCAACTCGGGTGGACGTGGTGGACAACGGCGTGGACGTCGCCTATTTCCAGTCGAATGGATCAACCCGCGACCCATTGCGCCTTCTGTTCCTCGGCAGCCTGGACTGGCGGCCCAATCTCGACGCCCTCCAATTGCTCTTGGACCGGATATTTCCCAAGGTATTAGCAAAAGAGCCCTTGGCCCGGCTGGCCGTCGTCGGCCGCAAACCACCGCAATGGCTTGTCGAGCGGGCGCGAACGTGTCCTGGCATGGAACTTCACGCCGACGTGCCCGACGTCCGACCGTTCCTTAGTCGGTGTGGGCTGATGGTGGTTCCGTTGCGCATCGGTGGCGGCTCAAGGCTGAAGATTCTCGAGGCCCTGGCCGCCGAGTGCCCTGTGGTTTCGACCCGTATCGGCGCCGAAGGGCTCTGCCTCGTGCCAGGCGAGCATTTTGTCCAGGTGGAAACTGCCGACGACATGGCCGCAGCCCTCCTCGAGCACGTCCGTGATCCCCGGCCGATCCGCGCCATGGCCCGCCAGGGACGCGGTGTGGTGGCTGAGCGTTACAATTGGCCGACGCTTTCAGCGAAGCTGGAGACTATCTGGCTGGAACAAGCACAAACCACGAAGGGCGGCCGGTAACAATGATCATTGTCCATCTCACCGCTTCCCGCTTCTTTGGCGGGCCCGAACGCCAGATGCTCGAACTGGCCAAGGCCCTGCCGCCGGAAATCCGCTCTACGTTCGTCTCCTTCTCGGAAACGGGGCTTTGTCGAGCGTTCCTCGACGAGGTCCGCTGCGAAGGCTTCGATGGCATCGCCCTGAAACATGACACGCCGCGGCTCTTGGCAGCGGGGCGAGAGCTTACCAACGTCTTGCGACAATTGCGGGCGGACGTTTTGATCCCTCACGGATACAAGTCGAACCTGGTTGGTTTGTTTGCCGCTCGCCAACTCCGGATACCAATTATTTCGGTCTCACACGGGTGGACGTGGCAGTGCTTCAAGGTGCGTCTTTACGAAGCGCTGGATCGGCGAATTCTCCGCTGGATGGACAAGGTCGTCTGTGTCTCCGAATCACAGGCCGAGAGAGTCCGCCGGGCTGGCGTA
>CAYTJV010000847.1:0-307 GCA_964438165.1 uncultured Planctomycetaceae bacterium | reverse complement strand
CGGCAGAGAGGTGCGTCGCCATCCACGATGCCGTCCGGCCCGAGCGATTCGACAACCCCGATTCGATCTACCGGCAGCGTCTTAGCAGTCTATTCACCGACCCTCCCAAGAAGATCGTCGGCGCCGCCGGCCGCGGCAGCCCTGAGAAGGGTTTCAGCGTCCTGATCGACGCCGCCTCGCAAGTGTTGAACTCTCCCCTCGCCCGTTCCGACGAGCGAGAAAATACGGCTCCCCTCGCCCGTTTCGGGAGAGGGGCAGGGGGTGAGGGCGATTCTTCCGTCGGCTTCGTCCTCTTCGGCGATGGCCC
>CAYTJV010000846.1:0-2688 GCA_964438165.1 uncultured Planctomycetaceae bacterium | reverse complement strand
GATCCGCTTTTTTTCGGCCGCCACCTGGGTCATGAGCCGGGCCTCGTACACGTTGTGCGTCAGCGGCTTCTGGCAGAAGCAGTGCAGGCCCTCGCGCATGGCATGGATGCTAATGTGGGCGTGGGTGTGGTCGGGCGTGGCCACCACGATCCCGTCGAGCTTCCCGCCCTCGATCATCTTGCGGTAGTCGGTATATCGTTTGGCGTTGGGGTGCCTGCGGCCCCAGTGTTCCAGCCGGCCCTTGTCGACCTCGCACAGGGCCGCGACCTCTTCGCCGAAACCGGCCAATCGTTCGGCGTTGTGCGATCCCACGCCGGCGCCGACGACGCCGACCTTGACCTTTTCATTGGCCGCATACGCGCGGGCCAGTCCGGCGGGAAGAATCGTCAGGGCGCCGGCCGCGGCGGCGGCCTTCAAGCAACTACGTCGAGTGAGGCGACGCTTCATGGCGGGTCTCCTTGTTGGTGGGGTGCAATGCGGGAGTGTTGGGCGGGAAAGGACGCCCCGTGCCCTTCGGCGTCCCTCCGCACTCGCCTCCCTATACATCACCACCGGCCGCCGGTCAAGCAGCGAGGCGAATTTGCCTGACGCCACTTCCCAAGGTAAGATGATCGCCAACGGTTGGGCCACATGAATTGCCGGATCACCCCCGATTACGTAAGATGCGCATCGGGTGGCGTGCGGACATTCATTCCCAAGAACCCTCAGCCCGCCCGTCATCGCCTCTCTTTCCGACATTGTGTGCGACAGAACAGTCGTTGGCCTACGGAGGTGTTCCATGGCACGTACTCCGACATGCCTCGCAACCGCAGTGGTTGCTCTTTCGATGGGTGGCTGCTTTCTGGGTGATCGCGCTGCGGATCGCACCCTTACGATATATCAAATGCAGAGCACAGACACCTATATTGGGCAGTTCCAAATTGATGCGAGCCAGCTTCCGCCTGGCGCGATCAAAACGCGGGTCGATAGTGGTAGCCAGGGAGCCCCAGTTACCTCACTGACTATTGACCAACGGTACCCCATTCGAGTCGTGCTCGTCCCAGCCAAGCAACCATGAGCGAGCCACCCGGCCTTCAATGCCTCGCTCCGAAGACAGGAACACGAAAGAGGGGGCCGACATCGGATGCCCGCTGAGTCGCTGCCGGGTGGCGCAGGATGGTCGCCAATGGGCGTTGTTCAGTGTCGGCAAAGTGAAAACCATGGGCCTTGAGGAGTCAACTGCGATGAACGGCCGCTACCCGACAGGAGACGTTCGCGGATCCCTTTTCGCCAAGATCTTCGCCGCTTCGCTGCTTGGGCTCTTGGCGACGGGCCATTTTGTTCCGGTTGCAAGCGGCGAGGCAAATCGCGATCCGACGCTGATCGCGAGGGAAAACGCCAAACCCGGCGCGACCGATTGGCAGTTGACTCGCGTGCGACTCGACAAGATCGACGGCTTTCGCTGCCCGTGGATCGAAGGCTACTGCTCCAAGCAGAGCGTGAAGGCGGGCGAGCCCATCGACATCATGGTTTCGACGAACCCGCCGCAGCGATTCAAGATCGAGATTTTCCGCATGGGCTACTACGGCGGGCGGGGCGCGCGGCTAATGACCACGCTCGGGCCGTTTGACGGGAAGGCCCAGCCCACGCCGCCGGTCGGCCCGCGCGCCCTCCGCGAGTGCCGCTGGCAGCCCACGACCCAACTGGTGATCCCCAAGGATTGGATCAGCGGCGTGTACCTGGGGCGGATGACGCTGCTGCCGCCCGACGAAAACACCGGCCCTTGGCAAAGTTACGTGGTGTTCATCGTCAAGGACGACCGGCCCGCCGACGTCCTCTTCCAGTGCTCCGACAACACCTGGCAGGCCTACAATCGCTGGCCCGACAATTACTCGGTCTACACGCACCCCAAGGGCGGCCAGGGACCTTGGGCCGACGCGAGCTTCGACCGGCCCTACGGGCGCGAGGCCCAATTCCTGGGCGTGGTCAACGATCCGCTCACCGTCGGCTCCGGCGAGTTCCTGCCCTTCGAATTCCCGCTCGCCTATTTCCTCGAACAGCACGGTTACGACGTCACCTACTGCGCCAACGCCGACATGACCGACGCCGCGCACGGCCTGAAGTGCAAGTGCTTTATCAGCGTGGGCCACGATGAATACTGGGACATCCGCCAGTACGAGAGCGTGGTGAAGATGCGCGACGCGGGCGCGAGCCTGCTCTTCCTTTCCGGCAACTCGGTCTGCTGGGTGAGTCCGTTGAAGCCTTCCAGCGACGGGCGGCCGGGGCGGATCATGTTCCGCGGCGGCCCCTACGGCGGCGAGTACAAGTACGCGGTGGATCGCGAGAAGGAGCACGGGCCGTTCCCGCACCGCGGGCCGGATGAGGGCTACCTGATGGGCGCCCGCAACATCGATCCGGTCAACGGCGGCGGCGACTGGATCTGCGTCAAGCCCGACCACTGGATTTTCCAGGGCACGGGCATGAAGAAGGGGGACCGCATCCCCGGCCTGATCGGCTGGGAATACCACGGCGACCCGCCCAAGGACCTTGCCGGACTGGAAGTGGTGGCCGAGGGGACGGCCCTGGCCGGCGGCGTGACGCCGCAGCACTGGACGGCCACGATCTATCCCGGCCCGAAAGGGAACTTCGTGTTCAACGCCCCCACGCTCTTCTGGGCCCAGGGCCTCAGCTCCCCGCCTGGCCCCACGC
>CAYTJV010000845.1:0-2695 GCA_964438165.1 uncultured Planctomycetaceae bacterium | reverse complement strand
GATGTTGGCCGGCTCCACCTGGGCGAGTTGCCTCTCCAGGTCCAGGTTCTCGGAGAACGTCACACCGACGCGGTCCCCGGCCTTCAAATAGGCCGTCTTGGTAATCCATACCCACCGGCGGCCCTGGGAGTCGCTTTGGCCTTCGGAGCCCGAGGCCAGGACCAGGGCCCGGATCGTGTAGGGGTAGACTTTCCCCTCCTTCAAGCCGAAGGAGACGTATTCGCGGCGGCCGCCGACGGTGCGCGTCTCACGCCCGTTGATGTAGACCTTGGCCGCGGCCGGCACATGGACGGAGAGGAGCCCGCTCAGGCCGCGGGTTTTCTCGTCGCTAGTGCTGGGATTGGTGCTCTTCTTCGGGGTGGCCGGAGCCTTCTCCGAAGGTAGGTTGAACTCCTCCTCGATGGACTTCGAGGGGCCCGGCGTCGGATTCGCAGGCCGCTGGGGCGCCAGCGTCGGTTTCTGGACCTCCGGGGCCATTACCGCCGTGCCTGGCGAGGCGACGGCCACTTCGGGGCACCATGGCTCCCAGGTAAACGAACTCGCGCAACCCCACGAGCCCCAGGAAACGGGATACCACCTAGACCGCCCGAAAAGCACGCGGCGGATGGGGCCCGGTCGCCACCCAAGGGCCCAACTTGACCCGTAGCAGGGGTCGCAGCAGGTGCTCCAGCAACTGCTGTAGCAGCAAGACACCGGCTGGCAACATCCCCACGAATGGGCACTGGCCTGGGACGTCATCGTCACCAGCGCTCCCGCCAGAACCACGCCGAAGATCAGACACTTCCAACTTGGTCGAACCATCGTTGTCCGCCTCCTTTTACCTTGGAACGATGCGTTTTTCCCGCGATACGTGGCTCGGTCCCTCGCAACACGTGGCTCGGTCTCTCCGAGACCGAGCGCGCGTCACGGAGTGACGCGGCCACATGGGCCTCTTTTTCCTGCCCCCTGCCTTGGCCACTCGTCATGGTGCTAGCATAACAGCGGTTTACGACAAATCAAGTAGCCTACGCAGTCCATTACTTTTCCATTGAGTGGGGTGTGTAAGTAGAATATACCGATTTATTTGGTTATTCCGAGAGCGTTTCCCTGGCGAGGCCGCCGTAGGGCCCTTATAGATCGTCGGTTGCCTGCGGATGCGGACACAGCCTGTTCACCCCGGTCTACCCATTTTTCATTCTCTCGATGCCAGCGTGGATTGATTGGGAGGAGGTTCCCGCGTAGGGGCAAGCTGCTAGCTTGCCCGTGGGTAGTACCAGGGCAAGCTGGCAGCTTGCCCTACGACCATTGCCTGCGATGCTACTTCCCTGCGGGAGCGATCTCGACGGCGTCCAGGGATAGCTCGCCGGTGGCCCCGAACAGCCCGATGCGTATCACGGCCTCCCGGGCCTTGAGCGGGACCTTGACGGTGCCCGCTTGGCGCTGCCAGGGGAAGGTCCCTCGCCACGGTCCCAGGATTTCTTCGCTCACCAGGGCGCGGTTCTCGTCGTAAAAGAGGACGCCCACCAGCGGCTGCCCCTCGTTGCCGCTGGGTCGGATGTCCTGCGCTCGCAGCCAAAGCGACACGTGGAGGCCCTTCACCTGACGACCATCGACGGCGAACCCCTGAAGCGCCTGGCAGCGGGCGCCGGGCCGCTGGTTGACGAACTTGACGTACCGCTCGCCGGAGGGCGCCTTGGGGTCGTTGACCAGTTCCAGTTGCCGCTGGTAGTACCAGCCGGTCGGCTCTTCCGGATCCCCGGCCGCCTCTTCAAAATCGCCGTTCTGGATGCGCGGCTTGGAGGGGTCGGGCCGGACCTGGCGGCGTTTCTCCGCCTCGCCCGTCATGGGCACGAAGAGGGTTGGGCGGAGGGCCTCGACCTCCAGCTTCCCCTCCCGCTTGATGAGCAAGTGGAATACCTGCCGGTAACGCTCGCCCACGGGAATAATCATCCGCCCGCCCTCGCGCAACTGGGCCACGAGCGGCTGCGGCACCTTCTCCGGCGAGCAGGTGACAATGATTTTGTCGAAGGGGGCGTGCTCGGGCCAGCCCAGGAAGCCGTCGCCGACCTTCGCATGGACGTTCGTGTATTTGAGCCGCTTGAGGTCCTTGGCCGCCCGGTGCCCGAGCTGCTCCACGATTTCAATCGTGTACACCTCGCGCACGAGCTTGCTCAACACGGCCGCCTGGTAGCCGCTGCCGGTGCCGATTTCGAGCACTTTGTCGGTCGGCTGCGGGTCGATCTGCTCGGTCATGTAGGCCACGATGAACGGGGGCGAGATCGTCTGGCTCCAGCCGATGGGCAGCGCCATGTCGAGGTACGCGTCCTGGCGGAGCGGCCGGGGCACGAATTCGTGGCGCGGCGTGTCGCGCATCGTCTGGATGACCCGCGGATTCGTGATCCCGGCCGCGACGATTTCCAGATCGACCATGCGGTTGCGCATGGCAGCGGCTTCTTGGCGTGTCTGGGCCGGGGCAGCACCCACGGCCAAGGGACCGCTTAGTACGCACAGCCAACTCAGCCATCGGCAACTAAGACCGCATGATAACTGCATCCGCGTCATTGTCGTTCCACCTCGGCAGTCACCTTCGACCGAAACCTCGATCACTCCCACAATTATACGTCACATGTCGGCCCAGACGAATGCCCCCCACAGGAATGCCACCGCATGGTCGCGGGAATTCCCTTCATACTCATGTGCCTAGCCGCAGACGCTG
>CAYTJV010000844.1:0-2722 GCA_964438165.1 uncultured Planctomycetaceae bacterium | reverse complement strand
GCCAGGCTCAGGCGGTATTGGCGAGGAAGAGAGTTGGCGGGACCCTCGGCCTCCAGAATGGCGGTGTTCCCTTCCAGCCTATAAGGGAACGGTTTGCCGGTAAGCGCGTTGATCGGGATCGGTACTTCGTCGATCTTGTCGAGGCTTTCGGGCAGCTTGCCGCCGTGGTTGGCCGCGTACAAACGGATGGCCTCGATGACGCGCAGCGTCGCGATTCCCCGATCTGTCCTCGCCCTGCCGAAGTGGCAAGCGCTCACGGCCGGCAGGAGCAACTGGCGCAGCGGGATTGCGTCCTCGGACTGCGTGCGGTAGAGCTGTGCTTCCACAGCCTGGATTCCCTGCCGGGCCTGCCAATACGGCACGGAGAACCACTTGAACAGGTCGTCGCGTGACTCTTCAAAGGCCTCGGCGGTTTGGGCCAATACGACCTGCGCCGGCGGCATGGCGTCCACCCGAGTCTCCTTCCAGCCCCGCGCGATCAGCCCTTTGCGTGCGACCGGATAGGCTTTCTGGAGGGCCGCCTTCAAGTCCTGCGGCGCGGGGAACTTGGGAATTATCGAACCTTCTGCCAAGACTTTGAGTTGGGAAACAAGGCCGGCCAGCGCCTCGTCGGCTTGCTGGGGCGTCCATTGCGAACTCTTGGCCTCGCGCAGCATTGGGAACACCAGATAGGCCGCAGCTCCCTCGACCGCAAACGCGCGTCGGAAGTCGACCAGCGGATCAGGCAGATGCGTGACTGCCCAGTACAGGTTGGGAGCGTCAGGCAGCGCGATCAGGCTTTCCACGATATCGGCCATGATCCCTTGGATCGTAAGCCCCACCAGGCCGCTGACGAGGAACTCCTCCGAACCGATGTCCCGAGCCAACGCGAAGCCGACTTTCACCGTGGAAAACGCCCCTTCAAAATCCTGCTGGGCGATTGCCAGGCGCGCCTTGACGGCCAGGATCCGGCAAGCCCGACGCGCGATCTGAACGTCGGGCAACAGCACCTCGTACACGTTCTGCTCGTCGCGTGTCGATGGTTCGAAGTGGCACCACTCTCGATGCGACGCCATTTCCAGTTCGTGCAGCGCGGATTTGAGCTCGCCCAGCGATTTGACGACCTGTTCGCGAGACGCCTTGTCGGCCGGCAAGAGTCGAGGCTGACGTTCGAGCAATTCCACCGACTTCGCGTGCGAAGGGTCTTGCAACATCAAGAAACTCCTCAGATACAGCGGGGCGGCGTTGCCGGGCCTCTGCTCCAGGTAGGACGGCAGCAGACGATACTTCAGTGCCGGGCGCGGCACCGGCGCCGGATGGATGGTCAGGTTGCGGACCTCGACCTTCGGCTCGGGTCGGTCAGGTTTCTTTTCCGCGGCCAGGGCCGGATAGCCCGGCATTACTAGCACAAGAAACACTGCGAGCGCATTGGATCTCTTCATGGGAGAACCCTCCGTAGAAAAGGATGGGAAATCGTTTAGCGGGCGGGCTTGCCCGCCCGCTAAACGTGGAACAACACGGAACAGTGAAAGAAACGTGACAACGGGCGATCACACGCGAACACATTCAACCATCGAGCAAATGGCCGAGCATTCGGCGCGGGCTCGGCGCAGGCGGTTGGTCCTTGGTTGCCGTGTTCGGAGCGATCTCCGGCATGGCCTCGACACCGCGCGTGAGCACCAACTGACGCAGTTTCAGGTAACTGGCGACTCCATCGAGCGATTCGGCGGTCGCGCGAGGTCCGCGTGGATTGGCCGCCCAGGACGACGCGTCGGGTTGTCCGGGCTGGGGCACGGATGCCTTGGCGGTCTGGTGATCCCTGTCCAGGGCGAGTCGCTGAACTAGCGCGACGCCTAGCACACAAGCAGCCAGCGTGGCAGCAACCGATGTGCTCGCCCCTATCCACGCGACCCGCCGCGCCCGGCGCAAACCGGCCGCTTGCCCGGCCAAGAACATCAGCCGGTCGCGGTCCAAGGCCGAACGGGCTGGCCGGAGCCCGGCCAATGCGGCTTCCACGCCGGCCAAGTCGGGATTCAAAGGTTCTTGGGACATGGGATCCTCATCTTCTCTCGCAAGAGCGATAAAGCCGCCTCGTAGCTGCGGTGCGCCGTGCTATCGGACCCACCCACGGCACGGGCGATCTGTTGAAACGTCAGGCCGCCCCAAATGCGGGCGACCACCACTTCGCGATATTCCTGGGACAGCGACTCGAGGAGGCCTGCCGCGGCTTGGGCGTCGATGGCATCGGCCACCGACGGCTCAAACCAACCAGAACGCCGCTCGGCCGCCTCGCCCTCGTGGCGTTTGCGCCGCTTGGCCGCCCGAGCCGCTGTCAGCGCCCGATGGCGGACCGCACAGTACACCCACGCCAACAAGTCGTCAGGCCGCCGAGTCAGGCCGGCCAACTGGAGCAGGGCCTCCTGGACCACGTCCTGCGGACAATCGCACAACTGGCGGGCGTACAACTCCAACGCGGCGGCGTGGCGGTCCACCAACCAGCCGAGCAGGTTGGCCTCCACAGGTCCGTTCGTGTTGGAATCGTTTGCGTCCACCATCATCAAGACGCCGCCCGGCCGGGTTTATCCCAGAAAACCAAAGCACTGTAGCGAGAAGACTGGATTCTGCGAGGAAAAGAACCACATAAATTGGGACAGTCACGAATGGCACTAAAATAGCCGCAAGTCCATAGCCCGCATAGACCTAACGGGGAGTGCTGGCATTGCTAGCATGGTGGACAGAAAAA
>CAYTJV010000843.1:0-2740 GCA_964438165.1 uncultured Planctomycetaceae bacterium | reverse complement strand
CGCTGATGCAAGTATGTCGAAATGTGGGTAATACTGAGCGCTCTGCGTGGGAACGAACGGTCCGGCCGCTCTGCGGCCCGGGCAAGGAACGACGCAGAGCGTCTCCGGCGGACGTTCCCACGCAGAGCGTGGGAACGAGGCTAAGATTTTGCCGGCGAGCCGACATCGGGCATGTCGAGCTGGATCTCCGGGCCCGGGCTGGTCGGCGGAGGGACCTTGGGAGCTTCGCCCCCGGTTTTCGGGGCAGCCCCGCCCGGGGGCGTCCACATCGGGGCATCGCCGTCGCCTCCCTCCCCTGAGGTTTTTAGCGAGAGCCGCTTCTGGTCGGCGGTGATGACGTCCAAGGCCGTCAATCCCCATTTGCCGCCGATCCGCCGGGCCTCGGCACGCACGCTCCCCCGCCCCTTGGGACCCGCAACCCTGAACATCACGTTCGCTGTGTCGCCGTGGACGGAGCCGCTCGGCAGGATCTCGGCATCGCGGATCGGTTCCCCAAGCTGGGCGATCACTTGAGGATCCTTCTGGACCTGGGCCAAAGCGATCTTGTACGGCTCGGTCGATTTCAGCTTGCCGCCGAGTTGGTGCCAGGCAATCCCCGCACCCGCCGCGATCACGATCAGCACCAACAAGAGAATTGCCGGCCAGCGGCGCGGCCGCTTGGCTTGGGTGGGCTGTGCCGGAGTTGAAATGTCTTTGTCAGTCTGCATAAGGCTCCCTCCTTAGCGTTCTGTGAACCGGTTTCACTCCCCGGCCACAGACTTCTCCATGGGCTTTTCCGCGGGTTTCTCCCCCGCCGCTTTCGCTTTCGCAGCGGCTGGGGCCTTTTTTTCTACAGGCTTTGGTGGGGGTTTATCCACTACTTTCAGGTGGTCGAACGCGATGTCGTACCAGGCGCGATCGTTGTTGGCATCGAACTGAACCAAAGCCCGGCCGCTCATATTGACAGTCTTCACTTGGCCCACCACGCCTTGGAATCGAGCCAATTCAGCCCGATCGCCGGTCACCACCACGTACTGGTCGGTATACTGTTGCCTCAGTTGCTCAGCTTGTTCACGGAGCATGACGTCGGTGTATCCTCGACAGAAAGTGCCAGCACCTGGAATCCCGCACGGGACAGAAAACAGTATACCCCAAAGGCCTCTTGGACAAAAAGGGCGATCCGCGCACGCTTGACGTAGGACAGATTGGCAATCCGTCCCACGAAATACGGACGGATTGCCAATCCGTCCTACAGCAATCGATCAACTTCTCACTTGGCCGGCGCGCGGGTGAGTCGCAAGGCGATGTCCTCGACAAAGCTCTGGGAGACGAGCTTTGCCGTCCCGGCAGCGTGTTGGAGCGTCGCGCTATGCACTGCGCTGCCCGACTTAGTGTCGATCCATTCCGCCCGGTAGGAACCGGGGGGGAGGTCGATGGTCAACTCGGCGGGCGAGGGGCCGTGGACATAGACGGCGTAGGACTTGCCTGGCTCGACCAGGGCCCGAACCGTGCCCCGGTTGACACGCACCGCGCCCGTGTCGGGTTGCAGTCGCACGAAATCGAAGCTCTCGACAAACCGCTTGAGAATGGCAAGCTGACGGCGGAGCTCAGCCCCCCCGCCACCTGGCGAGGTTTTCACGGGGTGGGTTCCGTCAGGGCACCGGCAGGTAAAGGAATAGTCGAGGTTGCTATAGATCGCCCCCCCGGCGAGTAGGAACTCCCAACCCTCGCGCCGATACCAAAAATCGCCGGTTCCTTTGAATCCGGTCTCATCGTCGGCAATGACCCGGTTCAGCGCGTAGTTCATGGCCACAGTATCGGGCGGGCTGGCGTAATGGAAGTTGAAGATCGAGACCTGGGGAATCGGACTGACGACCTTCGCCTTGCCGTTGGCGATGTTCTCCGCGATCAGGTGCTTGGCGGGCCGAGCGGCCTCGGCGCCTTCGATGGTCTCGGCGATCCGCTGCGTCCACTGCCGGGTCACGCCGCCGAAATAGGGCTCGTTGCAGATCTCGTAGTAGAGATTGTCGAAATCGGCCAATTCGGTCACCACTTTGCGGGCGAAGGCCTCCTGCACGGCGGTGAGCCCGGGGTGTTTGAATGTGTACGCGTCGAGCCGGGCCGCTTTCTCGACTCCGCCCACGGCATTGGCCGCGTTCATGGGGTTGACGCGCCACAGGCTGTCTTCGTAGATCGTGCAGAAGAGCACCAGCTCGACAACGATTCCCCGCTTTCCTGCCTCGGCCACGAAGTCCTTCAGGCGGGCGAAATAGGCCGGATCCCAGCGGGCCAGGTCGAATTTGTTGCCGCCGTCGCCCGCCCCGGGCTCGCCGCTTCGGACCCAAGGACAAACAAACCGGCCGGGCGCCGGAGCGAGCGTGTTCTGTTCGATCTTGAACGACTCGGCCACCTCGCGGTACGTGCCGGAAAAGGTCCGCGTGAGGTTTAAGCCCCGGGCCTGAAGTTCGTCGAGATAACGTCGATAGTCGAAGTCCAGGTTCA
This sequence comes from uncultured Planctomycetaceae bacterium, assembly GCA_964438165.1. Classification (GTDB taxonomy): domain Bacteria; phylum Planctomycetota; class Planctomycetia; order Pirellulales; family Thermoguttaceae; genus CALFBP01. The sequence continues at coordinate 259 of CAYTJV010000843.1, read as the reverse complement.
ACACCGCCCCGTAGTGCTCGCCCGAGGTGACCAACACCGTGGGCTTGCCGCGGAAGAGCAGGTAATGCGGGTTGTCGGGATGCAATGCGATCGGCGGGGCGGCCTGTGCCAATGCAGGCCCAACCAGGACCAACACCATAACGCAAACCGGTTTCGCGCGGGGAAGCGACATCTTGAGGCCTTCTGTTCGGTAGTGCCCATAAGTCCTCGTTCCCACGCTCTGCGCTCAGTATTACCCACATATACGCACGTACATATT
>CAYTJV010000842.1:0-2751 GCA_964438165.1 uncultured Planctomycetaceae bacterium | reverse complement strand
TCCATGCCCGTGGATACTACATCTAGGGGCTACTTGAGTCAAGTGGATACCCATTATGGCCTATTATACCCCGGGACTACGGATTTTGACCCGGGGCCTGGCACGTTTCCTTTGACCGCGCAATTCCAGGACAGTTTCGTCGCCCAGTTCGATGGCACGGACGGGCACCTCGGCTGGGCTGCCAGCCTCGGCTCCTCCCAGAGCATCTGGACCAATGCTCTAGCGGCGGACTCCACGGGCGTTTATACCGGTGGGCTGTTCACCGGAACCATGTACCTTGGCAGTTTCCCAGATCTCGTCAATCCGGCCGGGACCCTCGAGGATGGGTTCGTCGTGAAACTCAACACCCAGGACGGCGCCCCGGTTTGGGCCAAGCAGTATACCGACAGGGGCGTGGGCTCGCTGGCCGCCGACGGCAACTTTGTCTACGCCGCGGCCGGCGACGGCCGCATCGTCGACAACGGAGACGCGACGGGACGTGAGTTCGTCGCCAAGTACGCCGCGGATGCTGTTGGCACCGAACAATGGTCCAAGCCATCGCCCGGCGTAATCGCCTACGGCATGGTGGCTCGCGGCGGCCAACTCTACGTGACCGGCACGTTCGCGGGCACGGTCGACTTCAATCTCGATCCTAGCGCCCAATACAACTTGTCGGCCAGCGGAACTCGCGACATCTTCGTGTCGAAGATGACCGACGCGGGTGGCTTTGTCTGGGCGGGGCAAATGGGCGGACCATCCATCGGCTTCACGCCCAACGACAGGGGCACGGGGATCGCCGTGGATACCGGCGGGAACGTCGTCACCACGGGCATGTTCTACGGAGCGCCTGCCGACTTCGACCCCGCGTCCGGGACCGCGATGCTGACGGCCCTGGGCCGACAAGACGCGTTCGTCTCCAAGCTCGTCCCAGTTCAGTCGGGCCAAGGCTTGCAGTACGGCTGGGCCTTTCAGATCGGATCGTATGATAAGATCCTCGACGACGGCGACCCCGGCTACTCGGAGATCGGCACGGGCTGGAGGGCGGGACCAAAATGGACCGGATACAACGGCGACACCCGCTACCACACCAAGGGCTCGGGGGCCAACAAGGCGCAATGGGCGTTCAGCAATCTCGCGCCCGGCTCCTACGAGGTCTTCGCCACTTGGCTGGCCAATTTCAAGAACGCCACCAACGCCCAGTACACCATCAACGGCACTGCCGCGCCGACGGTGAATCAGCGTCTCACCGTGCAGTGGGTGAGCCTGGGCGTCTACACGGCCGACGCCAACGGCAAGATCACCGTGGTCCTGAGCGACAACGCCAACGGCAACGTGGTGGCCGACGCGATCCACGTGCTCAGCAAAGGGCCGGCTGCCGCCAGCGTCGCGGCGGCAGCGGCGGCCGTCGTTCAGCCGAGCAACAGTGCGGCGTTGATGTCCGCCACCGACTTCTGGATGTCCGACCTCGGAAATCAGCCCACCAAACGGAAGCAGTCGAGCAACATCCTCGACTTGCTCTCGGCCGGGATCGATCCGCTGGTCTGACCGCCGACGCGAAAGCAGAAGACCGGGAAGCAAAGCAGGCCATTCACCACGGCGGCACGGAGAGCAGGGCCAATACGGAGCCAGGAAGGCCGCGGGGAGAAGAGCCCCGAAGGGGCGCCTGGTCAATAGCCAGGGGCGTAAGCCCCTGGAACGTAAGGCGCTGAATTTGAACGAGCCCTGAAAGGGCGACAGACCTGCCGCCCCTTCGGGGCTCGGCGATGGTGTTGCGTCCCTTGGCCCAGGGGCTTGCGCCCCTGGCTATTGACTTTCGGCCCTCCGGGCCTTGGGAAAATTGGGTTGCGTCCCTTGGCCCAGGGGCTTGCGCGCGGGTGCCCCTGCTTTCGAAATCGGGAATCGGTGTGCCACTGCTTGACCGCTGCCGGAGCAGGAGCCCGAGCGTTGGGTTAAAGGTCGTCCCGGCAGCGGTCAAGCAGTGCGGTGGGATAGCCCCGGGGTCGAACGGCACTGCTTGGTCGCTGCCGGGTGACGTGTTCTTCTTCCTCGAAGCCTATTGCCGGCAGCGACCAAGCAGTGGCACACTCGACGCCGCACCGGGGACGCGCTCGGCGCGGGTCTCCTGAAGAGCGCCGATTGCTTGATCGAAGTTCTCCGCTTGTTTGGCCCTGAGCAACTCGTGAAGGTGAAACAGGTCCCGATCTGGAATAGGGGACACTCATCTATTCCGGCTGCAGCTCGGTGCGGATGGGCTCTCTATTCGCCGGGCGGAAAGCGGCCCTCGAATAGCAGATTCTCGCGAAGCATCACTCGCGAAGGATCGTTGATGTTCAAGACCTGGACGGTGACGATGCCGGTCTTCGTCTTGCCGACCAAGATGGTCTGGTCCCAGAAGAAATGACGCGTCCAGTTCTGCTTTCGCGGATTGAATAGCGGGTAGAGTTTCCCGCCCAGTGTCCCAGACAGGTTGGGGCCTTTTGCCCAATTACAGAAAGAGCAAACATAACACACCCAAGTCTAACCGGTATCGACCCGCCGTCGATTTTCCGCTATTATCACTCTCCGCTCTTTTGAAGCTCGCCGATTGGCTTCAAGCTTATCTTATCTCGGCTCAAGGAGGAAAGCCATGCGGTCCAACCAAGACGGAGCCTTTTTGTCACAACGCGACCGGCGCTGAAACTGATCGCGCTGAAGCAACTCTGGGAAGTGATCCCGGAATCGAATCGCCAGCAGACGTTGCAGGCCCTCAGCCGGCTCGTCGCTCAACAGCTT
>CAYTJV010000841.1:0-2762 GCA_964438165.1 uncultured Planctomycetaceae bacterium | reverse complement strand
CCAAACCCGCTTCCACCGACACGGGGTCGGTGGGGACTTCGCGGCATCCGTCGCCCCTTTTCCAGGAACTCCGCTCGCACGGCAAGCGAATGTCCCGTGGGGGCGATACAAACGGCCGCTACGGCATCTCCCGCATGGTCGCCCCAGACCGCAATCGGGCGCTTCCCTCGCGGGGGAAAGCAACCTAAACTTAACGGGGCAACGGCCCATGGGAATGATAGGAAGGTAGCCTCGTCAAAGCGCATCGCCTGTTGGCCCGTCTTTCCGGCGCAGAGGAGCCGGCCGCAATGATGAAACGTGTGGTAGTAGGGGGTTGTCTGGCCGTGGCGTTTGCGGCCCTGGGATGGCTGCTCAGGGACCGAGGGGTCTTTTCCCCTTCCACTGACCGATCCGTATCGCCCGGCCAGGCGTCGGCGCCGGCGGGCCTCGATCGTTCGAGTTCTGCCGCGGGCGCGGAGCGAGGGCCGGTGGCGCTGGGGCGATTGGAGCCGGCCGGAAAAGTCATCGACTTGAGTGCCCTGCCCGGGGACCGTCTCGACTCGCTGGCGGTCGAAGAGAACGCCGATGTCCGCAAGAACGATCCGCTGGCCTATCTCGACAGCCGCACCCTGCGCGAGCTGGAGTTCCAGGCGTTCCGCAGCCAGCGCCTCGAGGCCGAGACGCGGCGGGTGGCCGAGGAGAAGGTGGCCGACGCCCGGATCGCTGCGGCCAAGGCGGCCTTGAACCAGGCCAAGAGCTACGAGTCGGACCTCAAGGTCGAGGAGGGCAAGGTCGCGGTGCTGCGCATGAACCTGGCCATGGCGCGAGCCACGCAGCGGCGGCTCAAGGAACTGACGCCGACCGACATCGTGTCGCCGCAGGACCGCGAGGAGCAAGACCTTGCCGTGGCCAAGGCCGAGGCCGAGGTCAAAGCCGCGGAAATGGCCTTGGAAAAAGGCCGGCACGCCGGCAAGCTGGCCGTGGCAGCGGCTGAGGCCGATCTGGAGGCGGCGCTGGCCGGCAAGAAACAGGCGCTCAGCACGATCGCGGTGGAGTCGCTCAAGAAGAGAGAGGAGCTGGCCCAGGCCCAGTGGGATCGGACGATCATTCGGGCGCCGTGCGACGGGACCGTGCTCAAGGTGTTCGTGCGTCCGGGAGAAGCCATCGGTCCAACCCCGATCCTGCAACTCGCCGACCGCCGCCTTATGGTCGCGCTGGCCGAGGTGTACGAGGCCGACGTGAAGCGCATTCGGCTGGGACAGAAGGCCAAGGTGGTGAGCAAGGCGTTCCCGAGTCCGTACGATGAGGCCGGGCTGAGCGGCACGGTGTCGCGTATCGGCAAGACCATCGTCCGGCCCGAGCTGAGGTCGCTCGATCCGTTGGCCCAGGCCGACCGGCACGTGATCGAGGTCCGGGTGGATCTCGATCCGCCGGGCAGCAAGGTCGCGGCCGAGTTCATCCACCTGCAAGTCGAGGTGCAGTTCGCGCCGGCGAGCCCATGAAAACGCCTCTGGCATGGTACAACCTGGCCCACCACAAGGTGCGGACGGTCGCAGCCGTTGCCGGGGTGATGTTCGCCGTCGTGTTGATCTTCCTCCAGCTCGGCTTTCGCGGCACGGCCGAGAGGACCGCGTCGTTGGTGTACGAGGCGCTCGATTTCGACATCCTCATTCGGTCGAGCAATTCGGGGCGTCTTTCCCAGTCCAGGCCATTTCCGGAGGTCCGCTTGTATCAAGCGGCCTCGGCGACGGGCGTTCGCGGCGTGAGCTCGCTGATGCTGAACTACAACCGCTGGCAGTCGACGCGGGGGGCGACGCGCCCGATCCTCGCGCTCGGCGTCGCGCCGGACCAGCCCGTCTTCTCCGCCGCGGAGCTGCGCGACAAGGTGCGCCTGCTGACCGCCCCGGAGTTCGTGCTCATCGATCGCGCGTCGCGGAGCGAGTTCGGGCCGCAGAACGGAAGCGAGTTCGGCGACGAGGACATCGGCACGGAAGCCGAGATCGAGCGCCGCCGCGTGCGGTTGGTGGGCCACTTTTTCCTCGGCACGACCTTCGATGAGGACGGCGTGGTCGTGCTCAGCGAAGAGGGGTTCCGCCGACTCCAGCCGGCATGGCCAGCCGGCCACGTCACCCTGGGCCTGATCCGCCTGGCAAGCGGCGCGGACCCCGCCGCGGTGGCGCGCCGGCTGAAGCAACGCCTCGCCGCCCAGGATGCCGCCGACGTCGATGTATTTACCCGGAACGAAATCATCCAGCGCGAGCGCTGGGTGTGGCTGTGGCAGCAATCGATCGGGCTGATCTTCACCATGGGCGTCGCGGTGGCCTTCGTGGTGGGGAGCGTCATCGTCTACCAGGTCCTCTCGAGCGACGTAACCAACCATCTGCCCGAATATGCCACGCTGAAGGCCATGGGCTATTCGGACGGCTATCTGTCGCGAGTCGTCCTCGCTCAGGCGGTGATTCTGGCCCTCCTGGGATTCCTGCCCGGACTGGTCGTGTCGGAGATCCTCTACGTCGCGACGGCCTGGAAGACGAGGCTCCCCTTGGACATGACGCTGCTGCGCATCGCGGGCGTGTTGGGACTGTCGCTGAGCATGTGTATTGTTTCCGGACTGGTGGCCCTGCGCAAGCTCCACCACGCCGATCCGGCGGATTTGTATTAGCGAGTGTTCCTGGTTCCCACGCTCCGCGTGGGAACCGCTTTTTCCGACGCTCTGCGTCGGTGTGGCGACGCAGAGCGTCGCGGAGGTGCGTTCCCACGGAGACCGTGGGAACGAGGAAAAA
>CAYTJV010000840.1:0-2771 GCA_964438165.1 uncultured Planctomycetaceae bacterium | reverse complement strand
GATCACGCCCAACGTACTTGTCGTGAACGCGTCGTCGCCGGTGAACAACGTCAAGGAATTTATCGCGTACACGAAGGCGAATCCCGGCAAGCTCTCCTTCGGTTCCGGCAGCAATGGAAGCGCCGGCCATCTTGCCGGCGAGCTGTACAAGGTCGAGACCGGCACCTAGTCCGTGCACATTCCGTTCAAGGGGGGCGCGCCCGCCACGCAGGCGCTGCTCGCCGGCGACACGCAGTTCATGTTCGATAACCTCGCCAACGCGATGGCGCAGGTGAAGGCGGGCAAGCTGAAGGCACTCGCCGTCACCACGGCCGAGCGGTCGAAGCTCGTGCCCGAGCTGCCCACGATGGCCGAAGCCGGCCTGCCAGGGTTCGACATCTCGACCTGGTACGGATTCTCCGCCCCGGCCCGCCCGCCGCCCGTGATCGCCGGCCAGTGGGAGTCGGCGGGGAGGCAAGGCCCGAATCCGCCCCGCCTGCGGGCCCACCCGCCCGCCCTCCGCCTTCCTTGCCGGCCAGCTCGACCGCGACGCCGTGGTGCTCGGCCACCGCCAGACCCTCTCGCTGGTCAAGGGTCGCGAGGTGAAGGTCTGAGACTGATGGCCCGGCCTCCTAGTGAGTTTTTGCACGTGAGATCGGTAATATCTGTAGGGAACGCCCTCTGTGGCGTTCCGCGAATCGCCGCGGACGTTCTACGCCGGTCCACGGAACGCCACAGAGGGCGTTCCCTACAGGCTTTGCCTTAAATTGCCGTGAAGGGAGAGCATCGCAATGACGCCAGGTCGTTCCATAACGAGACGGACGTTTGTTGGACAGACTGCGGGAGCGGCCGCAGCCCCACTGCTGGCCGCCGCGTCCAGCGCGCTCGCCCAAGAGGCGGGCTCCAAGGCCGCGTCCAGCGTGCCGGTCGGGCGCAAGCTCCGCATCGGGATCGTGGGACTGGGCGGCCGGGGAAGTTGGATTGCCGGTCTGTTCAAAGAACACCCCGGATACGAGATCGCGGCAGCGGTGGACTACTTCGAGGACACCGCCAACGCGGTTGGCGACAAGCTGGGTGTCCCGGCGGGAAAGCGGTTCAGCGGCCTTTCGGGCTACAAGCGGGCGCTCGACAGCGGTGTCGAGGCGCTGGTTCTCGAAGGCATCCCGTACTTCTATCCCGAGCAGGCCGCCGCGGCGATTGACGCCGGCTGCCACGTGTATATGGCCAAACCGTTCGCGGTGGACGTGCCGGCCGTCTTTAAGATGCAAGCCTTGGCGAAGAAGGCGACGGCGAAGAAGCTGTGCTTCCGGGTGGACTACCAGTTGCCCATGGACCCCGCCAACCAGGAAGTCAAGCAACGTATCGGCAAAGACGCCCTCGGCGGCCTGGCGCATATCTATTCCGGCGGCACCTGCGGCGCGTTGCCTGACCCGAAGGTAGGCCCGACCATCGAGAACCTGTTTCGGAGGGCATGGTACTCGCACATCGCGCTGAGCGGCGATTTGCTGCTGCTGTATGACATCCACATCATAGACGGCATCACGTGGGTCACCGGCAAGCGCGCGGTCGGCGCCAGCGGCTACTCGCGCATTGTCCGTCCAGACCCTCACGGCGACCGCACCGACTGCGGCGGGGTCGTGTTCCAACTCGCGGATGGAATCTGTTGGACGCACACGACCCAGCTTCTGCAAAACAACGCGCTCATGTATAACCTGGAGGCCGACCTCATGGGACGGCAGGCCACGGCGCACCTCGCTTACAGCGGCAAGGTGTTTGTCCGCGGGGGGCCCAAGCACTACTCGGGCGCCACGTCGGACGCCATTTATACCGACGGAGCCAAGGCCAACATCGCTGAGTTCCATCGCTGCGTCACCGAGGACAGGTTCGACAACTCGACGGCCCACCGTTCGGTGGACTGCCATCTGACCGCCATTCTCGGTCGCGAGGCCATGGCGCGAAAAACGTGGCTGACCATGGACGAAGTGATCAAGGAGAACAAGACACGCGAAGTCAATCTGCGCGGGCTGAAGGTTTAAGGCCGCCCCAACTAGGAACCATCACGAACCCGCAGTGAGGAATCCCGCCAAGAATCAGGACATCAATGACCAAAGGAGATGCCATGAAGCCCGCTAGAGTTTTGTCGGTTCTGACGATCATCGCTGCCGTCTTCGGGTTTGGCTTTCCGATCAGTGTGACGTATGCCGGCGAGCCGACAAAGGGCGCGACGAAGCAGGTGGACCTGGGTGGCGGTGTGACGCTGGAAGTCGTTTTACATCCCGCCCGGCGAATTCATGATGGGCAGCACGCCGGAAGAGCGCGCCTGGGCCACAGGAATCGAAGGGGGCGCCACGCCGGGGACGACGCGTGAAAAGCCGGAAGGCGACCCGCGACCCGCGCGGATCAAGCACGGCCTCTGGATGGGCCGCACGGAAGTCAGCGTGGGCCAGTTCCGGCGTTTCGTTGAGGAGACCGGTTATGTCAGCGACGCCGAAAAGCCCGGCGGCGAGACGCAGTGTTTCAATCCGGAATGGGACGGATATCACCTGACGACGAAGGTGGTGCATCCCTGGAAACCGATGCCGGGCAAGAGCTGGCGCGACCCGAATTGGGCGTTCCCGAACCGGGACGTCTATCCGGTGGTGTGCGTGAGCTGGAACGACGGGCGGGCTTTCTGCAAATGGTTGACGAAGCGGGAGCGCGAGGCCGGTCGGCTGCCGGAGGGATTGGAATACCGGCTGCCCACGGAAGAGGAGTGGGAGTATGGTTGCCGGGGTGGCCGCCCGCGCGCGTTC
>CAYTJV010000839.1:0-2786 GCA_964438165.1 uncultured Planctomycetaceae bacterium | reverse complement strand
GTCCTACAGGCTCAGGAGGCCGGCTTGGTTCTTGGTAGGGTGGGTCGAGGCCGCAAGGCCGATGACCCACCTTCCTTCATCCGCTTGATCCTCGCGGTTCGTCAATTGCCATTCGACACGCGTTGTTTCCACGGCTCGGGTGGCACGCCCTGAGGCTTTGCGAAGGGCGTGGTTTGTCGGTGAACGCACGCCACGCCCATCGAAGACTCTGGGCGTGCCACCAAACCGCAACTCAGGGTTTCGATTTCACGGTCTCTTTCGGCTTCTCTTTTGGCAACTCCTTCTCGGCTTTGGGAGCGGGCTGCCCGCCGGGCTTCGCCTGCGTGATGAGCGCCTCGGCCTCCGTGCGGAGCAGATCGAGTTCCAGCTTCTGGTCCCACTGCGGCTGCTTCTGCTGATCCTTGAGTGTCGCCTTGTTTGACTGGACGGCCTTTTGAAGGTACTTGCGGGCCTCATCCGCATGGCCCGCCTGATGATGGGCCATGGCCAGGAAATACCAAGTGTAGGCCGGCAACGAGTTGGCCTGCGGATCCGGCTTCTCCATCCGGCCGTCCAGTTCCGCGAGCCGTTTCAGGGCCTCGTCGGTCCGGCCCGCACGGTAGAGAACCGCCCCGAGCGTGTGAAGGATCGAGTCATCCTTGGGTTTCGCCTCGTGTGCCTTGGTCGCCAAAGAAATCGCCGGGCCGTAGTCCTTGACGGCATGGGGAACAATCGCACAACACCAAGCGGCGAGGTTCGCCGTCAGGGGATTCTCCGCGCCAGCGGATGTCGCGAGAATGCGCTGACAGGTCTGCCTGGCCTCATCGAGTTTCGCCAACTTGAGTTGTACGAGCATGGTGTAGTACAGCGGGCTCGTTTCCTTCGGATTGAGTTCCAACGCCTTCGTGAAAGCGTCCACTGCCGCCTGCCAGTTCTGCCTTCCCAAGTGAAACCGACCCAACCGTCCCCACGCGTTCGCGGATTTCGGCTCAAGCTCGGCCGCCTTGGCAAAGTCAGCCTCCGCCTTCGGATAGTCTTCCATTCGTTCATAGAGCACAGCGCGTTGGACATACGCTATAGCGGACCGAGGCGAGCGCTCGACGGCGTCTCGCGCGAGCCCCAACAGACCCTGGTGGAACTCTTCCGGAGAGCGAGCCAGTTGCGGCCCGAGAGTCCCCAGAAACAGAAGCAGCGTGCCATTGTCCTTCGGCCTGAGTTCCAACCCCTTTTTTAGGTCGGCGAGGGCCTGCGCGTACTGTCCCAAGTGCATGCGTGCCACCGCCCGACGTGCCAACACGTGGTACGCAGGCTGGATCTCCACGGACTTGGTGTAGGCGTCGACTGCCGCCTGCCAGTTCTCCCTCCGCAGGTGAATACCTCCAATATCGCTGTGCAAAACCGACGCATTAGGCCGAAACTTGGCGTACACGGCGAGGTTTGCGAGCGCCTTATCATATTCACCTAGCTGAGTAAACACGCGTGCTCGATAACGGATCGCGTGATAGTATTCCGGTTTGAGTTCCAGAGCGCGGTTCAGATCGGCCAGCGCGCGAGCATTCTCCTGGATGTAGTAGTAGAAGTTGCCACGCGCGCTATATGCTTCATAGTAGTCGGGGGCGAGCTGGATGGCACGGTCATAGTGTTCGAGGGCGGCGGCCGCGTTCGGACGAGGTCCGGGCTCTCCGTGACCAACCCCGCCCAGCACGTCCGCGAGTGCTATGTGGCCCCGTGGGTTGTCTGGGGCAAGTGCGACGAGGCGTTCCGCATATTCGCGCGCTTTCTGGGGATCCTGAGTATGTCCATAATTGTAGCTATGGGAACACCGCGCGAGCGCCGCGGCATTGTGCGGATCGAGCTGAACCACCCTCTCAAAGTCTTCCACAGCCCGCCGATCACCTAACTCCTCGAGAACCCAGCCGCGGCTCCAATAGAGCGTGGCATCGCCGGGCCGCAGCTCGATGGCCCTCGAATAGGCACGGCGGCCACTCTCGAAAACCTTCTTTGCCGCCTCCCAGTCCGGCACGGCATTGGCCAGCCCCCTATGCGCGCTCCCCAGTCGACGGAAGTGTTCGGCGTTGTTGGGCTCTTCGTTGGTCAACCGCTCAAACCGCCGGATGGCTTCCCGGTAGGCTTCCGTGGCTCTCGCGCCGTCGCCCAGCGCCGCGTGGAGCAGCCCGACCCGGTAGTAGGCCTGGGCGGTCCGTGCGAAGGCGCGGGGGGCCGCGGCGTTCTGCTGAGCGAACTGATCGTAGAAAGCCAAGCCCCGCTTCAACAGCTCGCGCTCCAAGGCGCTCAGCGGCGGCGGCTCCATCAGCGTGGGCTCTGATCCACCCCGCTTCGCCACCGGCTGGCCCAGCAGTTTCTCCTCGCCGATCGCGCCCAGATAGACGGCGTCGAGCGCCTTGAGGGCAACGTCGAGGTTCCCTTCGGCCCGCCGCTGCTCGACATTGGCCAATTCCAGATTCTTTTCCGCCCGGTCGCGCTGCTGCTCCGCCAGCATACGTTGCTCGGATTCAGCCTCCCAAGCCCGATCGGTCTCCTCGTGGGCCTGCCGCTCGGCGACTGCCGCGCGGGTGGCCCGAATCGCCTGCCAGGTGCTGATGACTGCTCCGGACAAAAGGGTCGCCCCAACCAACAGAACCGTGGTCAACACTGCCTTGTTCCGCCGCGCGAATTTCTTGAACCGATACGAGGCACTGGGCGGGCAGGCCTGGACCGGCTCGTCGCGCAAGTAACGCTCCACGTCGTGGGCGAACCCGCTGGCCGTCTCGTAGCGCCGGGTGCGGTCCTTCTCCAGGGCCTTCATC
>CAYTJV010000838.1:0-2795 GCA_964438165.1 uncultured Planctomycetaceae bacterium | reverse complement strand
ACGACTTCACATATGCGACCAATAAGCTAGCAATGCTAGCTTGAAAGACCTGGTCATGTCGCCCTAATCCGTCGTACAACTCCGCCCGAGCCGCGTAGGATTCCGCGGCCCCCTTGGTCTTCTCAATGGCCTTGTCGGCCAATTCCACGAGCCCTTTGCGTAGACGCTCATCGGGACATTTCGCCACCTGCGGGGGCGGAATCCACCAAAGGTTGCTGCTGTCTCCCGGGTTGAGTTCGACGGCCTTAGCGATGCTGGCCAGGGCCTTGTCATAGTTCTTTATTCGGAAGTGCGCCAGGGCCCGACGCTTGTAGTGGTACCAATCAATCGTTTGGAGTTCGGCGGCCCGGTCGTAGTCCGCCGCCGCCTTCTCAAACTCCCTTCTGTCCAAGTACAATGCGCCACGATGAGGATACCAGCCCGCCCCGCGAGGATCGAGGCGGATCGCTTGGTTGTGGTCGGCAAGGGCCTTGTCCCATTCCCCCATGGCGTGAAAAATCATACCCCGGTCGGAATAGCCCCACGGCGCTGTCGGGTCGATTCGGATGGCTTCGTTAATGTCGGCCAGGGCCTTGTCGAGGTCTCCTCGTACCTTGTGAAAATAGTGTCGATGGTGGTAACCGAATACGTTCTTGGGATCGAGGCGAATCGCTTGATTGAAGTCCGCTAGCGCCTTGTCCCATTCTCCTAACCCCTGATAGGTGGCTCCCCGCAGGATGTAAGCGTGGGCGTCGTTGGGATTGAGCCGTACCACTTCGCAGCGATCCGCCAATGCCTTTTGAGAATCCCCCATTGCGGCAAACACCTCGCTCCGCGCCTGGTACCCTTCGCGGTGTTTCGGGGCCAGCCGTATCGCTTCGTTACAATCGGTCAGCGCCTTTTCAAAATCCCGCGTTTCGAGGTGAATCTTCGCGCGGCACGTGTAGCTCCAGAGGTGACTCGGCGTAAGGCGGATGGCGTTGCCGTACTCCACCAGCGCGCTGTCCCTCTCTCCCTTGGACCTGTAGATGCCGCCGCGCACCTGACGAATCCAGCCTGCCTGTGGATTGAGGCGCAGCGCCTTGTCGATGTCCGCCAGGGCCTTATCCAGGTCGCCTTGGCACGAGTAAGTCATGCTCCGTTGGTGATAGCCGTCGGCCGAGTTCGGGTCGAGTCGGATGGCCTCGTTGCAGTCGGCCAACGCCTTGTTGAGATCGCCTTTCTCTCGGTGGACGGCGGCTCGCGTTGCATACGCCCAGGCGTATCCGGGATCGAGCCGGATGGCCTCGTTGCAGTCGGCCAACGCTTTCTGGAAATCACCCTTGAACAGGTACTCCAGGCCCCGTTGCGCGTAGGCTTGGGCGAATCCTGGGTCGAGCCGGATGGCTTCCGTGCAGTCGGCGATGGCCTTGTCCATGTCCCAATGCTCTTGGCTTTCCACAGCCCGTCGGATTAGCGTCTTGGAGAGTTCGGGATCCAGTTTCTTGGCTTGTTGGAAATCGGCCTGCGCCAGAAGCACCTTGCCCTGGTTCAAGCGAGACGAACCCCGCTTCACATACGCCAACGTGGTCTGCGAATTCAGGGCGATCGCGCCGGCGAGCGCGGTCTCCGCAGACTCAAATCGCTGGAGTTCGTTGAGCGCTACCCCCAGAGCCAAGAGCGATAGGAAGTGGTCGGGGCGGTGCGACAGTGCTTGCCAGTAGTTCGCAACGGCCTGCTCCTGACGCCCGTGCTGGGCGTGATGCTCGCCCAACACGTAGTAGTCCGTCGCGGTCGTGGCACGAAGCGAGTCGGCCCGCGCCCGGGCCTCGGCGGCCGCCTTCTTGTCGCCGATCGCTTCCCAAGAGTTGGCGATCCAGAGATACACCGCTGGGATGGGTTTCTGGAACGTCTGGATTCTGGAGAAGGCATCCACCGCCCGCCGGTGTCCTGCCTGAAGCTCTGCGGTAGGTAGCCCGTCGCTCTTTCCGATTTCCAAACGGGCCCAGACGAAGAGTAGCTCCACGACGCCCTCTTCCAGAGTCGCTTGCCGCTCGGGGCTGAGGTCCTGGAATCCCCGTTGCTGCTTCCAGGAATCGCTCTCCATCGCCTGGTGGAGGTCCAATGCCGTTCGGCAATGCGATTGGGCCTGGTCCAGGATCGTTTGGTCCACGGCGTACATCTCGGAATGGATGCGATGGCGGAGCTTCTGGAACTGGTCGAACCGCTCGATCGACTGGGTCTTGGCGGAAAGCAAGTCGGCGATCCGCTCGGTTTCGTCCGCGAGCGGCCCCTCGCCGTATCCGCCCATCTCCAAGCGTGCCCGCGATTCGACAAGCTCACGCCCCGCGGCCGCATAGTCGGCGGCCTCCAGCAGTGCCGCGGCGGCCGCCAGGTGCTCGCTGACGTCCTTTTCCAACGCGACTGCCCGGCGGTATCCATTCCAGAAAATCGCCCCCGCAGCGAAACCGAACAGCAAGACCACCGTTGCCGCCGACCAAACGACCGGCCGGTGCCGCCGCGACCATTTCGTTATCCGGTCGAGGAGCCCCGCCCGTCGGGCCCGGATCGGCTCGTGGGCGACGAAACGCTTCAGGTCGTCGGCCATTTGCTGGGCCGTGGCGTAGCGGGCCGGCGGGTCCGTGGCAAGGGCCTTTAGGACGATGGTTTCCAGGTCGCGGGGGATCGAGCGGTTGAGCTGACGGAGCGGCGGGAGAGTGCCGTCGATGATCTCGTGCATCAGCGCGTGCCGGTCGCGGCTCGTAAACGGCGGCTCGAGCGTCAGCAATTCGTAAAGCGTGACGCCCAGCGAGTAGATGTCGCTACGATGGTCCTGG
>CAYTJV010000837.1:0-2795 GCA_964438165.1 uncultured Planctomycetaceae bacterium | reverse complement strand
GTGCTGACCGACTTGGGCACCAATGGCGGGCTCGTGAACGGTGTCCGGATTGCGGAAACGGCGCTGTGCGGCTAACGTCTGTGGAACGCCAGGAAAGGCCGTTGCAAGAGCCGACACATCACCAAGATACCAGGCCTCTACTTCCTCAACGGCTATGCGGTTGAGGACACGGACGCCGGGGCCGGCGCTGCGGTATGTGGATAGGCCAGCCTGTGCGGCCATACTGTCCAACTGAGCTTTGAGCTTGAGGCAATCCTGGCGATCTTCGTCCAATAGTATGACGATTTGGGTGTCGGGTGCCCAGTACTGGTAGCCGCGCAGGCGCTGTGGGAGATGTTGGAGCAGGTCCATTTTCCCCTGGAAGACGTGGAAAGCGCAGGTGACTGTGTCACCCAGGATCTTGGGGACAAGAATGGCAAGCGCGGCCGCGGCCGATGGTTCTTCAAGGAGGAATTCGATGTGCATGGCCTATTGTGCCTCCGCCGGTCGAGGATCGCCAACCTCGAAGTAGCCTTCGGTCCAGAGATGGCCCAGCTTTGCCCCTTCGCGTACGAAGTTGACCACATCGGGCATGTCGGCAGCGCGCCTGGCGCGCGTGTATCCCTTCTTGTCACGATAGAGGATGCAGAGCTCATCGGGGCGCAGGCCATTGACGAAGGACGGCGAGTGGGTGGTGACGATGAGCTGGGTGCGTTCGGCCGCGGTGCGGCATTCCTCTACGAGTTCGGGCAAGAGAGCAGGATGGAGCTGGTTTTCCGGTTCCTCGATTCCGATGAATGGCGGGGGATCGGGGTCATAGAGCACGGTCAGGTAGGCCAGCATCTTCAGGGTGCCGTCGGAGGCGTACTTGGACAGGATGGGCTGGTCGAAAGGAGCGTCTTTGATTTGGAGGAGCAGGCGGCCGTCGGGCATGACGTCGGCGTCGACGCGTTCGAGGCGAGGGACGCGCTGCGCCAGGATACGCAGGATGTCATCAAGTCGGTCGGGGTGCTGTTCTTTGAGGTATTGAATGACGTTTGGCAGATTGTCGCCGGTGGCGGAGAGGCGCTCTTGCGGCCCGGATTCGGTCAGGCCACGGGTGTTTTCGGCGGTGAGATAGGAGAGGTACCAGCCCGTGATGAAACGGCGCAGAGCGGTGACGCGGGGATTGCGGGCGAGCTGACCAAGGGTGTTGACGGCGAGAGACTCGCGCGAGGCGAGCGTTTCATCGATGCGGCGATCGTCGGCATCGGGCATGTCGCCGCTGACGACGCCACCTTTTCCTTCCTGGAAGTCGAGGAAGGCGAAGGGCCGGCCACGCTGGCCGCGCCGCCAGAGCAACCGTTCGGCGGCGACGAAGGGGCCGGTCTTGTCCTCGGCAATGGCGAGGTGATAGGTGATGAGCGGCGCGTTGGGCGTCTCGCGGTATTTGAGCTCAAAGACGATGGGGCCCTTGCTGCCGCGGGTGCGCAGCTCTTTGAAGCGATTGCGATGGTCCCAGGCGCGGCGGAGGCCGTTGGTGAAGCATTCGGCGAGGAAGGCGAAGACGTCGAAGACGGTGGATTTGCCGCTGCCGTTGGGCCCGAGGAGAACGGTGAGCGGAGTGATGTTGCGCAACTCCAGGTCATGAAGGGCGCGGTAGTTTTGGACGTGCAGGTATTCGATGCGTGGAACGTCATGGGTATTCATCGGGCATCCTCCAGTGTGGGGCGTGAGGTTTCTGAGACTTGTATCTCCCCGCTCAGCAGCTTCGGCAGCAGCGCGGCACTGAATCTGGCACGCTCCGCAAGCGGCTCACCGGGCGCGGGGATGTCGCCGGCGAGCACCGTGTAGCCCAGGTCCTCAAGCCAGGAAAGGGCGGCGGATTCGAGGGTGGATTCGGAGACGGCTGGTGACATCGGCAGTTCCTTGGTTAGGGGTCTCTGTCTTCCTGTGTTGTGCCGCAGTACGAGCGCCAATTCGCCTGAAGAAACCCGCGTATGCCTGGCTTTGGATTGTAGGCTGGGTAGCGAAGACGGAAGGCAGTCTCTGCTTCCTCAAGCGTGGTGATGGGCAACTCATGGGTGTAAACTGCCAGGTACAACAAGCCGATGCTCGGAGAACGAGACTCCCCAAGATTGCAGTGAACCAAGACCCGGTCGCCCAAAGCTAATCCCTCACGTACGAACTCGAGGGCTGCATCGATAATCTGCGTTGGGATGTAAGCGGGATCGGAGGCGTCAACCAGGTTTAGGATCAGACGATTACCCCTCCGGGCAAGGACGTACTCTGGACGGGTTTTGGGCGCGACCTTCGAGGTGTCTTTGGGGTTCTTCGGCTCCCTGGGCTGGGCGAGTTTCGCCATTGGCTGGGTTCGAGCCGCGGAGACCGGGGACTTGGCAAACGGCAATGCGGCTCACCGCCTCGATCTGTTGCCGCGCCACACCATGCCCGCGCTTTCGTGGATCGCGATTGCAATTGGCATGGCGGGCGCTCTCGTATCGCTCGGGTTGGCGTGGAACATCGAGGGGCGCGAGCGGTCGCTGTTGGGCCATTCGGTGGCCGTCATTGGGGCGCTTTCCCTGATGACGGCGGCCGCCGCGTTTACTTCCGCTGTCGGACGTCAGGCCGCTGCTCGCCCCTTCTCGAAGGGACAGCTTGGGCGTACGCTGGTCCTCGTCGCGCTATTTGCCCTCGGTTGTTGGCTCAGTTTCCCACGAACTTAGCAAGGTTTGAGGTTGTTTTGCGGAGTTTTACCAGCATCTTGCATGTAGTTTCACTCGTGACGACGGCCTTGACGCTGATACTCATCGTGTACTGTCTCGGCACCAAGAGGG
>CAYTJV010000836.1:0-2797 GCA_964438165.1 uncultured Planctomycetaceae bacterium | reverse complement strand
CTCAACAAGGCCAACACCCTCCTCCTCTCTCTTCGGTTTTGCCGGCCCAATTACTTCGACCCCCCCACCGTGCGGGCTAAACATGGGACTGCGCCAGCGATATATATCTACTTTGGGCCATAATGAATCCATAATACGTATGGTTCGCCTCGGTCCGAGGGCCGATTGCCATCGGCTTCCCGGGTACTTGACTGCGGGCACGCTGTCGGCCACGATTGGCGACAGTTGACTGTGGGCTCTCCACTGGACACTTCACGAGGCGAAAGGCAGACCCGCCATGGCTGAAAAAGCGTATCTTGCGGTCGACATCGGGGCTTCCAGCGGCCGGCACATGGTCGGCCGGTTCGATGGGAAGCGGCTGACCCTGGACGAGGTATACCGATTCGAAAACGGTCCGGTCGATGTCTTGGGAAGCCTCCATTGGGATTTGCTCGGCCTCTGGTCGCACGTCAAGAACGGACTCCGCGCGGCCAATTGCCGTGGCGACGGACCGATCGTCTCGGTGGGGGTCGACACCTGGGGCGTCGACTTCGGGTTACTGGCGCGCGACGACGTCCTCCTCGGCAATCCCAATCATTACCGCGATAGTCGCACTAACGGCATGATGGAAAAAGCCTTTGCCATGGTCAGCCGCGAGGAGATCTTTCGGCACAGCGGGCTCCAGTTCATGCAGTTCAACAGCCTGTACCAGCTCTTGGCCATGAAATTGGCGCGATCGCCCTTGTTGGAAGCCGCCCAGACGTGGCTCATGATGCCCGATCTGTTCCACTGGCTGATGACGGGCCAGAAGTCGAACGAGTTCACCAACGCGACCACGAGCCAGTTCTACAACCCGCTCAAATCGAATTGGGCCGTGGAACTGCTCAAGAAGTTCGACATTCCCACGGAGATCCTCGGTCCCATCTCGCCGCCCGGTACCGACCTGGGCCCGCTGCGCGCCGCCGTTGCCGCCGAGACGGGGTTGAGCGGGACGCGCGTGGTGTTGCCGGGCACGCACGACACGGCCAGCGCGGTCATGGCCGTGCCCGCGGCCAGCCGACCGGGACAGCGGCCCGATTGGTGCTACATCAGCCTGGGCACGTGGGCCCTTTTGGGCATCGAGTCGCCTCAGCCGGTCGTCAACGACAAGGTCCTCGCGTTGAACTTCACCAACGAAGGGGGCGTGGGGAACACGTACCGGGTGCTCAAGAACATTTGCGGGCTGTGGCTGGTGCAGGAGTGCCGCCGGGTGTGGAACCAAGCTCCCGGGCGCAATTGGGGATGGGAAGACCTGAACAAACTCTCGGCGGCCGCCAAGCCGCTGGTTTCCTTCATCGATCCCGATGCCCAGGACTTCCTCGCCCCCGACGACATGCCCGAGGCCATCCGCCGCTTCTGCGCCAAGACCGGCCAGTCCGTGCCCGCCGATGAGGGCGCCGTGGTCCGCTGCGCCGTCGAAAGCCTCGCCATGAAAATTCGCTATGTGCTCACGATGTGCGAGGAGTTGGCGGGCGGGCGGCTGGAGACGATTCACATTGTCGGCGGCGGGACCAAGAACCGCCAGCTCTGCCAGGCCGCCGCCGATGCCTGCGCACGCCGCGTCGTGGCCGGACCCGTCGAGGCCACCGCCACCGGCAACCTCATGATGCAGGCCGTCGCCGCCGGCGACGTGAAGAGCATCGCCGAGGCCCGCGAAGTCATCCGCAACAGCTTCGCCGTGGACGAATATTTGCCGCGCGACACGGCCGCTTGGGACGAGGGGTATGGGAAGTTTGCGAAAGTAGTAGGAGCACCAAAATGATCAACGTCGGAATTGCCGGAATCGGGTTCATGGGGATGATTCATTACTCGGCCTACCAGAAGCTCAAAGGGGTGCGGGTTCGCGCGATCTGCGAGCAGGACCCCGATCGCTTGGCCGGGGATTGGCGCACGATCAAAGGCAACTTCGGTCCGCCGGGCCAAATGATGGACCTGAAAGGGGTCTCGCGCTACTCGAACCTGGACGAGCTCTATGCCGATCGCGAGCTCGACCTGATCGACGTCTGCTTGCCGCCGTCGCTTCACGCCCAGGTTGCGGTCGACGCCCTGCGAGCCGGCCGGCACGTGTTCTGCGAGAAGCCGATCGCCCTGAACCCCGGCGATGCCGACCGCATGGTCAAGGCCGCCCAGAAGGCAGGAAAGCTCTTGCTGATCGGCCACGTGCTGCCCTTCTTCCCCGAGTATCGCTTCGCCTACCAGACGATCGTATCGGGCAAGTACGGCAAGGTGATCGGAGGGTACTTCAAGCGGGTGATTTCCGACCCGATCTGGATGCGCGATTTCTACAGCCCCACGACCTGCGGCGGCCCGATGATCGACCTGCACGTCCACGACGCCCATTTCATCCGCCTGATCTTCGGCATGCCGAAGTCGGTGCACACGGTGGGGCGCATGCGCGGCGAGGTGGCGGAGTTGTTCAACACGCAGTTCCGCTTCGACGACACGGCCCTTTTCGCCACGGCCACCAGCGGCGTCATCTACCAGCAGGGCCGGCCCTTCACGCACGCCTACGAGATCTACCTCGAGCGGGCCACGCTGCTGTTCGACTCCGGCCTGGGCAAGCCCGAGGCAAGCATCCCCGCCACGGTCCTCACCAACGATGGCCGCGTGCTGCGACCGAAACTCGGCTCCGGGGACCCGGTCGACGGGTTCGTGGGCGAGATCCAAGAAGTGCTCCGCTGCGTGCGCACCAGCACGCCCTCAGCCCTCCTTGACGGCCAGCTCGCCCGCGACGCCGTGGTGCTCGGCCACCGCCAGACGCTCTCGCTGGTCAAGGGTC
>CAYTJV010000835.1:0-2826 GCA_964438165.1 uncultured Planctomycetaceae bacterium | reverse complement strand
CAAGACTTCGGAAGTTTGCGACTGCCCACCGCGGTTTTGGGATAGGCCCTTAGCCATTCAGGTCCAGCAGTCTGGAAGGACCGAGTTGTGGAAATCGATTGTCTGTGTGCCGGAATTCTGTTTGCCGATTACGTTTGCGTCCCCGTGCCGCGCATGCCGGAGCCTGGGGAGTTGGTGCCCACGGAGGGGATCCAGCTTGCGTTGGGCGGATGCGCGTCGAACGCCGGCCTGGACTTGGCGAGGTTGGGGGTGAAAGTGGGCGTCTCGGGCTGCGTGGGCGACGACCCGTTCGGGCAGTTCATTATCGACACCTTGCGGGCCGGCTGCGTCGACATCTCCGGCATTCACCGCATTGCGGGGGCCGGCACCGCGAGCACGATGGTCATCAACGTGAAGGGGCAGGACCGCCGCTTCATCAGCACGCCGGGGGCCAACACGCGATTCACGGTCGCCCACATCCCGCGCGATTGGGTGCGGCAAGCGAAGGTCTTCTATGTGGGCGGGTATCTGATGATGCCGGGGCTGGAGAGCGACGAGCTCGTCGACTCGTTTCGTGCAGCCCGGGCTGCCGGCGCCAAGACCGTGTTGGACGTGGTTCTCTTCGGCGGCGAGCACTATTGGGCGACGCTCAAGAAGATCCTCCCCGAGACCGACGCCTTTCTGCCCAACGACGATGAAGCGGCCTTGATCACCGGCGTGAAGGATCCGCTCGAGCAGGCCGAACGATTCCGCGACGCCGGCGCCAAGACCGTGGTCATTACCCAGGGCAGCCGCGGCAGCCTGCTGGTGAGCGACCATCTCCGACTCCGCGCGGGAACGTACCCGATTGAGTTCGTGGGCGGGGCGGGCTCGGGAGACGCCTTCGACGCCGGCTACATCATGGGCCTGCTCCAGGAAGAAGACGCGGCCGGATGTCTGCGATGGGGCAGCGCGTTGGGAGCCAGTTGCGTGCGCGCGATCGGCGCGACGGAGGGCGTGTTCACGCGTCCCGAAGCGGAGGCATTCATGCGGGAACACGAGTTGCGTATTGAGGAAGTGTGAGAGTCATCAAGCCGCGACCGGTGACCGCGCTCGCCGGGCGAGCACCAATCGCAATTCCGGCGAGACCAGGGGTCGCGGCTTTACAATGGCGATTCTATCGGCAGCACTCGGGAGGGCAGTTGTCGGGGCTGGGGCCGAGATTGCCGAGGGCCAGGCGAGGGGCCTGTGGGTCGGTCCGCTCTTGGATCAGCTCGCGAATCATCCGCACGAATCGAGGATGCGTGCCTACCGGTGCTGCGCGAACGATGTTGATCCCCAGTTCGCGACAGAGGTTCGCGGTTTGGACGTCCAGGTCGTAGATCACTTCCATGTGCTCGCAGAGAAAGCCGATCGGTAGGACGACCACGTCGGAAATGCCGGCGGTCTTGGAGAGCAGGCGAAGGTGGTCGTTGATATCGGGCTCAAGCCACGGCCGTTGAGGCGGCCCGCTACGGCTTTGGTAGACCAGATCCCACTCCGGCCGCGCGACGCGATCCGCCACCAGGCGACAGGCCTCGCGAAGCTGCTTTTCGTACTCGCAGGCGGCGGCCATTGCCACGGGAATGCTGTGGGCGGTGAAGATAAGTCGGGCCCGGGAGCGTCGCTCCTCGGGGAGGCTTCCCAGGGCCGACGCGACCCGCTCGGCCATCGGCTCGATGAAGCCCGGGTGATTGAAGAACAGTCGCAGCTTGTCGACCTGCGGCGCCTCGGGCCCGACCTCGCGGCGCGCGTTTTCGATGTCCTCCAGATACTGCCGGCACCCCGAGTACGACCCGAAGGCCGAAGTTACGAAAGCCAAGGCATGCCGCACGCCGTCCTCGGCCATTTGCTGCAAGGTATCGGTCAGCAGGGGATGCCAGTTCCGGTTGCCCCAGTACACCGGCCAGTGCGGGCCGTGGGCGTTGAGCTCGGCGACGAGGGCCGCCAGAAGTGCCCGATTCTGCTGGTTGATCGGACTTGCGCCGCCGAACAGGGAGTAATGTTCCGCGACCTCTTGGACCCGATCGGACGGGACCCGTTTGCCGCGAAGGACGTTGGCGAGGAAAGGCATCACGTCCTCGGGCCGCTCGGGACCGCCAAAGGACACCAGCAGGAGGGAGTCGAAGGATGAAGGATGAAGGATGAAGGATGAGGGATCAGGCAAAGAGTCAGTCATCGGTCTGAAATGTGGCGTTTACTTCATCCCTCATCCTCCCCAAGTGACCCCGACGGGATTTGAACCCGTGTTGCAGACTTGAAAGGCCTGTGTCCTAACCTGGTTAGACGACGGGGCCATGGCCCGATACGACTGCGAGGAAGTGCTTCTGTATACCCACCGGGGTGCGGGCGCGTCAAGGGACCTGATCGCACAATGTCCGGCAAACTCCTCGTGGCAGCAACTGTTCACGCGTGCCACAGCTTGCCCGCCGCCGGAGAGAGGTTTTCTCTTTACAGCAAACGCACTCCGGCGGCGGGCAAGCAGTGCCACACCGCACTACGGAGCCGCCGGCCTGATGGTGCAATGGCGCGCGCGAGGAGCGACACACCGCGCGTCATGATCGAGAAGAAACGAGACAAAAGGGTGGCCAAGACGATGCCACCAAGGGCGGGAAAACTCTTATTGGTCGCCTGCGGTCTTGGCGGCGTCTTCGGTGCTGGTTTCCTTGGTCTTGCCACCGGCCGCTTCATTGCGACGGATGGCATCGAAGACTTCGCGCCGGTGGACCGGCACCTCTTTCGGGGCCTCGACCCCCAAGCGGACCTTGTCTCCTCGAATCTCGACGACGACGATCGTAATGTCATCATTAATGACAATACTCTCGTTCT
>CAYTJV010000834.1:0-2826 GCA_964438165.1 uncultured Planctomycetaceae bacterium | reverse complement strand
GGCAGCGAGGCCGACTTCAACCAGGACATCGTCGTCCGCTTCAAGGCCAGCGAGCGCGGCGCCGCGGCGGCAAACAACCCGCGCTACGTGGTGAAGTGTACGGGATGAGAAGAAGGATGAGGGATAAGGGATGAGGGATGAGGGATGAAAGATGAAGGATGAGGGATGAGGGCTCCCACCGATTGTCGATCCCTCATCTCTTCCCCTATATCTCTTATCCCTCATCCCCCTGAACAGGAGCCTGACATGCCGAGCGATTTGGAGCAGATCCGGGCGATCAAGAGCCAGACCCTGACGCGGATGGCCGAGCTGACCGCCCAGCCGAAGCCCACCTACTTCCTCGACGGGCAGAGCGTGTCGTGGAACGAGTATCTGAGCCGGCTTCAGGCCACGGTCGAGTGGTGCGATCGGCAACTGGCGGGCCAGGAACCGATTGAGATCCATTCCCAGGGGATCACCTGATGTTCGACCCGAGCGACGATTTCCCGAGCGTGGCCGACGGCCTGGAGGCGGTAACCGTGACGCGACTGGGCAGCTTGGCCGCCACGGCCGTGGCCCACGTTTTGCGGCAGGCCGTACACACCCGCGAGGCCGAACGGTCGCAGGGGCGGTACACGGCGGCCGACGTGGCGTGGAATCTGCCGGCCTCGGAAATGCCGGAACCGCCCCGGCCCGGCGACGCGATCATCGATGCAGCCGGCCAGCGCTGGACCGTGCTCGAAGTCAGCCAGGTCACGCTCCGCAACCGGTGGCGGTGCGTGGCCCGGAACCTGGCGGTGTTTCACGGGCTGGACGATTTCATCGACTTGGAAAAGGCCGAGTTCGCCAAGGGCGACGGCGGGGCGGAAGAACCGACCTGGCACGTCTGGAAGGCCGGGCTGCGCGCGAGGATCCAGCCGGCGACCGCCGAGATCCGCGCAGAGCACGAGCGGCAGACCGCCGCCGCGCAATTCAAGGTCTTCTTGGAAGACGAGACGCCCTTGGACCACACGCTGCGAATTCGCGGTCCGGACGGCACGATCTACGCCATCACGGGCTACCGCAAGGCCGAGGCGATCGACGCCCTGATGGAGATCGACGCCGTTCGCGTGAGTTGAGGGTTCGGGGTTCGTTTGGGGTCTTAGGTCTTGGGTTTTGGGTCTTGGGCCTTAGAGCCCGGGGACTAGGCTCAGAAAAAAGATGGCGATGCCAAATTCTGAACCCTGAACTCCAAGACCTAAGACCCAAGACCTAAGACCGCCAACGAACCCCGAACAAGGAATATCTCGGGAAAAAGAAAGATGAACCTGGAACAAGCCATCCACGAGCGTTGGGCCGCGTCGGCCGCGCTGTGCGAGTTGCTCCCGGCCGACCGGCTCACCACGGGCCTGGCGCACGCAGCCGGCACGCCGTACGCCACGCTGTTGCGCAAGCCGGGCCGGACCGTTTTCCGCACCAACGCCGGCGACGCGCTGGAAGAGATCCCGCTGGAGATCCACGTCTGGCACGAGCAGTTCGACGCCGGCCGGACAATCGCCCATCAGGTGAAGGCGGTCTTCGATCGCAGCGACTTCCCCCTGAACGACGGCGGCAGCGTCGTCCAGATGCGGCGCGACGGCGAGTCGGTCGTCGAGCACCACGACGGCCTTTGGCAATGGGCGATCGGGTTCTCGGTGCAGGTGTACCTCCCTTCAGGCTATTAGATCATGACTACCACTCTGCGAAGCAAAATCGACGTGCAACTCGGCTGGAGCTGGCGCGACCGGCTCGGCCCGTTCACGGTGATCGACGACAATCGGCTCCTGTTCAACAGGGAGCTGAGCGACGGCATCGAGACCTGGCAGGCCGACGTGGTCTGGCACGCGGCGGATCAGGCGCTCTTGGCCGGGCAAGCGACCACCCTCGAATTGGCCGCCCTCGGCCAGAGCCTTTTCGGCGAGGCGATCGTGATTCCCCTGGCCCGGGTCAAGGCGATCCTGGTGGTCAACAAGAGCACGGCGGCCGGCGCATGCCTGCTGGTCGGCGGGGCGGGCATCGACGAGTGGTGCGCGCCCTTCGGGATGCTGGGCGACACCGTCAAGGTCATGCCCGGAAGCCCGCTCCTGCTGGCCAACGTGCGCGACGGCTGGGAAGTGGAGTCGGGCCACGAGGCGCTCCGGCTGGAAGCGGTCGGCGGCGACGTGATCTTCGACATCGTGATCCTGGGGACCAGCGCAGCAGGCGGCGGGGGATCCTCGTCGGGCTAGTGGTGCGATACGTAGCCGAAGTCGCCAGCCTTCGGGCGACTCGTCGAAAGGCATAAATTCCGGCCAATGCCTGAATTCTCGGGAATTCAGCTACTGGTCATCCAGGGCTTAAGGAGACTCAAACCATGGCAAGCCTGAGCGGCAAAAACGGAACGCTCCGCATCCAGAGCGCGGCCGTGCTCCACGTGAGCCGGTGGGAGATCGAGAAGCGGGCCCGGAACAAGGCATACTCGGCCAACGATACCGGGGGCGCCAAGAAACGGGTCTCCGGCGCCAAGGACTGCACGGGCCGCCTGGAGATCAAGGCCACCGACGCACAGCCGATCCCGGTTGCCGAGGGCGACGTCGTGGCCCTGGCCCTGCACGCCGACAGTTCGGAGGCGAACTACTACGAGCTTTCCGCGATCGTCGACTCGGTCCGCCGCTGTCCGCGTTCCGCTATGGCGCCGCCGCCGCGCTGGCGCTGCTCGGCGCCACCATCTTCCTGTTGCGGGCGCTGGCGCACGGCCAGGCGAGCGTGCTGGTGCCGATCGCCCAGATGGGCTTCATCGTCGCGGCCTTGCTCGGCGTCCAGAGTACGGGCACCAGGCCGCTCGCCTCG
>CAYTJV010000833.1:1679-2832 GCA_964438165.1 uncultured Planctomycetaceae bacterium | reverse complement strand
CGGACCACTAGAGGCGAGCTAGGCGAACTGATTGCCTCCTAAGCCCATTCCTGCCAACCGAAGCTGGGCCCTGGGAGCAACCATGACCTCTGCCACCCTGGCGAAAAGGCCTACGCCAACGCGTCGCGCTCCAGCAAGTCGGGTTCGCTTGGAAGCCCCCCAGCTGCCATGATGCTTCGGTCTGAGTGCGACACGTTAACCGCTCTACCGTCGAAAGTGATGATTCTGCGATCAAATCGCTCGTTAGGCATCAATCGCCTGCCGCCATAATGGTCTATTCCGAGTGCGTCGCGCCAAACGAAAGTCTCAGTGTGTCCGTATTGGTACATACGGAGCAGTTGCGGTACCCCTCCAACCGTACGGACTGAACGGTCATCAATCATATTTAGGAGGACCTCGAGCGGCTCCCAGTTCAGAAAGCACGCTAGAGCGGTCTCGCGAGCATTCGGGTCGCCCCTCCGCGGACGGGTTAGCCCGCGCTCAGCTTGAATCTCAGCGAGTCGTGTTCGCGCATCTTGGGCGGCGTCGCCAGCAAAGTATACCCCGTACGCGGTGGACTCCCTTAGCTCGGCAAGGGGCTTCATTAACAGCCGGCCGTTCCGTTCGTACGAATAGGAGTATCCCTCGAATTGGGATCGCCGCCAGGACCAACCTGCCATCACCACGTCGAGCGTCGGCGTGCTCTGGGCTTCGTTCAGGGGAAGGTCTGTCACATGTTCCCGACTATCAGCGAACACGCGCTTGACCTTTTGGGCAAGGTTTCCGATGTCAGTCCGGCCGTTGCTATGGCCGTCCAGGAGGGCGCAAGTATTCATTACTTGCAGTAAGAAGGCGTAGGCCTGCGTAGCTTCTCCTGACATCGCGACGGCGGTAGCTGGCCGCGAAATGGGGAGCACCTTGGGGCACGCGTCCCAGAGCTCGCCGCCAGAGACGCGCGAATCTGCGGCTATGACAAGCTCCCGCAGGGTGTCGTTCTTCCGGATCCATACGGCGACGAGTGTCATCGGCGACCACCAGATGCAGATCCTTGGTCGACGACCTCAGCCTTCCCTTTCCTCAATTGGTCGCCTTCCAGCGTGTCCAAGTGCCGATCGTGCTCGGGGTCCACCGGAATCTGGCCTTGCGCGTCTCCCGGTGTCTGACCGGCGGCCGC
>CAYTJV010000833.1:0-1669 GCA_964438165.1 uncultured Planctomycetaceae bacterium | reverse complement strand
GCGAATCGCCTCGTGCCGTCCTGAGGACTGGGAGCCCCCAACTCGTACAGCTCCTCCGTGGTGACTCCAGACAGGCCATCGGCCAGCACCATCCCAGCTGTCGCTGCGATTCTCTTGAGTGACTGGCAGTTGCGATCCGGAGTCCTGCCCCAGAGAGTTGTCGCTTGCTGTGAGGCGGATGGCGCGTCGCGGAATAGTGTCTCAATAATGTGATGCAGGTATTGGGTGTGGTCGATGCGAGAAACTATAGCGCCTTCGATTGCGCCGATAAGGCAGTGCGCGGCACGCGACATCGCCGTGACCTCTTTCAAGGACGGAATCGCGGATCGGACCATCCACCTCTCCAGCATGGTGTGAGCGTCGAGGCCTTGGTAGTCCTTTTGTAACTCCTCGGCGTGACGGATTAGTGCATCCAAAACCCAAGCATCAACGTCTTCGCCTCTGCCATTGTGGGCTAGGCGATTACGCCAGGCCAGTGCTAGGAGCGTGAGAGGTAGTTCGGGTCCGGCGGCGAGACGTAGGACGTGGGCCAACTCTTCAACCCCAGCGCCATTCAAGCCTGCGGTGAGGCGGGGACTCTCGCCTCGGAACACGCGGTCGGGCAGGTGTGCGACGCCGAGAAGGTAGGCATCTACTGCACCTGCGAGCCAGGCCAAGAAAGTCTGAAGGGCGAACGTGCGGCCACGTGCTGCCGAGCTTTTGGGGTCTTTCGGCGCCCAAGAAGTTGGGAACGTGTCACTCAGCGTTGCTTCTCCGCTTGCCACGCAGTCAAGGCCCACGAGGATGGTGATCAACAGGTGGTTGTCCTGTCGCGTCATCTTATTGAACGCGGCGAATGCGGGTGTGCGCGACAACCGGAGCGAGCTGTGATCCTCCACGGGCACCAAGCCCGATTCGAACGGGCGTTTCCCACGTATGAAGGGCGGACTGACCGCTGCTAAGGGTGGGCGTCTTTTCCGCTAGACGACAGGTGCTGCGACAGAGCATACGACACGGTCGTAGGCTTGCGGACGTATCGACGGACACGGCTGCGCGAAGTCACGCGTGGACACCTGGATCCGGTCCGGTGGCCTCGCCTTCCAATCGGCTTGCGGAGCGGCGCGGGGAATCAAACGCCTGACCATTCCCGATCGGCCTTCTCGCTATGGCCGCCGGAGCAGCTTAGGACGGATGGCCTAGCCACCTCGGTAGAACGCTCTGCACTGGGCGAAACATGCTTTCGAGATCTGAGGCGCTGACGCGGATGATTCTTCGGCCAGACCGAACGGCTGGAAGTGAGCCATCGACGATGCGGTGGCGGATGTAGTCGCGCGACACGTGGTAGCGCGCGGCGGCTTCGGCGATCGACAGGTACTCCAATGCCTGGTTCGCCGACTTCGGCTGGGCGGTCATGGGTGTTCCTCCTGGTAGGTGGGGTCAGATGCCGATTCCGTGGCCATGGGATGGGCCGAGGTCGGGCGGGCGCATGCGCTCGTAGCGCTGGCCCATGCTCTCGGTGTGCTCGACGGTCTCCCACATCTCGCGGATGGGCTCCTGGCGTGGCCGCTCGAGGCGGTACAGCAGCGCCGACGCCGCGTGGTCGTCGGGCAGGGGACCTCGGCGCAGGGCGAGCGAGAGCCGTCGCTGCACGTCCTCGCCCGCCCTCGCCAACGAGGCGAGCTTCGCCGCC
>CAYTJV010000832.1:0-2832 GCA_964438165.1 uncultured Planctomycetaceae bacterium | reverse complement strand
TGATCCGCGCCCAGGAGATGGCCCGCTACGTCGAAGACGGCGTGCTCGACGCCGGCTTGACCGGCTACGACTGGATCATGGAGACCGGCGCCGACGTGTACGAGGTGGCGGAACTGGTATTCGCCAAGGTGAGCCGGCGCCCGGTGCGCTGGGTGCTCTGCGTGCCCGAGGATTCGCTGGTCAAGACGGTCCGCGACCTGGAAGGCAAGCGGATCGCCACGGAAGCCGTCGGCCTTACGACCCGGTATCTGGAGCAACACGGGGTGACGGCCAAGGTCGAATTCAGTTGGGGCGCCACCGAGGTCAAGCCGCCCAAGCTGGCCGACGCGATCGTCGAGGTCACGGAGACCGGAAGCTCGCTGCGGGCGAACAACCTGCGGATCGTCGCCGAAGTGCTCGCCAGCACCACGCGGCTGATCGCCAATCGCCAGTCGTACGCCGACCCCTGGAAGCGGCAGAAAACCGACGACATCGCCCTGATGCTGCGGGGAGCGATGGCCGCCGAGGGCAAGGTCGGCCTGATGATGAACGTCCTCCGCCAAGACCTCCAGAAGATCCTGGTTCTTTTGCCCGCCCTTCAGAATCCGACCATCTCCGACCTGGCCGACCAGCACTGGGTTGCCGTGAATACGGTGATTGACGAATCGACCGTGCGGCACATTATTCCCCGCTTGAAGGAGGCGGGCGCCCGGGGAATCGTCGAGTATCCGCTGAGCAAGATCATCGACTAACGCCGCCGATGGTTCCTTCCAGGGGGCTGCTCGCGCTGGCGTAAAGCTTCTTGGGGATGCGGCCCGACAGATACGCCAGCCGGCCCGACTCCGTGGCCAATCGCATCGCCCGGGCCATGCGCAGGGGGTCCTTGGCGTGGGCGATCCCGGTGTTCAGCAGCACGCCGTCGACGCCCAACTCCATGGCGATCGTCACGTCGCTGGCCGTGCCCACGCCCGCATCGACGATAACCGGGTACGTGGGGTCGTCGGCCTTGAGGTATTCCAGGCAGATGCGGATGGCGTTCGGATTGAGCACTCCCTGCCCGGAGCCGATCGGACTGCCGGCCGGCATCACGCTGACCGCGCCGGCCGTTTGCAGCTTCCGGGCGACGACCGGGTCGTCGCTCGTGTAGACCAGGACCTGAAAGCCATCGGCCACCAAGGCTCGGGTGGCTTCGAGGGTCGCCACGGGATCGGGCAAGAGGGTCTTCGTGTCGCCCAGCACCTCCAGCTTCACCCAGTCGGCGCCCGGATTGCCCATCTGCGAGAGAATTTCTCTCCCCAGCCGGGCCACGCGAATCGCGTCCTCGGCCGAGTAGCATCCGGCCGTGTTCGGCAGGATCGTGTACCGCGAGGTATCAATGAACTCCAACAGGCTCTTGCCGGAGGCATCAATCAGCCGCTCGCGGCGCACGGCCACCGTGATGCACTCCGCGCCCGAGAGGTCCAGGGCCTCGCGCATGAGCTCGTAGCTGGCGTACTTGCCCGTGCCCACGATCAACCGGCTGCGAAAAGTATGGGAGCCGATGCGCAGCACGTCGTCGGCCGTGGCGGTTGCGGCCATGCGATCATCCTCCTCCAACCAAGGTGACGATTTCCAGCGTGTCGCCGGCCTGCACGCGGTGTTCGGCATGGCGTGCGCGGGGAACCACCTCCCGGTTGACCTCCACGGCGACGTACTTGTCGGCCAAACCGAAGCGCTCCAACAGTTCGGCAATCGTGATTGCCTCGGGCACGTCGCGCCGTTGGCCGTTGACGATGATTTCCACGTGATTCGCTCCCCGTAGGACGGCCTTTCCAGGCCGTCGAGCAATCACTACAAGACGGCCTGGAAAGGCCGTCCTACATGATCCGGCCTACTCCTGGGGGCGAATCACCGCGGTGCTGAACTGCTGGGCGGCCCAGAGCTGCATGGGCATGCGCAACGGCTGGTTCGCGTTGTGCATTTGCATGGACCAGGGGAGCAAGTAGGTCATGACAATTCCCGTGTTGGCCTCAGCCACGTGAACCACGCATCGGCTGGGCCGCATTCTCACCGCGCCCTGGCGGACATCCATCCATCCGGTGACCATCACGAAGCGGGGCGTTTGGGGGGGCTGGATGGCCGGTCGGGCAGTCCCGCCTTTGCCGCCGCTCATCTTAGCAGCGGCCGTATTGACCATCTGGATCGCGGTCATCATGTCGGCGCCCACGTTCGCCTCCCACATCGCCTGATAGTCCTGCATGCGCTGCAGGGAAGGGACGGCCGCGCGCAATAGTCCGGTCAGCGAATCGAGGAAGAACACGGCTTCGATCCCTTCGTCGACGAAGCCGGTTGCCATGATAATGTTCTCCGATCGATCGGTGGCGTCGCCGTGTAGCGGGATGTTCGGGCAAAGACTCCCGAGCACCACTCCCGCCAACAGTCCGATTCCCACCCACGCCAGCCGACTGCGACGAAGCGAACGCATCATTTGCGACCTCCTTTTTACCTCTCCGATCGTTCGGGACACCCGGGACTGCCTAGCGAACCCCCCGGTAGAGTTCCATTCCCCGCCTCTTCAGATGCCCTTAGGGCCTCTCGACACTCGGCACACGCCAACCCCAGCCTTATGGTAACGGTTTTCGCCGGGGACTTCCAGGCGAGAGGGATTGCGAAGGACCCAAGAGGGCACGAGCCGGGTTCCTGCCACTACAAGGGTACCGCAGGGGATGGCCAGCGCGAGTGACATGCAGGTCATTCGCGCCCTATTCGGGCGGTGTCATCAGGCCCAGTTTCTCACGTACTTGCGCGACGGAATACTTTCCCGCTTCAGCAGACCGTTCGCTCAGCAACTGCCGAAGCGCCCGGTTCTGACGG
>CAYTJV010000831.1:0-2845 GCA_964438165.1 uncultured Planctomycetaceae bacterium | reverse complement strand
GCCCAGGTAGCTCCAGTGGGCGTCGCGCTTTTCACCCACCACCAGCGTCGCATCCGCATCCAACGTGTACGTCGTGTGCCCATCGCGTCGCAAGAGCCGGGCATTCAGCGCGTCCCGCACCTGCCCCAGGCCGACCAGTCCTGCTTGCCCGGTCTGCGCGCCCATGCGCCGCAGCCAATCGCCCACGGTATCCGGATCGGGGATGACCGCCCGCCCCAGCAGCCGCGGGAGCCCGGCTTCCCGTCGCAACTCCCGGAGATCCTCGAGGCTCCGGCCCCCAGCTTGGAGCATCAAAATCAGCCGATCCACAAAGACCGACGGGGCATAGCCCCGATGGCTACCCGGCCCGGGCAGATACCGATCCGCTAACCCGCGGACACCGAGCCCATGGTTGAACTCGGCCAACAACGCCAACCCGCCATGTGCGGTCAAGGTCTCCTCGGTCCGTTCCCGTGTGAATCCGAACACCGGTTGTCGTACCATCATGTCACCTTGTCGGTTAAAGGGTGTGTTTGGCGATACACCCGTTATATCCGCGTCCAGCGCGGCCGACAAGGTCTTTTTCTGCCTGCCACTCAATTCCTATCTCTGTTTTAGGGCTTGAAAAGGCGAAAGGGCATCGCCTAGTTCGCACAAAGCCCGGTTTGACCTATTGACCAGGGTGGAGGAGAAGAGTAAAGGTTTGATTACGGAGAAGATGTGATCTAGGGGAACGAGTTTACATAATAGTTCTTATCGGACGTAAGAGATTTTTTATTTATGTCACTCGAACTGCTCGGTCGTATCCAACAAGAACTGTCGATCACTGGCAGTGCGATCTATGAAACCGTCCTTGCGCTTGCCGAACGTGCCAACCGCAAGGTCCAAGTCCTCCGTTTGCACAGCCAGGCGTCGAGCTTGTTGAGCCAGATTGAACAGGTTCACGGCGAACTCGGACGTCAGATTGCCGCGCTCTGTGCCAGGCGCCCACCATTCAGCCATGAGTCAACCCTGCCATCCGATCAATTGGAACCGTTCCTCGGGCAGGCCGGCGACCGCATTCAACAGCTTAAACTCACGCTGCTCAGCGTCGACAGCCATATCCACGAGCTCAAGCTGGAAACGATCCACCACGAGCTCCTGACCCTGCAACAGGACTTGAGTCTTCGGGCGGCGGCCATCGAACGGTTCCCTGTCGTCCAGGGATCACCGGTCATTGGGAGGACACTCGCTGAGGTGGCGCTGCCTGTGTCGGTTCGTCTCGTCACGGTCCTTCGTGGACCATTTCTCGTGCCGCCCGACGATGCCCTCGTGCTCCACGTCGACGATGTCCTGGTCATGATCGGACTGCAGGCAGATCTCGCGCAGGTTGTCTCAGAGTTCACCCAAGTTCGAAACGCCAAACCGGCGTGAGTCTTGAGCGAGACAAGCGCGAAGAGCGAGACTCGCGAGACGTGCGAAAAAGTTCTGAGTTCTGGGTTCTAAGTTCTGCGTTAAGAGTTCTGGGTTAGAGGCGGATAAGAAAGGCGAGACGGACGATGGTTCGAGGTCCGAAGTTCGAGGTTTTCGGAACTTCGAACTCAGAACTTAGAACTCAGAACTTCGTGTCGCGCTTGTCGCGCGCCACTCCGCCTTCTATGATGTACAATCTCTTCAAGGGGTACAGGATGATGCGCATGCGACAAATCCTCATCTGCCTTGTGTTCTTGGCCTGGATCGATATGCACTCGGCCGCCGCCGCTGGGTCCGCCGCACCAGAATCCAGCAACTCGCCCGGCCTCCGCCTGCTGGAAGAGATTCAAACCGTCATCACCGATCTGGCCGAATCGGCAAAACCTTCCGTCGTGAATCTCATTCCCCTGTCCGGGCCAGGACGAGGACGTGAACTGCCTCAAGAGCGGGTTCCCAATGCCTCAGGATCAGGGTCCGGTGTCGTCATCGATCCTGACGGACACATCATCACGAACAATCATGTCATCGGCGACGCGACGGAAATCGAGGTCCGCTTTTCCGATAAGTCCAAGCTGATTGCGCAGGTCGTCGGTAAGGATCTGGATACAGACTTAGCCGTCCTCAAGGTGACCGCCGACCATCCCCTCCCCAGCGCGAGATTCGGGGATTCGTCGGCTGTGCGCGTCGGCCAATGGGTGCTCGCCGTGGGGAATCCTTTCGGACTCGATCGGACGGTCACGCTCGGCGTGGTCAGCGGGGTCGGCCGGGAAAATATCAATCTCTCGCGCTACGAAAATTTCATTCAAACGGACGCGTCGATCAATCCCGGCAACTCGGGCGGCCCGCTCTTCAATCTGCGCGGCGAAATCATCGGCATCAATACCGCCATCATTAACTTCGCCCAAGGGATCGGTTTCGCGATTCCCTCCAACATGGCCAAGCAAGTGATTGAGCAATTGCTGACTCAGGGACGGGTGACACGAGGCTGGCTGGGCGTCGGCATCCAACCGCTCACGGTGGAGTTGGCACGCAAGTTCGGCGTCAACGAAGGCGAAGGGGTGCTGGTCAACGAAGTCTTCGAAAAGGACCCGGCTGCGGCAGCCGGCATCAAACCCGGCGACATCCTGACCCGTATCGACGGCACCGTGATCGACACGCCGAACCGGCTCTCTCGCGTCGTGGCGGGATTGCTCCCGGGCGCGACGACAAAGGTCGAGATTATCCGCGATCAGCAGCGCCTGGTGCTGGACGTCGCCCTCATTGAACGTCGAGACCACGCCGTGACTACCTCGCTTCCCCAGGCACGCACTGAAGTCAAGTTAGGCCTCGATGTGCAAGATCTCACGCCGGGCCTCGCCGATAAATTCAAGCTGCGGGAAAGCCGTGGCGTGCTCATTACCAAAGTGGAGCCCGG
>CAYTJV010000830.1:1030-2847 GCA_964438165.1 uncultured Planctomycetaceae bacterium | reverse complement strand
CACGCCTGGCAGCCCACCGCGCCCGGCGGACACCGATGCCCGGCGCGTTCGGCGTCGGCCAGGCGGTCTTCGTAGCGGAGATAGGTCAGCTTGACGCCGGTGTCCACGATCTCCCACGGCTGGAAGGCCGCGGGATCGCGCTCGTCCAGGAACTCGGCAGCCGACAGCCCGTGGCGAGCCAGGCTGGCGTGAAATTCGCGGATCGCCGGCCGGCCGGCCAGATCGAGCAGAACGGGCGCCAGCCGGCGGTCGCCGCGCGAGAGCACGGCCTGCACCTCGGCCCATTGCGGCGAATCGGCATCCACCGCGATCTCGTGGCGGGCCAGCGCTCGCTTGAGCATGGCCTGGCGCGCTTGCAGCGTCTTGGCCGGCGTCATCGCGGTCCACTGGAACGGCGTATGGCTTTTGGGCACGAACGGCGTGGCGTTGATCGCGACGTTGCGCCGGAAGATCGCCTTGGCCCGCAACGTCAGGTCAATGATGCCCTGGATGTCGTCGTCGCTTTCGGTCGGATGGCCGATCATAAAATAGAGCTTGAGCTGCGAAAAGTTCAGCGCCTGGGCCAACTCGACGGCCGCCAGCAGATCCGCCTCGGTCTGCGTCTTGCCGATCACCCGGCGCAGGCGCTCGGTGCCGGCCTCGGGCGCGAGGGTCAACGTCTGGCTGCCGCTGGCCCGCAGCGCCCGCACCAGCGGCACGCTGATCGGGTCAGTGCGCATGGAGCTGGCGCTGATGCGCGCGCCCATCGCGTGCAGCTCCGTCGCCAACTCGTCAATGCGCGAGTGGTCGGAGACGGCCGCCGAGACCAGGCCGATGCCGGGCGCCTGTCCTGAGCGCAGCCGAAGGGGCCGTTCGCCCGTGCGGCCGCCGTGTGCGAAATCGGGCAGCCGAATCGCCAGCGCCTCCCGTGCCCACGCCAGGATGCGTTCGAGCGGTTGCTCGCGGGGCGGCCGGTAGACATAACCGGCGAGACAGAAACGGCAGCCGCGGCCGCATCCGCGCGCGATCTCGATTAGATGCATGTTGCCGAACTCGGCGTCGGGCGTGTAGAGGCACGAGACCGGCTGCAACCGGGCCGGGTTCTGCACCCACTGGCGTTCGATCTGGCGTCCTCCTGGCGCGGGGACCACGCGGCTCGGCACGTAGACCCCCGGCAGCGCATCCAACGCGTCCAGCAGCCGCTCCCGATCATCGCCGATCTGCTCCCGCAGCGTCTCGATCAGCCGCGGCAGCAGCTCCTCCGCTTCACCGATCACGATGGCATCGAAGAAGGGGGCCAGCGGCTCCGGGTTCATCGTCAGCGCGGGGCCGCCCGCGATCAACAAGGGACGGCGGTCGCACGTGCCAGGCACTTTCGGAAGTGCCTGGCACGTCATTAGACCCGCGCGCTGCAACATCGCGGCGACATTGAAATAATCCATCTCGAACGAGACGGTGAACGCCCACACGTCGCACTCGGCGACCGGTGTCTGCGATTCCAGCGTCACCAGCGGTTGATCGGCCTGGCTCGGTCGGAGACCGGCCCCAGCGGCAGGATCCCAGAAGACACGCTCGCACACCACATCCGGCTCCGCGTTGAACGCGCGGTAAAGAATCTGCAACGCCAGGCTCGACATCCCGACGTAGTAGCTATTCGGATAAGCCAGCGCGACGGTGAGCTTGCCCCCGTGGTCTTTGTGGATCGTGCCGGTCTCGCGAGCCAAAACCGCCCGCGCCGCCGCAATCTGTTTCCATGTCCCCATGTTTTCCTTGTCTACTCGTCCCTTGTCTACTCGTCCCTTGTCTACTCGTCCCTTGTCTACTCGTCCCTTGTCTAC
>CAYTJV010000830.1:0-930 GCA_964438165.1 uncultured Planctomycetaceae bacterium | reverse complement strand
TCGTCTACTCGTCTACTCGTCTACTCGTCCCTTGTCTACTTGTCTACCCGTTCCTTGTCTACTCTACGGCAACCCATAGCTCCACGTCTGTAACCGTGCCTTCCACGCCGCCGGGAACCAGCCCCAACCGTCCATCGCGGTGATGGCGATCGCGCTGGCCTCGCGGGTGGCGTACCAGAGGCGGAGCAGCGGGTGGATGCGGCTCGTGTCGGTGGTGGTGGGGCTGGTGACGGCATCCACGCCGGCCCAGCGGAAGAGCCAGCGCGCCCGGTAGAGGTGCAGCGGATGGCTGACCAGGATTGCCGTGCGCCAACTGTGGTCGGTCATCACCGCCGCGGCCGCGCGCGCGTCCCCCACCGTGTCGCTGGTCCCATCGGCCAGGAAAACCCTGGCGGCCGGCACGCCAAGCTGCACGGCAAAGTGTTTGCACACCGCCGCACTCGAAAGCGGCTCATCGTGAAATCCGCCGGTGCAGATGATATTCGGCGCCAGGCCGGCCTGCCAGAGGTCTACCGCATGATAGGTGCGGCTGGTCAAATCCGAGCCGGGCTGCCCATCGGCGTTCACCCTGGCCCCGAGCACCACGATGGCGTCGGCCGGACGCGCGTCATCGCGCCGGCCCAACTGGTCAATCTGCCAGGCGAGGACGGCGAAGGTGAGCAGCACGGCCAGCAGCACGAGGCCCAGGCCGCGCCCGACGAGTCGCAAGGCGCGTTTCACGAGGGGGGATTATAGCACAGGCCGCGGGGGGACGCGAAATGGGCGGGGGTGACAGGGTGATGGGGTGACACGGTGACTGGGTGACGAGGGGCATGTCACGTCTGCCCGCCATCGCAGAATTCGCAACCGAATCGTCGTCATTGCGAGGAGCGGGGTTTGCGGTTGCGAGGCACGAAGCAAAGCAATCCGCGGCATGTGAGGGATTGCTTC
>CAYTJV010000829.1:0-2852 GCA_964438165.1 uncultured Planctomycetaceae bacterium | reverse complement strand
CCGGCAAGTACGTCGACATGTTCAAGGCGGGGATCATCGACCCCTTGAAGGTCGTGCGCACCGCGCTGGAGAACGCGGCGAGCATCGCCGGATTGATGCTCACCACCGAGACCCTGGTGACCGATCTTCCCAAGGAAGACAAGAAGAAGAGGTATCGTGTCGAGGGCGCGGTGCGTTAAAGGCTTCAACATCCGGCCATGGCCGTAATGGCAGCCAAGCGTGATTACTACGAAGTGCTCGGGGTCGATCGGTCGGCCGCGGAGAAGGAGATCTCCGATGCCTACCGCAAGCTGGCCCTGAAGTATCATCCCGACCGCAACCCGAGCGACGAAGAGGCGGTCAAGCGGTTCAAAGAGGCGGCCGAGGCCTTCGAGGTCTTGAACCACGCCGACAAGCGGGCCCGCTACGACCGCTACGGTCACGCCGGGTTGGAGGGCGCCGGCGGGGTGCCCGAGTTCCGCGACGTCAACGACATCTTCGCGGCGTTCAGCGACATTTTCGGCGACAGCCTCTTCGGCGAGATGTTCGGCGGGGGCGGGCGGGGGCGCGCACGGCGCGGGGCGAACGTCCGCTGCGGCGTGACCCTCGATCTGAACGAAGCGGCCCGCGGCGCGACCAAGAACGTCCAGTTCGACCGCCACGAGGCGTGCGAGGCGTGCCACGGCAGCGGGGCCAAGCCGGGCACGCACCCCGAGAAATGCCGCTACTGCGGCGGCCGGGGCAAGGTGGTCCAGTCGGCCGGGGTCTTTTCGATCCAAACCACCTGCCCCTCGTGCCACGGCGAAGGCTCGGTGATCCGCGACCCGTGCCCGAAATGCCACGGCTCCGGCTATGTGCTCGGCCGCGTCACGCGCGAGGTGAAAATCCCTCCTGGGGTGGACAACAACACGCGCCTGCGGCTCCAAGCAGAGGGGGAACCCAGTCCGCACGGCGGCCCGCGCGGCGATTGCTACTGCTTCATCTCCGTGCGCGAGCACCCGCTCTTCCAGCGAAACGGTCGCGACCTGGTCTGCCAGGTGCCGATCACGTACTCCCAGGCGGCCCTGGGGGCCAAGGTCGAAGTCCCCTCGCTCGACGGGCGCGAGGAGTTTGAGGTTCCCGCCGGGACGCAGAGCGGCGACGTGTTTCGGCTTCGCGGGAAGGGGATGCCCGACGTGCAATCGCGGCATCGCGGCGACCTGATGGTGCAGGTCTACGTGGAGGTTCCCAAGCGGCTCGCCCCCGAACACCAGCGCGTGCTGCGCGAGCTGGCCGAGATCGAAAACGTCCACGTCAGCCCGCAGCGAAAGAGTTTTGTCAGCAAGCTCAAGGAGTATTTCCAGGGCCATGGTGGATAACGAACCCAAGCCGTCCGAAGGCGAGCCGAAGCCTTCCCAGGGCCCGCAGGCATCGGGCACGAGCGGTCCCCAGGGAGAGGCCGCCCGGGATGCCGGCTCGCCGTCTGCGGACAAAGCTTCGCCAACCTCGGCCACGGCGGCCGGCGGGGAGATCGCCCGGCTGCGGGCCGAGTTGGAGGAGGCGAAGGACCGCGCCTTGCGCGGTTGGGCGGAGTTGGAGAACTACCGCAAGCGAACCGTCCGGCAACTCGACGAGGAGCGACGCTACACGGCCCTGCCGCTGGTGCGCGACCTGTTGCCCGTCCTGGACAACGTAAAACGGGCCGTCGACGCCGCCGAAAAGACCGATGATGCGGCGAGCTTGCTGGAAGGAATCAAAATGGTCGTCGAGCAGCTCGAAGGCGTGCTCGCCCGGCACCACTGCACGCCCATCGCCGCCCTGCACCAGCCATTTGACCCGAACTTTCACGCCGCGATCCTGCACCAGCCGTCGGGCGAGTTCCCCCCGAGTACCGTGCTTCAGGAAGTGCAGCAAGGATTCCGGTTGCACGACCGGGTCGTGCGGCCCACCCAGGTGATCGTCTCATCGCCGGCCGTCCAACCGCCGAGCGCCGAGGCGCCGGCTGGCAAAGACCACAAGCCTTAAATAACAACTCCCTAACGGTACTGGCAACTCCCCACTACCCGCCAAAATGTCAGAAAAGACAAGAAGATAAGAGGACAAGAATATGCCGACTTACGATTACGCCTGCGATGCGTGCGACCACCGCTTCGAGCTCTTCCAGTCGATTACCGCGGCACCGGTGAAGAAGTGTCCCGAGTGCGGCCGCCGAAAGGTGCGGCGATTGATCGGCTGCGGCGCGGCGATCGTGTTCAAGGGCTCGGGATTCTACAAGACCGACTACCGCTCCGAATCGTACACGAAGGCCGCGGAAGCGGAAAAGAAGAGCGCCACACCGCCCCCCAGCGCGGCCAAGGACGCCAAATCCGGGGGCGACAAACCTACCGCGGCGTGTTAAGTAACGTTGCCCCACTTCTTGGTTTCGCGGTCCTCAAGGCGAGTGCTCAGACCCGACCGCACGCAGAACTATGGCTACGCTCTGCTGTCCGATTTGCGGGAAGCGTTTTGACGCGAAAGAATCGCCGGCCAGCCCGTTTTGCAGCCAGCGCTGTCGCGATATCGATCTGGGCCGGTGGCTCGCCGAGAAGTACACCGTGCCCGAGTCGCCCGAAGAACCGGACAGCAGCCAACCGCCGCCCAATTCCCCGGGCCGCGCCGACTCGGATTAGCCCGGATTGTTCGTGGGGCCGTAGCCGAATTCGCCAGAATTCGGGAGGCGGCAACAGTTACCCCGAATTCTGGCGAATTCGGCTACGCGCACTGCGCCGCACTGTGCACGGTCCCCAAATAATCCGGACTAGACCCATTTGCGCGCCAGCAGGGCCAGCATGGCGAGGAAGGCCATCCAGACGACCAGCAAGGCCACGGCGAAGGCCAGCAGCGGCTTGCTGGGG
>CAYTJV010000828.1:0-2857 GCA_964438165.1 uncultured Planctomycetaceae bacterium | reverse complement strand
CGTGGACGATATTGGGATGATCGAGCGACGCCGCAGCCCGGGCCTCGTTGCGGAATCGGGTCAACTGTCGTTCATCGAGCACGCCGGCCAGCGGCAGCACCTTCAGCGCCATGCGGCGGCCCAGAGAGATTTGCTCCGCCTCGTACACCACGCCCATCCCGCCCCGGCCGACCTCGCGGAGGATGCGAAAATCGCCCAACGTGCCCGATGCCGAAAAGGCGGCCTGCACAGGTTTTGGACCCGACCGGGAACTTCGGACGAAAGAGAGCCCGAGCTCGCCCAGGGCCTCGGCCGCGGGCACGAGGTCTCGGATTCTCTGGGCGTACTGGGGGTATCGGGCCTCGTACTTTGCCGGATCCACGCGCTGGCCCGCCTCGACCTCCTGCGTGATCTCCTCCAAGATCCGGGCGAGGATTTCATCGCTTGAGTGCGGAGCATTCGACGTCGCCGTGGGCTGGCTCATGGCTGTGCCTCCGCGGCCAATAAACGCCTCAGTCGCTCGAACGCCCGCAGCCGGCGCATCATCGCCGCCTGGGGGCTGATCTTGAGGATCTCGGCGATCTCGGCGATCTCCAATTGCTCCAAGTGCCGCAGGATGAGGATCTCGCGGTCGTTGGGAGAAAGCCGCTCCAAGGCGGTCCGCACGCGCTCCTGCACTTCCCGCCGGATCATCCGCCCGCTGGGACGGCTTCCGCTGGCCGCCAACTGCCTGGCCAACTCCACGGCCGACTCGTCCGACAGACGCAGATCCACCGGTTCCTCGCGAGTCACGCTCCGCCGCTGGGCCCCGATATGACGCCGGTGAAGCCGCACGAGGTGCTCCCAGGCCAGTTCCCGCAGCCACGGGTAGAACGGGAGCCGTCGCTGGGCGATGTAGTCGGGCAGTTTGCGAGCGGCTTCCATGAGCGTTTCCTGCACCACGTCGGAGGGATCCACGCGGGCCGCCAATCGAGGGTCCATGCGGACGGCGACCATCCGCCAAAGGCGCGGCCGGCAGTGGTTGAGGAGGCCGTTCATGGCGTCCCCATCCCCCTGGGCCGCTCGGCGCAGCAGTTCACCGGTATGGGGGTTCTGCGATGGCACCGGCGAGTCCTCCCTATTATTAAGCCTGCAAAGCGCGCAGAAAAATAACAGGCATTTTCCTCCCGAGCCGCAGCAGCACTGGCTAACTGGTTATAGCGACACAAGTTGCGCAGAACAATAAGAGCCCGCGCATGGGAAAATCAGACGTACTGCCAGTCCTTGAGCCCCTGGTAGCGCTCGGGCAGATGGGCGAAGCCGCGTTCGGTCGGCAAGTCTCCGAGACTTCGGAAGTCGGCCCGGCCTATTTCACGACCAGTTCCACTTCGCACTCCAGAACACTCAGAAGCGCCATCAACTGGTCCATGGTCTTGGCGTAGTTCGTTTGATCGAGCAAACGATAGAATTGGGCCGGCGATGTCCCCAGCCTGCGTATCAATTCCCTTTTGCTCAACGAGCTGTCTTTCACCCGCTGTTGGACCTCCAAGGTCAGTTTGTAGAGCAAGAGATCTCTCAGGTAGCGGGGATCGCGATTGTACTCGAGAACGCGGTCGAGATGCACCGTCTCTTGCTCACCCGATTCGAGCTCGTAGGTGAACGCTTCGTTGCCGAGTTCCCGGTCAACGTAGACTGCCTTGATGGGATTGCGACGCGACGGCTGAGCGTCGAGTTTCACGTACGGGAACCGATACCGCTTGCCGGACGTGGTAACCTCGAAAACTTTCCGACGATTATCGTGGGTGACTGATCGGATCTTCATAGACGGCCTTCCTCCTCGAGTTCGGCGATCGCCTTCAGGATCCGTCTCGTTGCTTTGCCTTTCATGGCGACACGATGCTCCAGATCCCATTTCAGCACGGCTTTTCCGTCCCGGTATACATGGACATGCCTCCCGTGGTCGCCGATCCACGCCACGAAGATGTACCCGCCGCGCCGAATCTTGCTTATTACAATATGTTACCATGTACGGTAACGCATGTCAAGATGCCCTCAGAGCCGCGACGCCCTGCGCGCCCTACGACCGGCGAGTGCCATCAGACGTGTTTCCCGATCAGACGTACTCCCAGTCCTTCAGCCACTGGTAGTGCTCGGGCAGGTGGGCGAAGCCGCGATCGGTGGCCCGATCCAGTTCGGCCTTCTCTTCCACGTCGAGCTGCCGGCGCTCTTTGACGGCCAGGGCCACGTTGTCGACCTGGGCCATCGAGATCATGCCGGGCATGGGCGCCGTGATCGCCGGATTGCAGAGGATGGCGCGGATCGTCAATCGGGCGAGCCGGCTGTCGGCCTCGGCGTGCGGACTGTCCGGGGAGCTGTCGCCCTTGAAGATCGAGTTGCTGGCAAAAGGCTTGATGCCGAACCAGCCCACATCGGCCTTGCGGATCGCCGCCCAGAGGCCGCTTTCATCTTCGACCACTTTGGTCTTCGCCGTGTACGGCGTGAGGATGACTTCGAGCTGCTTCGGGTACTGATCGAGCATCTTCTTCAGGTGCGGCCGGTCGTGGGCCGAGACGCCGATAAAGCGGGCCCGGCCGGTCTTCTTGGCCCAGTCGAGGGCTGCGGCCACTTCGTCGAGCTCCGTGCCGGTGTGCTGGTGGCTGTCGACCAGGAGGCTGATCCGCCACAGGTCGACGTACTCCAGGCCGGCCTCCTTCATCCCTTCATCGAGCCCCTGCTGGAGCTTCTTGGCGGGGCGCCAATCGGGGAAGCGGCTCTCCTTGACGTGCCAGGAGTAGCCGAAGTACATCTTGTCGCGTCGGCCGCGAAGGGCGTGAGCGTAGGCCATGATCTCTTCGCCGCAGCAGGCGTCGACGTAGTTGATCCCCCGCTCGACACAGCG
>CAYTJV010000827.1:0-2868 GCA_964438165.1 uncultured Planctomycetaceae bacterium | reverse complement strand
TACCGCCGCGTTCGAGGAAAATCTGGTAGGCGCGCCGCTCGATCTCACCCTGCGATGGCCCGCGAGAAGCGGCCGCTCCTTTTCCGAAGATAATGCGCTTCATCCGCGGTGTGTCCTCTTTCTGTGCCGTGCGCTTCGTCATGGCTGCCTCCTAGGTGAAGGTCATGAATTGACCGTCGGTGGGAACTCGTCTGCCTCGAATCACCTCATCCCTTGCTCTCTCGTGGCACAGACACACCTGGACGCTCGTGAGCCGCCTCGTCCGGCGACCATCCACCACCTAGCGCTTTGTACAATTGCACGATCGAGACGAGATGAAGTCGGTGGGTTCCGGTCAACGCCAGTTCTGCCTCGAAGAGATTTCGTTGGGCGATGAGGACATCCAGATAGTTGGCGAGGCCGCCTTTGTAGCGAAGGTTGGCCAGGTGCAAGGCCGAACGCAATGCCTCCACTTGCTGCACTTGAGCCTCCCGCTGTTCGCGGGCCGTGCGCACCGCCACGAGCGCGTCTTCGACTTCTCGAAACGCGACCAGAATCGACTGCTCGTACTGGGCGACCGCCTGACGAGCTTGCGCCTCGTTGGCTTCCTGCTGAAATCCCAAGATCTGCGCGTTGAACAACGGTCCAGTCACGCTGGGTCCTGCGACGCCGAAGGCCGTCTCGTCGGCGACAAGACGCGACAACTGGGGACTGGCCACGCCGAGAAGTCCCGTGATGCTGAGCTTGGGAAACCGATCGGCCTTCGCCATGCCGATCCTCGCCGTCGCCGCTGCGAGATTCTGCTCGGCCTGGACGATATCCGGACGGCGCTGCAACAGTTCCGATGGGAGACCGGGCGGCACCGCGGGCGGCATGACCTGTTCGGTCAGGGAGTGACCTCGCGCGATCTGGCTCGGGTTTCGTCCCAGCAAGATACTGAGCTGGTTTTCTTTCTGCAACATCTGCCGTTCAAGTTCGGCCGCGCGCGCCGCCGCATTCGCCCGTTCGGCTTCGAACTGATCGGCATCCAGCTTCGAGATAACGCCCTGGCGCAGACGAGCCTGGGCGATACGAACCGATTCCTCCCGGGATTTCAGCGTCCGTCTGGCGATATCCAGCTGCATGTCGAATTGAAGCAAATCGAAATAGGCCTCGGCCACGCCGCTGACGAGTTGGAGAATCACGGTCCGACGGCCTTCCTCGCGCGCAAGCAAGTCTCCTCGCGCGGCCTCGTTCGACCGGCGGATGCGACCCCAGATGTCGAGTTCCCAGGAGAGGTTGCCCTGCAGGTAATAGTTGAAGGGGTTGGGAAACCCCGGGAACAAGAAGCCCGCCTTTCTGCCGAAGGACGGAGCGTTGACCGTCGCGCTCATCTGGGGAGCGAAGTCCGTGCGTGCAATGAACAAGCGTGCCTGAAATTCTTCGACGACCGCTACGGCTCGTTTCAAGTCCTTGTTCTCCTCGAGCGCGATCCGGATGAGCTTTTGCAACTCTTCATCCTTCAGCAGTTCCCACCAGGGCAGATTGGCAATGGATGTCGCTGCTCCGCCATCCTTCTCCGCCATGCGGAACGAATCGAAGGTCGGGATGTCCGGACGGGAATAGTCCGGCCCCACGGCGCACGATGCGAGAAGGACGGCCAGCACTGTCACAATTAGACTGCGCATCAGAACTCTCCTTTTTCCTGCAACAGGGGCCCCGTTGTCCCAGGCACTGCCGCTCGTCGACTGCCGACGCGCTGGGATAGCTTCCGGACCAACGTGAAAAAGAGCGGCACGAAGAGGATCGCGAGGAACGTCGCGGCGAGCATCCCACCGAATACGCCGGTCCCGATGGAGTTGCGGCTGGCTGCGCCCGCGCCGGTGGCGAGGACCAGCGGGCACGACGCCCAGAATAAAGGCCATCGAGGTCATCACGATCGGCCGGAACCGAATTC
This sequence comes from uncultured Planctomycetaceae bacterium, assembly GCA_964438165.1. Taxonomy (GTDB): domain Bacteria; phylum Planctomycetota; class Planctomycetia; order Pirellulales; family Thermoguttaceae; genus CALFBP01. The sequence goes on along the minus strand of CAYTJV010000827.1, from coordinate 953 downwards.
TGGCGGCTTCCATCGCGGCATCGATCAAGGAGTGTCCGGCTTCATAGCGTTTGTTGGCGAACTCGACGATCCGAATTGCGTTTTTGGCGGAGAGTCCGATCAACGTGACCAATCCGATCTGGAAGTAGATGTCGTTGGACATTCCCACATGGAATCTAACTGGTGGATCGTGGTCAGTAGATCGGTCTGCGCGGAGATGAGGCGCCCTTCGTAGAGCCGACTCCGCTCGATCCGACCGCTGATAGGCGCCGTGATGAGCGTGTTGTCGAGATCAAATCTGGCCTTGACCTGATCGCCCTTGGCTCCTTCCAGCGCCGCCTTGGCAGCCAATTCCTCCGCCACCGCATCATCCACATCTTTTTGGCTGACCGCCTGTTCCGCCAGCAGCGGTTTCACGCGGGCAAAATTTTGCTTGGCCTGCACGGGTATGGCCTCTGCCTGCGCGACCCTGGTATTGACCCTGCTCATCGTCGCTTTGATCTGGCTCGGATCGGTTCGTGTGAGACGAGCGCCTGCCTTCACGTAGCTACCCTCCCGAAATACTCGACCATTCAGACTGCCCCTCCACCTGCAGAGCGACCGGCACACGCGTGCGGCCGGTGAATGCTTCCGCCAGCTGGCGCAACAAATCTCCGAAACTCGCCTCTACCAGAGCGGATGGGCGCAACTCCAGTAGGAGCGCCCGCATTTCGGCCAGCGCCCCACGCGTGAGTTGGCGCAACTCCTCCAGCCGCCGCCGCCCCTCGGCTGGGCTCCGCTCCCACAGCCGCGGCAGTACCTCGGCGATCAGACTGGCGGAGAAGAGGGTCTGGGTGACGGCATCGTGCAAATCGCGCGCCAGGCGGCTGCGTTCGGCAGCCACCGCCAGCCCCTCGGCCTGCCCTCGCAGGCGGGCGTTCCCGAACCCCAGCGCGGCCTGGTCGGCGAAGGTTACCGCCCGCCCGACGGCCTCC
>CAYTJV010000826.1:0-2890 GCA_964438165.1 uncultured Planctomycetaceae bacterium | reverse complement strand
ATGTCCGGTGCAGGCGGTTACCCTTTTCGAGCCTTCGGCGCTGGTCCAACGGGTCAAGCAGCCCGACAAGTACGTGGTCCTCTTGGCCGGCCCGTGCCATGAATGCGGCCGAACCAAAACCGCGGCCCTCATCCCGCTCTTGCGCCAGCCCACCCTGCGGCTCTGGACGCACCTGGTCAGCGATCTAAAAACGGCCCACGAACTGGTGATCGCCGGGGAGCAAGCCGCAGCAGCGAAAAACCCGTCCGCTTGCTAAGCGCCTATCCCAAGACCGCGATGGGCAGCCGTAGGCTTCCAAGCCCACCAATCCCCCCGACAGATGGTGGTTACCATTGGCCGCCCTCGACAGACGGAGGTATACTAGCACGATGTTCTCGGAGTTTGCCCAGAGGCTGTAATGCGTAAGATCACCCAAGAACAAATCGCCCAGGCAGGTGTCGTTGGATCTGGGGGCGCTGGATTCCCCACCCATGTCAAGCTGGGCGGAAAAGCCGACACGGTCCTCATCAATGCCGCCGAGTGCGAGCCGCTGCTTCACAAAGACAAAGAGGTGCTCCGGGCCTACGCCGACCAGGTCTTGGAAGGACTGGCTATTGCGGTTGATTTGGTTGGGGCCCAACGGGGGGTCATCGGCATCAAGGGAAAATACGAGGACGTGATCGCGCTCCTGCAACCAAAGCTGGCGGTGAACGTTCAGATCATTCCGCTCCGCGACGCCTATCCCGCAGGGGACGAGTTCATCCTGGTCTACGATTGCCTGGGCCGGGTCGTGCCGCCCGGGGGAATCCCGCTGGCCGTGGGCGCGGTGGTCATGAACGTGGAGACCGCCGTGGCCGTGGCCCTGGCCGATCGGCAGCCCGTTACCGAGAAGTTTCTGACGGTGGCGGGGGCAGTGGCCAATCCCGTTACCTTGCGCGTGCCCGTCGGCGTGACGCTCGCCGAGTGCGTGGCTAGCGCGGGCGGCCCTACCATCCCCGACGCCAATTACATGGTCGGTGGCGTGATGATGGGCTGGCTGGAGGAAAACCATCAGGCGCTCGTGGACAAGACCACGGGCGGGATCATCGTCCTGCCCGACGACCACGTGGTCGTTCGCCGCCGTCGCCAGGATTGGAGTCAGATTGCCCGCATCGGACGCAGCGCTTGCGATCAGTGCAGCTTCTGTACCGAGTTGTGCCCGCGCTGGCTCTTGGGACATCCCATCGAGCCGCACCGGGCCATGCGGAGCCTGGGGTTCAACCAGATCGGCGAGGTAAACGTCATCGGCACGTCGTTCTGCTGCGAGTGCAACCTGTGCAGTCTGTACTCCTGCCCCGAGGACCTGGACCCGAAAAACGTTTGCACCCATAACAAGCGCCGCCTGGCCGCGGAGACGAGACGTTGGGAGAACCCGCCGTTCAATCCCCGCCGGCCGGAGCTGCACCTGGAGAACCGCAAGGCCCCCATGCACCGGCTGTTCCACAAGCTGGGGCTGACGCAGTTCCACAACGTCGGCCCGCTGGAGGAGCGGCTGCTGGAGGCCGCCCGGGTCGGCATCAAACTGAAACAGCACCTCGGCGCCCCGTGCGAGCCGGTGGTAAAGGAAGGCGAGCGGGTGAAGAAGGGACAAATGGTCGGCTGCCCGCCGGTCGTCAACGGCAAGCCGGCCCTGGGAGCGCCCGTCCACGCCTCCATCGACGGCACGGTGACCAAGGTGGCGGAAGGGGTGGTTTGGATCGAGAAGAATGGGTCTTAGGTCTTAGGGGCGAAGGTCTTGGGCCTTGGGTCTTCGACCTTCGGAGATTTCTGAGCTTATAGACCCTGAACCTCAAAGTCGCGGAGCCAAGACCAAAGCCCCAAGACCTAAGACCAAAGGCCAAAGCCCCAAGACCTCCAAAGGACAACTCATGCCCACGAATACTCCCCGTGCGATCGGCGCGATCGAGCTTTCGAGCATCGGGATCGGCTACAAGATCGAGGACGAGATGCTCAAGGCCGGATCGGTCGAACTCTTGATCGCCAGGACGATTTGCTCCGGGAAATACTTGATCGTGGTCGGCGGATCGGTGAGCGACGTGCAGGCCTCGGTCCAGGCGGGCCTGACCCATGCTGGCGAGGCGATTATCGATCATCTGGTGATCCCCAACGTGCATGAATCCGTGTTTCCCGCCCTGGGGCAATCGGTCGTCCTCGACGGCAACGAGACCGGGGCATTGGGCGTTATCGAGACCTTCAGCGGCACGAGCGTGCTGGCCGCGGCCGACGCGGCCGCCAAGGCCGCGCGCGTGACCCTTCTGCGGATCCATGTGGCCATGGCGTTGGGCGGCAAGGGGCTGTGCTTGATGACCGGGAGCGTGGCCAACGTGCGGGCCGGCGTCCAAGTCGCGGCCCAAGTGGCCCGCGACCGCGGACTGCTCGTGTCCGAAGTCGTCATCTCTGGGCCGTCGAAAGAGCTGTTCGCGGAGTATCTGTAAGGGTCGCCCGGAAGACAATCTTCGCGATTCGGGGTGTGTCCCCATCCCTGAAAGAGCCCTTGGAGTCAAGGGCCTCCCGGCCGATTTTTTTGTGTACGCTCTGCGCCAAAGCTAATGCTCGCTTTTTGTTGACGGTTCGTATTGGTTGGACGGAACGGGTTGTGGACTTCGGTTGTCGCGGTCATGTTTTGCGAGGTTGTTCGCGCCGTTCTTTTCGCGTGCGGCGGCACCCCTACCCATCCCTTCGTGATGTACGTCTGCCTACCGGCAGCCGTCCAAGCCCGCTTGAGCCTGGCACGGAGTCGTCTGCTGCGACCGTCTCGCGGACGCGGGCCGTCTCAATCAGAATTACGCTCGGCAACTCACGCCGAGAGGGGGAATCGGGGTCAGGCCGGGATTAGCTCTACAGCAAGACTTCCGCGTAGATGCCACAAGAT
>CAYTJV010000825.1:0-2897 GCA_964438165.1 uncultured Planctomycetaceae bacterium | reverse complement strand
CAACGTTTCGCTGAACTGCGAGCGGGTCTCGCGCCGCGAGCTGCTCGAGCGCGGGGCGATGAGCCTGGGTGGGCTCCTCCTGGGGCAGCAACTCTGCTCGGCGGCCGCCCCAAAGCGCGCCGCGAGGACCGAGCCGGACGATGCCGAGCCGTCCTCGTCCGGCCGCCAGGCCAAGGCGGTCATCCAGATCTGGCTATCCGGCGGGCCCACCCACACCGACACGTTCGATCCCAAGCCGGAGTCGGGCAGCGACTACACCGGGCCGCTGAACCACCCCATCGAGACCAACGTTAAGGGGATCCGCATCGGCGAGTTGCTCCCCCAGTTGGCCAAGGTGGCCGACAAGTACTCGATCATCCGCAGCATGACCCACGGCGACAATGGGCACGAGACCGCCGCCTACATGGTGCAGACAGGGCGCCAGCCCGGCGGACGGCTGGTCTATCCCGCCGTCGGCGCCGTGGTCACCGCCTTCAAGGGTTTCGAGAAAGGATCGGAGAGCCTGGTTCCTCCCTACGTCGTGCTCACGCAGCCCCAAGGCCGGTTCTCCGAGGCCGGTTTCATGGGAATCAAGTACAAGCCATTTGCCACGGGCGGCGACCCCAATTCCTACCGGTTCGAAGTGGAAGGGATCGTCGCGCCCGGAATGTCCGACGATCAGCAGAGAGACCGCCGCGACCGGCTCGAACGGGCCGACTCGCTCGCAAGGCTCCTTCAGGACAATCCCCAACTGGTCACCGCCAAGGACGCCGAGAAAGGCGCCTACGACCTGATCATCGGCGACGCCGGCAAGGTCTTTGACCTCTCCTCGGAGAAGGACGACCTGCGGATTCGCTACGGCCGGAACACTTTCGGCCAGTCGTGCCTGGCCGCGCGACGGCTGATCGAAAAGGGAGTCAAGTTCGTCACCGTCAACCAGTTCGTTTGGGACACCCATAAGGACCACTTCCAGGGCATGCGCCGACTATTGCCCAATCTGGACAGGGGGGTGGCCACGCTGATTTCCGACCTGTCGGACCGGGGGCTTTTGGACAGCACGATCGTCTGGTGCTGCGGCGAGTTCGGCCGCACCCCGAAGGTCGCCTGGGAGTCGCCCTGGAACGGCGGGCGGCACCATTTCGGGGCAGTCTTCTCCGCCGTGGTCGCCGGCGGCGGCTTCAAGGGCGGCCAGGTGGTCGGCGCCTCCGATGCCAAGGCAGAGACGGTCAAGGATCGGCCCGTCTATCCGGGCGATCTCATCGGCAGCATCTACGAACTGCTGGGCATCGACCCCGAGGCCAACTTGCCGCACCCGATGAACGAGATCGTCAAGGCCACCCCTTCCCCCGAGGAAGGCTTGAAGCTGGCCGGGCGGCTCAAGGAAATCATGTGAGCGGAGTCTACTGCTAATCCAATACGCACGCTTGCCGAAAGGACACACTCGCTTCGCTCGGCGCCCTACACGCCCGTCCGTACAAGGGCCCCGGTACGATTGGGGATATACGGCGGGCCGGGCTGGAGGAAGATTTGGCGGAAGAACTCGCGGTAGAGCGGAGTTGCCGTCGGCGCATGCTCCGCGTCTGCCACGTCCGGCAGCATGAAACACGCCAGCCCGAGCGTTTCCCAATAGTGCTGCCGGGCGAACTCCGTGGGCACGACCACGTAATCCGCCAGCCGAAGGGCGCTGCGATCGGTATAACAAAGGTCGTGAAGCCAGAAGACGACGGGGATATCGCGGGTCTTCGCCTCGGCGAGCAGCGTCTCACAGATCGGATTGGCGCCGAAGTGCAAAAGGACATCGGGGTGGTTCTTCTCCAAGAACAGCACCTCTTTATGGCCTTCGCGCTCTGAGCCGCAGAACGCTTGACAAGAGAAGCCCAGACTGCGAAGCAGTTCAATCAACTGCGACGTGGTAATCGCAGCCTCGCTCGTCCCGTCGAGCGTCCCGTGCGGCGAGACATACGCGATGCTGCGGATTTCCCTGGTCTTCACGCCCGGCGGCCGGTCGCCGTAGATCGGCCTTCCGGCACGCCAGTTCTGCTCGATTAACTCTTGCTGCCGCGGATTCAGCTTGGGAGCCCGGGCCTGGCTCGACCGGCGCACGTGATAGCGGCCGCTCTTTTCGCGTAGGAAGACGAATTTCGCCCCGGCGCGGGCAAACCGCTTCAGGAGGTCTGTGTCCTCCTCGATCCAGACCAATTCGTTGAACCCGCCCACTTTGTCGACCCACTCCCGCCGATGGGCAATGCCCAGCGGCGTCACGATGTTCCAGGCCAGGAGGCGACTTTTCACCAGCTCCGGCCGCCATCGCTCGACAGGCCGCTGGGGCTCGTCGTCGTAAATGAACTCGTAGCCGAAGATGAAGGCGTCGCCCTGGTCGCCCAGACTGGCGACGCGCTCCAAGTACCGTGGATCGTACTCGTCGTCCTGGTCCAAGTAGGTGACCAGCCGGCCGCGGGCGGAGCGGAGGCCGACGTTTCGCGTCGCCCCGGTGCCGGTGTTTTCGCTCTTCGGGATCACTCGCACTCGTGGGTCTTCCGCCGTCAAAGCGTCCGCGATCCCGCGCGAGCCATCGGTGGAACAATCGTCCACCAGCAGCAGCTCCCAATTGCCGAACGTCTGCGCCATCACCGACCGGACGGCCCGCTCCAGCGTCTTCATGCCGTTGTACACGGGCGTAATCACGGAGATATACGGTGCTCCGAGCACGATCGGCGGGAGGCTGCGGGCCTTGGCCGAGCAGACTTCCGAAGTCTTAGGTTAGGATCGGCGGGCAAGGCTGCGGCCGGACACTGCCGAAGAAGTCGGCATACAATGGGCGAAGCCGATCGGGCTGCCAGCGCTCAGCCTGCCGCCGGGCCTTCTCGCTCTGCTGGCAGTGGAACGCCTCGTCGTCCCAGAGGCGGACGATCGTCTCC
>CAYTJV010000824.1:0-2918 GCA_964438165.1 uncultured Planctomycetaceae bacterium | reverse complement strand
CTTCGGCACGCTGCACCACGCGGCGGGCTTCTTCCAACGTGCGCACCGTGCGGCCGCGGCACACGTCCAGGCCGATCTTCTCCATAGCCAGGCGGAACTGGTCGCGCTCCTCGGCCTTGGCAATCACCGCGACGGTGGCCCCGATCATTTCCACGCCGTACTTGTCGAGCACGCCGTGTCGGGCAAGATCCATGGCCAGATTCAGACCCGTCTGCCCCCCCAACGTGGGCAGCAAGGCATCGGGCCGTTCGATCTCGATCACCTTGGCCACGATTTCCCAGGTCAGGGGCTCGATATACGTCCGATCGGCCATTTCCGGATCGGTCATAATGGTGGCCGGGTTCGAGTTGACCAGCACGACCTTATACCCCTCCTCCCGAAGGGCCTTGCATGCCTGGGTCCCGGAGTAATCGAACTCGCACGCCTGCCCAATAATGATCGGGCCCGAGCCAATCAGCAGTATCTTGTGTATATCATCCCGACGCGGCACGACGCGGATTCCTTTTCCTGGATTTTGACGCTGCCCACCGCGGCCCTACCCCGCCATCGCTTCCCACCACGAGACGGGGGTTGGTCCCTGTAAAATCCCTCGATGTTAGCACGATTCCATCGCAGTGTTCAAGTGGCGGGACCTCGGGGGAGTGCCCCAATGCCCCAACTGAGAATCACTGGCGCAAAAAGCGGGCTGCCGGCATTCCTCGGCAGCCCAGATTGGAGGCGGCGCGCCCCTCGCCGTCTGAAGCCTGCGGCAGTGTCGCGATTTAGTGTCGATAACCGTAGACGGCTACGCGGCGGGCACCAGCTTGTCGATGTCGAGTTGCACGTTGCGGCTGACTTCTTGCAGTGCGTCCTGGTAGCGCCCCCGAAGATCCGGTTCCTTCGTTTCCTCGACGAGCGCGAACGCCAAGAACATGCCGAGCGGCACTCGCCGGTCCTGGACCATCACATTGAATGCACGGCAGAGCCGCAACATGTTCCGGATTCCTTTCACTTCGCAACCGACGAGTCGGTCATCCGCGGTTGAAAGGAAAAGCGTCAGCAGGCTGTTCAGCCGCTTGGCATAGGACGGCTCGTTTCTCGCATAGAAAATAATTGAATCGCAGTCAGCCTCGTAGTACGGCTCAGGTTTGAACTCGCCGAGTTTTGCTTGCTGCAAGTCGCGCAAGTATTCATTCAGTCCTGTGGCCATAGCCGTCTCCCGGAGTTTCCCGTCTCCCTAAAGTGTTTGACTAAGCCGTCTTTGGCAACCCGGAAGGTGGCCTTCCCCTCGCCGGACGGGGCCATTCCGTCGAATTCGTAGTAGCCCTTGGCCGGCATGTGCTGTACTTCTTCTCCAAGTGTATGCCCGGGCGCGAGATAATTCCAATCACAGTAGAACCACGAGGGTGCGGTGTCAACTCCCCAACGTACCGTAAGATCCAAAGCGGCGATACGCGAGGGGTTCCGACACACACGTTGACATCTCGTCGTAACCTGTTTAGAGTACATGAGTTTGCGTTTCCGAAGATTCCTTTGGCCGTGCGGGGACGAGCGTGACCGAGAAGGCCTGGGGTGGCGTGTTCTCTGAGGCGACCGATCGCCGGGTGGAGGAGTTCACCGAGAGCGTGAGCTTCGACCGCCGACTCTATGCGCACGACATTGCCGGTTCCATCGCCCATGCCCGCATGTTGGCCAAGGTCGGGCTGGTGAGCGACGAGGAATGCCACCAAATTGTGCAGGGTTTGAGCGAGATCCGCCAAGACATTGAGCAGGGTGCCTTTCGGTTCTCGATCGAGCTGGAAGACATCCACATGCACATCGAGCGGGCCCTGATTGAGCGGATCGGCGACGCCGGCCGCAAGCTCCACACCGCCCGCAGCCGAAACGATCAGGTCGCCACCGACCTGCGGCTTTGGGTCCGGGAGGCGATCGACCAGATCGACCAACGGCTGGCGGCCTTGCAGCGGGCCTTTGTGGATCGCTGCGAAGCCGACCTCGATGTCATCCTGCCCGGCTATACGCATACGCGGCGGGCACAGCCGGTCTTGGCGCCGCACTACTGGCTGGCGTATTGCGAAAAACTCCAGCGCGATCGGCAGCGATTGGCCGATTGCCGCCGGCGTACCAACGTCTTGCCGCTAGGGGCCGCGGCCCTGGCAGGCACGAGCCTGCCGATCGACCGGGAAGAAGTCGCACGCCTCTTGGGATTCGAGGCCGTGGCGGCCAACAGCCTCGATGCCGCGAGCGACCGCGATTTCGCCCTCGAATTCGCCTTCGATCTGGCCCTCGTGGCCGTCCATTTGAGCACATGGGCGGAGGAGTGGATCCTTTGGTCGACCGCCGAGTTCGGCTTCCTCAAGCTGCCCCAGGCCTTCTGCACCGGTTCCTCGATCATGCCCCAGAAGGTGAACCCGGACGTGCTGGAGCTGATTCGCGGCAAGACGGCTCGGGTGGTGGGGGGGTTGCAGACGCTGTTGGTGCTGGTCAAGGGGTTGCCGCTGGCCTACAATCGAGACCTCCAGGAGGACAAGCCGCCGCTGTTCGATGCCTTCGACACGGTGAAGGCATCCCTGGAACTGGCCGCGCCGCTGGTGGCTGGGGCGGTGCTCGACCGCGAAGCGATTGCCGAGCGGCTCGACCGGGGGCATCTCGACGCCACGACCCTTATGGAACACTTGATCCAGCGCGGCATTCCGCAACGGACCGCTCACAACCTGGTCGGCGGGCTGGTGCGCAAGGCCATGGACCGCGGTTGCCGCCTCTCGGACCTCCCGCTGCACGATTTCCGCCAAGCGCACGCGGATCGCGACGAGAGCGTGTACGAGGTGTTGGGACCGGCCAAGGCGGTGGAGGCGATGCAAAGCTACGGCTCCACCGGCCCGGGCTCGTTCACCGTCAGCGACATCATTGTCGCGAGCGTTTCGATGAGTTTGGCGCGA
>CAYTJV010000823.1:0-2919 GCA_964438165.1 uncultured Planctomycetaceae bacterium | reverse complement strand
GTTCGGCCGCGGGGCCGGAGGATTGGTATTACCGGGAAGGTCCGCTGCGCGGGTCTCTCAAGAGCGACAAGCCCTTGCCTCTCTATGATTCCAACCCGGAGCACCTTTGGAACCGCCTGTTTGGCGCGTTCTACATCCGGCCGAGCGAGCTTCCGTCGCGGCCGGAGTACCCGAAGGACTCGACCAAGCTGGACGAATGGGACCGCAAGCTGCGCAGCGGCGAGTTGCCCCTGGGCCCGGTGGTCAAACGCATCGAAGGGGGCGACGCGTTTGCGCTTCCGGCGTGGCAGAAGACGCGGTACTATTCCGAGCCGTCGACGTTCGAGCGTGCGGGCAGGCTACTGGACGAGTTCCTCGACACCCATGGGGAACGGCTCATCGACGATCCTCTGAAGCGGGCTTTCCTGCAACGCGACCTATGGGCCGTCTTCGACCATCTCGTCGCCCAGAACATCGCCCGCTTCAACGATCCGGATCTGGCCAGACGCCGCTCGACCGTCCTGGACTACCAGATTAACACGTTCCAGGGGCACCCGGATAACGATATCGGACCGGAAGAACTCCAGGCCGACCCGGCACGCATCGGGCGTCGCGAGACACTCTGTCGGAAACTGGCCGTCATCATCAAGCGGCTCGCGTTGCCGAGGTCCGTGATCGGAGCCTTGCCGGATAACTACGCGGCGGCGATCCGCTCAGGCCGTTTTCCGGCGCAGCACGAGTTCGATTCCAAGCGCAACTACCTCCCGCCCGGCCTGCTCACCCGGCCTGACGAGTGGGTGGAGATCGACACGTCGCCAGAACCGCTCCGCAGGGACCAGGAGGAGGGCCAGCAGATGTTCCTTGGCTTGAGCATCCGCGGGCGGTCCTACTACCGCATGTTTTGGCGTTTCCCGGGCGGCCGCCGCGCAGTTGAGGACTACCTCGACTACCTGCAGCGCGAGGGCGTGGATTGGGAAAGGAGCGCCCGGGAGGGTCATCCGCTGCTCAAACCCAACTTGCGGCAAATCCCCGTGGGAACCGAGGCGGCCATTGTCCAATTCATGCTGGTCTCCGACGACCGGCTGGATCCGGTCCCCACGCAGGTTGTCGAGCTGGTGCATCTGTTCGTCTACAAGAATGTGGACGGCACCCCGGACCCCCAGACCAATACGGGCCGCGGCTTGATTGCCACCCAGTACGTGGTCCGGCGCCGGCTGCTGTTCGACGGTCTGAAGCACGGGGGCCTGGACCGGCAGGCCGACGACGCGCCCACCTTTCGGACGCTGCTCAACGGATCCCGCGACTGGGGCGCGTTCGGCCGACAGCAATCGGTGGTTCAAACGTGTCTTCACTGCCACATGTACTGGAAAGAAAAAGTGGGGCTCTTCAGCCTGAACTCGACCTCCTGTTATTTGCCAGAGCGCATGCAGGGCATTGTCATCCCCATGGGATCAGGCCCCATTCGCACCTACTCTCGGGCGGAACGCACGGCTCGGTGGAAATCCCGCCAGGAGGACTATCTGCGGCTGGTCGAGTATGCGCGCGGCGAACCGGCAGCCCATCCACGGACAAATGGCAAGTGAACCTGCTGCTTGCGGGTAGTTGACTTCCGTGGGAAAGCGGCGCAGGATAACGCCCATGTGGCGGCGCGGCGCGTGCAGGCCAGGTTTGGCCGCTGGGTCAAGTTCCTGGGGGACGTCCGATGAAACGCGGCGAACGAGTCGGGTTGACGCTGGTCGAACTGTTGGTGGTGATCGCGATCATCGGGATGCTGATCGCGCTCTTGCTGCCGGCCGTGCAAGCGGCTCGGGAAGCGGCACGGCGAGCGCACTGCAAGAACAACGGCAGGCAGATCGGCATCGCTCTGCACGCCTACCACGAACCCTTTGGGATCTTCCCGCCCGGCGTGCTGAATTCGTGCATGATCGCCCCTACGAATTATGCGGGCGGGGTGAAGAACACGCCGGGCTGGGCACTATTGCTTCCCTACTTGGAGCAAAGGGCCTTGTGGGAGCGGCTGAATTTCAACTACTGTTTCAGCCTTGCCTCTTACTCTCCGGTGACTTCTGTGACGGATCTGGTGGGGCCTCCAGGGGCACCCGACTCGATCAACGCGCCGTTTGTGGCTACGCGCGTGGGCGTGCTGGAATGCCCGAGTGCGACAACGCAAGGCCAGAAGTACATCAACACCAGCGGCACGGATCGCACCAGGACGCCCTCGCAAGGGATCTATCGGACCAACTGGTTCTTCTCGGGAGGCATTTTCGACGAGGCCTCGCGGCCGTTCACCGGCAACACCGGCGACATCCGTCAAGCCATGTTCGGCGCCCAGCAGTCGGCCACCCTGGCTCAGGTCAGCGACGGCAGCAGCAACAGCCTGGCGTGCGGCGAGGGGGTCGGCGGCAGCGGAAAAAAGGTGAAGGACTGTTTCGGCCCCTTCGCCCTGGCCGGGAATCACACCTACGCGTTCGGACGGGTCGACAGCAACAACGCCACGCCCCCGATTGCGTATGATTGGACCCAAACGAGCACGTGGGCCATCAATAGTCGCACCAATTATAGCGGCACGCCTCTTTCGATCCACCCGGGCAACTACGCTTGGGCCTTCAATAGCGACCATCCGGGAGGCGCGAATTTCGCCATGGGGGACGGTTCCGTCAAGTTCCTCAGCGAGACCCTCGACTACCCCACGCTCTGCCGCTTGGCATACATCCACGACCAGGAAGCGATAGCATGGTGATGTTGCTAACAGTCGCCTTGTTCCGCCGAGCAGGGTGCTCTGTGAGCGCCATCTTTGAATCGCGAGGCGGGCGCTATTCGCCGGTCGTTTCGTTTGAGTTCGATCACCGGGGCGCTGCGCCTGGTCCGATGCCTCGAATGGTGCTCGCAGAGCACCCTACGCCTACTAGACCTTGGGCAGCTCATACCCGGGGCGGCGCG
>CAYTJV010000822.1:0-2923 GCA_964438165.1 uncultured Planctomycetaceae bacterium | reverse complement strand
CGTAGATCAGCGCCGTCCTCGTCGATTTGCTCCGCCCGATGATGATGTCGTCGCCAGCGTTCACCAGAGGCGATCGACGCCGTACTGGTCAAAGATGCCGTCAGCGCTCACCACCGGCAGGCCCTCGCTCATTGCTTGAGCAACCAGCAGACGGTCGAAAGGGTCGCGATGATGCGCAACCAACCCCTCGACCATCGTGGCGTGACCGAGGCTGATGGGCAGGAGTTCAAAGTTGTTTCGGGCGATTTCGCTAGGCAGGAACGAGCGGCTCGATTCGCCAAGGTCCAGCTTCCCCACCCCGACCTTGATGGCGATTTCCCAGCAACTTGCGATGCTGATCAGTTTTCGATTGTTTCCGTCTTCGATGAGCGCCTTGGCGTGTGCGCTTAGTTGAGGGTCATCCCAGAAGAACCACAACATCGTGTGCGTATCGAGCAACAGGCTCGTCACTGGGCATACTCCCGGAAATCTTCGAGCGGAGCGTCAAAGTCGGGCGCCATCCAGTGCTTAGTGTCCTTCGCGCTGCCGGCCTTGCACGGCCACTGGTTCGGCCGGGCTCGGGTCAGCGTCGCCACCGGTTCGCCCGCCTGGACGATCGTCAGTTGTTCGCCCGGATTCAATCCGGAAACGATTTCCCGCAGGTGGGCCTTGGCATCGTCGAGATTCACAGTCGCCATGATTGATCCTCCAGTAGACCACCTTCATTTTATTATACCTCTTGCCACTCATCGACGATTACTTTGACTTGGCGCGTTTGGGTGAATCGGGCCGGGTGGCACGTCCCAGAGTCTTCGATGGGCGTGGTTCGCGCGCGCCGACTGACCAACAACGTCCTTGACAAGACCTCGGGGAAGTGCCACCCAGCCCGAGCCTCACGGCGATTCCCAATCCTCCAACAGCAATTCTGGAATTCGGCTGAATTCCTTGGTGTTGTGAGTCACCAAAGTGCAAGCGTTCGCCATCGTGATGGCGGCAACTTGGAGGTCGTAGGGGCCAATCGTCAAGCCCTGGCGTTCGAGATGCCGGCGAATCACGGCGAACTGCTCCGCAGCCGCGTCGTCAAAAGGGAGGCTGCGATGAGGGCGCATCAGCGCGTCTACTTTCGCGCGGTTGGCGGCGGCGTTCGCACTACGGAGACACCCGTAATACAACTCGGCCGCAACGACCGAGCAGACACACACCTCCACCGGCTGCTTTGCGCGAAGCCTCGGCACGACGGGCGAATGAGGTCGCCGCAGAAACGCCACCCAGACGTTCGTATCGAGCAAGTACATCAGTCGAACTCGACGGGATTGGGCAACTCGCCCTGCGGCGGGCGCACAAACGTCTCGTCGTCGACGGAGCCAGCCAAGTCGAAGTATCCCGGTGGCCAGCCCAACTCCTGGGGCGTCGCCACAAGATCGGTTTCCTTCGGCTGCACGACGAGCACGACATCGTAAGCCGCGTTCGGCGTTCCGAGCGGGACGCTGACGTTCAGCACGCCGTCCTTTCCGGTCCGCTCCGTTAGGTGCAGCGTGTGCATTGTTCTATCTCCGTGCGTTGATCGGTCCGTGTTTGCCGCCAATCTCAACAATACCTTCTGCCACTCATCGACGATTACCTTGACTTGGCGCGGGTGGGTGAATCGGCTGGGGGAGTCTTGGAATCGGCGGCGGGAATCTTCAAATCGGCGGTCGACACCCAGACCGAGCTGTCGGCCTTCTTCAGCCACAGGTCGATCACGCCGGGATTCACCACCGTGGCGTAGTGGACGTTTTCCGCCCCCGGCGCGCCGCCCTTCTGCTCTCCCGCGGCTTCGGCCACCGGGTCGCTATAGACCGCCACGACCTTGCCTTGGGCGTTGACCAGCGGGCTGCCGTGGGGGAACTTCGGCAAGTCGGCCTTGACGCCCAGGACGCGCGGCTTGCCGGGAAACTCGGGATGGACGTTGATGAACAGGATCTTGCCCGGCGTCCCCCGCGGCTCGAAGTGGTCCTCCGGCGTAATCAGATCGCCTTCGTGTACGTAGCAGTAGGCGTGGACGGCCTTTCCTTGGGCCAATTGGGCCAACTCGTCCGGGCTGGCCAGCTCGACAGTTTTCGGCAGCGTGCCTTGCACGGTCACCAGCCCGAGGTTCGTGTAAAGCCAGTCGGTCGGTTTCTCTTTCTCCGGAGAGCTCACGGAGACCGCGTAGAGCCGGGTGTTCTGAACCGGGAGTTTCAGCCCCGTGGCCGGGTTAGTGACCCAACCCTTGAAACCCGATCCCGGATCGTTCAGCCAGGCGCCCAATTTGAGCGCCTCGCGGGCCGAGGTGAGCACCGTGTTCTCCGTGAGCGCGGAGCAGGTCGCAAACGGCCAGAACTGACCCGACTTCTCCACCTGGATCAGCAGCACGGCGCCCTCCAGACGCGCCAGTAGGGGATCGGTGTTCGAAGGAGTCGGTGTGGGAGGCGGCGTCGGCGTGGGAGTGTCGGGAGGCGAGGGCGTGGGAGCCGGCGTCGGCGTGGGAGTCGGCGTCGCTCCCCCCGGCAAGACGACCACCGTTGGACTCAACATCAACTTGACCAACACCAGCAGCATCAAGCAGGCCAAGATGCCGCCCCCGACCATCACCGCCAAGCGACCGGTGTCGCGCGCGCTCGGCGCTGGAGCGGCGGGCCGGGCCGGCTCCTGCGGCGTCATCGGGGCGGGCGAGAAGGGCGCTCCGACCGGCGCCGACGGGCCAGGCATCACCGGCGCCGCGGGCACCGTCGGCCCCGGCGGCAGCGAGGGGCCCGCCGCGGGCTGCGCGGACCATGCGGGCATCGAGGGTTCAGCGAATCCGGGCGCGCCGGGCCGCTCGGTGGGCGCCGGAGCACGGGCCAGAATGCGGAACTCGAACTCCGGCCCGAACTCCGACATCCGCACAATCGCCCCCGATTTGATCCGCGTCAACCCGACCACC
>CAYTJV010000821.1:0-2939 GCA_964438165.1 uncultured Planctomycetaceae bacterium | reverse complement strand
CACGCAGAGCGTGGGAACGAGAATCGTGGGAACGAGAATTGCCTGCCGGGGAATCTTGCCTCGCACTTGGCTCCCAGCGTCTTGACCAAGCTTTCCCCGGCATGATATATAAGGGGGGAGACAACAGCGCCCTTGGCAGGCGTTTCTGCTTCCCGCCCTGCTTCCAGTGGTTCTCCCATGGCTTTGATCACCTTACGGGTTCTGGACGGAGCCGACCGGGGCAAGGTTTACGAGAACGTCCCCACCCCGGTGACCATCGGACGCGAGGAGGGAAACTCGATACAACTCAACGACGAGCGGGTCAGCCGGTTCCACCTGAAGATCCAGGAGGACCAGGAGAAACTCGTGCTGACCGATCTGCAGAGCACCAACGGCACGCGGGTCAACGGAGAGAGTGTCCAGCTCTGGGTCTTGCGCTACGGCGATGTGATGTATGTCGGCCGTTCGCTGCTGTTGTTCGGCGCCCGGGAGGAAATCGCCCAACGGTTGGCCATGCTGCGTGGCGCCGATCTGTCGGAGGGGGTCGGACTGGATGCGGAAGAATTGGGCGACCGCACGCCGAGCTTCTCGCTGGAGGAAGAGTTGCACCGGGGGGACGCCGAAGATGCGCGGGCGATCCTCCACACGCTGATGCCGCCCGAGTTACCCACCTCCCTCGAACCCGGCCAGGCAGCCCAGCTCTCCGAGTTGCTCTTGTTTTTCCATCTGCGTCTGCGCGGATTGATCCAGACCGTGCGGTGTTCGTCGCGCTCCGACCACGTCGGGCTGGAACAACGCCAGTGGCAGAATCTCATCGATCTGCAGGCCCGGCTGGCCGCCTACATCAAGGCCGTCGGCGAGCCGGAAGCGTGAGCGAAAGATGAGTGTGCCCCCTTTCGTCCATTTGCACTGCCACAGCCATTACAGCTTGCTGGACGGCGCCGGATCCATCGATCGCCTCATCGGGCGGGCCAAGGACCTGCGGATGAACGCCCTGGCGCTGACGGACCACGGGAACCTGTACGGGGCCTTGGAATTCTACCAGAAGGCGAAAGCGGCGGGGATCAAGCCGATCATCGGCTACGAAGCCTACGTGGCGCCGGGCAGCCGGTTCCACAAAGAAGCCGGCAGCATGAAGGAGGCCAGTTTCCATCTGACGCTCCTGGCCCAGAACGCGGCCGGCTACCGCAACCTTTTGAAGCTGGCTTCGGCGGCATTCTTGGAGGGTTTCTATTTTCGTCCCCGCATCGACAAGCAGCTCCTGGCGGCCCACAGCGAGGGACTGATCTGCTTGAGCGGCTGCGCGTCGAGCGAGTTGAATCGGGTGCTGCTCGAAGGCGCGGAGCCCGACGTGGAAAAGGCCATGCGCGTGGCCGAGTGGTTCCGCAGCCTGTTCGGCGACCGCTACTTCATCGAGATCCAAGACAACGGCATGGAGATACAGCAGGTGGCGATGCGCGGCGCCGTGGAGGTCGCCCGGCGCATGGGCATCCCCTTGGTGGCCACCAGCGACGTACACTACGTCGACCGCGAGGACGCCGACGCCCAAGACATCCTGCTGTGCGTCAACACCGGCAAGTTCCGGGCCGACGCCAAGCGGATGAAAATGGGGACCAAGGAGTTCTTCCTCCGCAGCCCGGAGCAGATGTACGAGGTCTTCAGCGGCCACGAGGAAGCCCTCCGCCACAGCCAGGAGATCGCCGACCGCGTGGAACTCGAGCTGGAGATCGGCCAGCGGCACTTCCCCGTGTTCGCGCCGCCCGACGGGATGACGTCGGAGAAGTACCTGCGCGAGTTGTGCCTGCGGGGCTTGCACGAGCGGTACCAGGACGATCCGCAGCGATGCCGCGACGGGCAACCCGCCCAAGAAGTGATGGATCGCCTGGAGCGCGAGCTGGACGTGATCGACAAGCTGGGCTTCCCGAACTACTTCTTGATCGTGTGGGACTTCGTCCGTTTTGCCCGCGAGCAGGGCATTCCGGCCACGGCCCGCGGCTCGGGCGTGGGCTCGCTGGTGGCCTACGGTCTGTATCTGAGCCACGTCTGCCCGTTGAAGTACGACCTGTTGTTCGAGCGATTCCTCGACGAGCACCGCCGCGAGGCGCCCGACATCGACATCGACTTCTGCCAGCAGCGGCGCGGCGAGGTGATCCAGTACGTCAAGGACAAGTACGGCACGGAGAACGTGGCCCAGATCGGCACGTTCGGCACGCTGGCGGCCCGGGCCGCCATCCGCGACGTGGGCCGCGCGCTGGGCCTTCCCATCCCGCGGGTCAACGGCGTCGTGGCGCTGGTTCCGGACCAGTTGGGCATCACGCTGGAAAAGGCCCTCCAGAAGAGCGAGGATCTCAAGAAGGTCTACGACTCGGACGCCGAAGTCCGCGAGCTGCTGACGTTGGCCCAGCAGGTCGAGGGCCTGGCCCGCAACGTCGGCACGCACGCCGCGGCCGTGGTCATCGCCGACCGCCCGCTGGTCGAGTACCTCCCCTTGCAGCGCGTGCAGGGCAAAGAGGAAATCATCACCCAATGGGCGATGGCCGACGTGGAGCGGGCCGGACTGTTGAAGATGGACTTCCTCGGCCTGCGGGACCTGACGATTCTTTCCAAGACGGTCAAGCTCATCGAGCAGACCACCGGCCAGAAGATCGACCCCTACAACTTCCCGCTCGACGACCCGGAAACCTTCGCCCTCTTGTGCCGCGGCGAGACCAAGGGCGTGTTCCAGTTGGAAAGCGGCGGGATTCGCGACCTCTTGCAGCGGATGAAGCCCGACCACTTCCGCGACATCATCGCCACCAACGCGCTGTACCGGCCGGGCCCGCTGGAAGGCGGCATGGTCGACGACTACATCCAGGTCAAGCACGGCCGCAAGAAGGCCGAGTACAAGCACCCGGTGATGAAAGACATCCTGGAAGAGACCCACGGCGTGATGGTTTACCAGGAGCAGGTCATGCGGATTC
>CAYTJV010000820.1:2410-2943 GCA_964438165.1 uncultured Planctomycetaceae bacterium | reverse complement strand
CCGCGCGGGGGCACGGGCACCCGCGTCAGGCCCGCTCTCTCCCAAGAGGGACTAGGCGGCCACGAATCCACGGTTCCCCTTGGCCATGTCCGGGGGTTCGGCCTCCAGGGCCTCGCCGTCGGGCCGTCGGCCAGACCGCCGGGCGGCCTCGAGCTGTTCCGCGATTGGACCGTAGGGCAGATAGCGGGAGTCATCGGACCGGCTGGCGACCGCCGATGGAGGCCGCTGGTCTTTCGGGGAGGCGCTCATCGCGAAAGCCCTCCAAGCTCCGGATCGGCCAAGAGGATCTCTTTAAGACGATACAGGGCCCGACCGTAACGCATCGTCGCACCCGACTCCGACAGGCCGAGGGCTTGCGCCGCCTCCTGATTCGACATTTCTTCGAAATGCCGCATGAGAATCACCTCGCGGTCGTTCGGCCCGAGCTTCTCCATCGCGTTCTGGACGCAGAGCCGAAGCTGCCTCTTGCTCAGCGCCCCGCTGGGACTCGTCCATCCGGCGAACAACCGCTTCGCGAGCACGAGGGACGACTC
>CAYTJV010000820.1:0-2400 GCA_964438165.1 uncultured Planctomycetaceae bacterium | reverse complement strand
GTTCTTCGCGGCGGGCTGTCCGGCACTGCGCCGTTAGGTGCTGACGGTGGATTTTTGTCAGCCGCCGCTGTGCCAATCCTCGCAGCCACACGTAGAACACCACGCGAGGGTCCTCCAGGTAGGACTCGACCTGTCGCTTCGCGTCCAAGTACACCTCCTGAATTACGTCGGAGGCGTCCACGCGGGCACGAACTCCCGGATCCAACCAAAGGCTCACCATCCGCCGCAGGCGCGGACGGTAGTAATCGAGGAGCCGCCCCAGGGCCTCCGGATCGCCGCGCTCCAAATCCGGGACATGGCTCCCGCTCTCCGCCGGCTGTTGCGTCATAAGATGACCCTCTATCAAGAAAAGGCCCAACGCACCTCGCCAGTTCACACTCTTTTTTCACGATTTCTTGCCGGCGGGGGAGCGATTGCCGTTAACTCCTTTGTTTGCATCGAGTTACGTCTTCCCATTCGCCCCCAAGTTTATCCACCGAGCGTTTCCGGGGGGACTGGCTCCGTCGGCTCGATAAGCGTCCCTTGTTTTGCCGTGGGATGTATTTGCAATTATCCGGTCCAGACGAGCTTTGCCATGTTCCCCCTCCCGGAAGCCGCCCAGTGGGAGAAGGGCCCGCCCGGCCGGTGACACCGGGCAAGACAGTGACAGGCATCTCTCCTGAGTGTTAGGGGAAGAAGTAGAAGTTGACTCTTCCTTCTCATAGCACCAGGAGAGCCGCCCTTTCATAGAATCAGCTTGACCGCTGCCGGTCAAGACGTCACCTGATCGCGGGAAAACCGTATTCTGGCAGCGGTCAAGCAGTGCCACACGGGCCGAGGTAAGTCTTGGCCGCCTCCCGAATTCTGGCGAATTCGGCTACGGCCCCAGGACTAAGCCGGCTAGCGGATCGGGGCTAGCCCCCGCGATACCGTCTGCGAACCCCCGGTGGATAGGGAGCCGGCATAGCCGCCCGCCGACGATTGCAGGCCGGCGACCCGCGCCGCGACCTCCGGCTGGAACCGGTTCGCCCACAACGACTGCTGGTAATTGTTGAGGGCCTGAGCAGCGTCCCCTTCCTGCTCGCGGATGCGGCCCAAGGCCGCCAATGCTCGTGCGTTGGCAGCATCGGCCAACAGGGCGTCGGCCAGCAGTTGCTTGGCCTTGTTCCGGTCTCCGGACTCCTCGTAGAGTCGGGCCAATTCGATCTTCGGATCGGGCGAGTCGGGCCTTCGATCGGCCCAACCCTGCAGCAGCCGGAACGCCTCTTCGCTGCGGTTCTGTTCAACCAGGTGCACGGCCAAACCCCGGTAACACTCGCGGTGGTCCGGGGCCCGGTCCAAGCATAGGTAGTAGCATCGCTCGGCCTGGGTAACGTCGGAGGCCCGTTGATTCATGACCCCAAGCCGGTGGTAGCAGGCGGCAAGGTTGTAGTATCCATCGGCGTTGTTCGGATCGTGGTCGATGGCCCGCTGGAATTCGCGCATGGCGTCCTGAACCCGGGTCTGCTCGAACAGCCGGACTCCCTCGGCGTTTAGCCCCTGGGAAGAGAAGCTCCCGCAGCCAGGGTAGGCGGTCACGACGCACAACCCCAGAAGCATCCACGCCAGGTGCGAAAGGGCGGGACGTTGGTGACAGGCGACTGGAGACGATGTGCGCACGCTAGTCAAGCCCTACGTCGTATTCCGTTGACCGAGTGAGTGTTCCCCGAGCGCGAGAACTCGCGCCGGTAGAGCGGCCAAGAGAATACCGACACCGCCAGGACGCCGCAAGACCGGAATGCCACCCCCACTGTGGTGGTGCGATGGGATCTCAAACTGAAAACGCGAGGCCGAGAATAATGGAGGATCCGCCTCGGGCCGCGTATCCAACGCCTGAGATGCGAGCTTTACCCCGGATTATTCGGAGACCGGGTGCAATGTGGAGCAGTGTGCGCGTAGCCGAATTCTGGCGAATTCGGCTACGATCCCATGAATAATCCGGGTTACAGCATGGGGGCTACCATGGGAACAGTGACCACGGCCGCGGGGGCGAATACGGCCGCATGGGGTTTCGGTGCTGCCGGCTCCACAACCGGTCGCTTCTCGTAGCCGAGGTTCCGAAGCACTTCCAGGACCTCGCTGCACGTGGGGAACATCCGCCCGCTTGTGCGTTTGTACCCCTCCAGTGCCGTCATGAATTCGATCTCGTCGGGAGTGTAGTTGCGTTCACAGGTCGTGGGATCGATCTGCCGACGCCGAATCACTTTCTCACGGCGCGTCAATTGCCGCCGTTCCGTCGCCGCCGGCACATCTACTTTCCGGCGGTCCTCCGCTTTGCGGCGATCACTAGAGGACCGGCGGTCCACCGGGACGTCGCCATCAGTTTCAGACCGGGTTTGCGGGCCGCTATTGAGGGCCTTTTTCACCTCGGTTGGGCCCTTT
>CAYTJV010000819.1:0-2943 GCA_964438165.1 uncultured Planctomycetaceae bacterium | reverse complement strand
CAGCAAGGGCCTGGCGGTGTTGCGCGGGCGATCCTACGTCACCCCGGACGACGTGAAGGACCTGGCGCCCCCGGTGCTCCGCCATCGGATCGTGCTGAATCCCGAAGCGGAAATCGAGGGAATGACGGCCGACCAGTGCGTCGCCCGCGTGCTGGAACGGGTCGAGGTGCCGCGGCTTTGAGGATAACGTTGAATACATGTTCCTCCCCACGCGAAAGCTGCTGATCCTGCTGGCCCTGCCCGTGCCCGTTCTCGTTCTCTTTCCAGGCACGACGGCGGCCGTGTTGGCTCTCGGGAACGATGTCGCGCTGGTGTTGGTCGCCGTGCTCAGCGTTCTGCTCTCGGCCCGTGCGTGGCAAATCGGCATCGAGCGCAGGCTGCCCGAGCACCTCTCGCTGGGCGCCGTGAATCAAGTCGGCTGGGACATCCACAACCTTTCCTCCTTGCCCGTCCAATTCGAGCTGACCGAGGATGTGCCGGAGACGATCGAGCGGGACGCGACCCGCGTAACCGGCACCATCCTCCCCCAGGCGCGGGCGGAGCTGCGTTACGGCGTGCGGCCGACGCGCCGGGGGCTCTATGAATTCGGCGACGTTTTCCTCCGCTGGCACACGCAGTTGGGACTGGTGATCCGCCAGAAGCGGATCCGCAACCGGATCGCCGTCAAAGTGTACCCCAACGTGGCCAACCTGGCCCGCTACGAGTTGGCCGCCCAGCGCCACCGGTTGGCGGAGATCGGACTGATGCCCGTGCGTCTTCGCGGCCGGGGGAGCATGTTCGAGAGCCTGCGGGAGTATTCGCGGGGCGATGACCTGGCCGATATCGCCTGGAAGGCCACGGCTCGCCACGGCCGGCTCATCACGCGCAACTACGAGACCGAGCGCAGCCAGGACGTGCTCGTGGTGCTCGATTGCGGCCGGCTCATGGTCCCGCAGGTCGATCAGCTCTCCCGGCTCGATTACGCGATCAACGCCTCGCTGCTCCTGAGCTACGTGGCGATGAAACAAGGCGACTATATCGGGCTGGTGGCCTTCAGCGACCGCATTGAGGCCTACGTTCCGGCGGTCAAGGGGCGGGCGGCGCTGGCCCGCATGAACGAGGCCCTCTATCGGCTGGAGGCCCGGCCGCGCGAGCCCAACTACGAACAGGTCTGCAAGTTCCTCGCCTTGCGCCACCGCAAGCGCTCGCTGATCGTGATCCTCACCGACGTGATCGACAAGAACGCCTCGGCGATGCTCTTGGCCTACACGGCCCATTTCGCCCGCTATCACCTGCCGCTGTGCGTTACGCTGCGGAACCTCCAGGTGGAAGCCTTGGCGGCAGCCGAGCCGCAGGGCATCGCCGATTGCTTTACCAAGACCGCG
Organism: uncultured Planctomycetaceae bacterium; assembly: GCA_964438165.1. GTDB lineage: Bacteria > Planctomycetota > Planctomycetia > Pirellulales > Thermoguttaceae > CALFBP01. Next base: position 1,579 of record CAYTJV010000819.1, on the reverse strand, counting down.
GCCTTGGAGATGCTCGCCCGACGTGCCGAAGCCTTGGCCCGGATGCGCCAATCGGGCGTCGACGTGCTCGACGTCGATCCCCGTCACCTGACCCCGCAGCTCCTACACCGCTATCTGCTGCTAAAACTCCGCAAACGTCTTTAGGTGGTGCCTGTCACCTTTTCTTTTCCGCCGACGAGGAGGTAGAGCCAGAAGATCGCGGCGGCGGCGAGACCGAGGATGACTTTGAGGGATTCGGGGATGGCGTCGGTTGGGGTGACGAAGCCCTCGAAGATGCCCGCGATGGCGAAGGCTGGGATCAGGCCCACGGCCAACTGCATGGCCCGGATCGCCTCCTCGCCCAGGGCCCTTCGCCGCGTGCGCTGGCCCGGGGCCCAGACGGGCTAGCCCACCCGCAGGCCACCGCCCCCGACCCCCACCACCGCCCCACCTGCCAGCCCCCCGTGGGGCAGGATTACCGTCCAGAATTGCCACCCGATCCCGCTCTTGGCAAACGCGCCGGCAATCCCGCCCAGCATGGCTCCGTTCACGATCAGCGCGTAGATGGTGCCGATTCCAAAGGTAATTCCCAGGGCAAAGGCGCTGAGCGCTACCTTGATGTTGTTGGTGATCACGAAACTCGAAAGCACTGGATCCCCCTCGTGCCCGAACCGCTCGCGGATATCGGCCACGGACTTCGGGCCGTAGAACTCCTGGTCGCCCCCGCCGAGGATGTCGGCCACGACCTCGGGCGAGCTCTGGACCGCCGAATAGGCCATCACGGCACTGGCGGCTGCGATGAGGAAACTGGCGAGGCTGAATCGCCACGTCTGGCGGAACAGGCGGGGATACGTCACGAGGAAGAACTCCCCCAGACGCCACGACTGCTTCGCGCCGCCGCGGTAGATTTGGCCGTGGGCGCGGGTCACCAGGCGATTGATCTGAGCGACGATGGCCGGGTCCGCCTCCACCGCCCGCAGCCGCGCCAAATCGGCGCAGACGGCCTGATAGAGCTCGGTCAGCTCGTCGACGTCTTGCGCCGGCGTGCGACGCGGCCCGCGGCGGTAAAGCCGATCCACGATCGCCTCCAGCCGTTGCCACGCCGGTCGGCGCTGGTTGAGCCAAGCGTCAAGATTCATAGTGACGCCCTTCGATCAGCCGCTCGATGTAGCTCTCGGCGTCGCCGTAATGTCCGCCGTATTTCTCGAAAAGAGGCCGGGCCAATCGCTCGGCCAACTCCAGCCGCGCATTGGGCAACAGCTCCACTCGCCGCTGCAAGAAGCCGGTTAGCAGCCGGCGCTCTTCGGGCTTCAGCTCCGCATTGGCGGTGCTCACGGCAGCCGGCCTCAACTCGTATTTCTTGTCGGCTTGGGCCCGGTAGTCGAGTTGTCCCTCCTTGACCACGATCGTCCCCGCCGCCAGGTCCCCCAGCCGCTTCCACTGCGGGCTGAGAAACATGGCAATCATGCCGACCGCGTAGCCGGCGGGCAGGAAATCCACCACCCGGACGATGTTTCGCACCAGGATCTCGTTGGCCGTCGCCGGAGTGCCGTCGTCGCGGATGACGCGGATCTTCATCGACTTCTTGCCCGGCGTCTGA
>CAYTJV010000818.1:0-2953 GCA_964438165.1 uncultured Planctomycetaceae bacterium | reverse complement strand
TGGGCGAAGGTCTCCTGACCTCGCCCTCGCCTCGACCGACAGGTCTCCCCGAGCCTCGCTCCGCGGGCTGACCTGCCGCAGATTCGGGAGACCTTGCGGTCGGCCTCTTCGGCGGGGTCGGGAGACCCGCGCCGAGCGCTGGCCCAGCCGCGGCGGCCTTTCCCGCAGGAGCGGCTGGGGGGGGGAGGTGTGGCTGCCGCGGGTTGGACCGCTTTCCGGGCGTGGGCCAGCAGGCCGGCCAGATCGCAGCCCGGGCAGAATGGCTTCAATTCCTCTACGACCTGGCTTGGCTTCGCGTAGCGGGCGTCGCGATCCTTGGCCACCATGCGGTCCAGCACCGCAGCCAGCTTCTCCGGCACGTCGGGCCGCGATTGCCGGATCGCCGGGAAGGGCTGGCTCACGTGGGCCATCAACTTGTCGAAGTTGCTCTTGTACTCAGGGCCGCTGAAGGGCGCCTGGCCGGTGAGCAGCTTGTACAACGTACACCCAAGGCTGTAAATGTCGGCGCGGATATCGACCTGGTGACTGTCCCGTGCCTGTTCCGGGGCCATGTAGTCGACCGTCCCCATGGCCCGGCCCTGGCTCGTAGCGTCCTCGCCGGCCATCCGTTCCGTTTGAAGCAGGGCCAACCCCAGGTCAAGGATCTTGACCTCCCCGTCGGTGCTGAGCACCAAATTCGACGGCTTGATGTCGCGGTGTACCAGGGCGTGCTCGTCGGCATGACGCAGCCCCAAGGCCGCCTGGCGGATCACCTCGCAGGCGTCCGCGATCCGCAACGGCCCAGAGCGTTTGACGAGGTGCGACAGGTCCATCCCGTCGACGTATTCCATTACCAGAAAATGCGTGCCCTCGTGGCAGCCGGCGTCCATCGCCCGCACGATGTTGGGATGCTCCAGCTTGCCCACGGCCTTCATTTCCCGCTCGAAGCGGGCCACCAGCTCCGCATCCTGCATGGCCGCGGCCGGGAGGACCTTGAGGGCCACGAGCTTGTCGAGCTTCGTGTGCAGGGCCTTGTAGACCGTGCCCATGCCCCCTTGGCCCAGCTTTTCCAGAATCCGATATTCGCGCAACTGCGTGGGCACCGTTTGGGCTGGCGACGATGAACCCCCATACAACTCGGTCGGCGCCAGATCTTGCGGCCGCGGGCCCGCCGCGCTCGGCCTCTTGCCGACCGAAGTTCCTGCCTCCGCGTCCAAGTTCGAGAGCGTCGCCTCGCAACTGGGGCACTGCTCGACGTGTTGGGCCACCGGACCGGCCGCGGATCCGGCCAGCTTCCCCCGGGCATAGGCGGCCAATTGCTCTCTGCTCGGATGCTCGGGCGGAGCCTTTTCGGCATCGCCTGGCGCGACCAATGCCTTCGCGCGTTTGACCAGCTCGCGAAACTGCGGCTCGGCGGTGTACAACTCCTGCACAACCGGCCGACGCAGCCGCGCGACAAAACTATCCTCGGCCTCGCCGAACGTATTCAGGGTCGCCTGGCAGGCCGAACACTCGCTCAAATGGGCGATGACTTCGTCAACTGCCGCCTCGGGAAGCTCGCCGGTATGGAACGCCAACAGGACCTCGCGAGTAGGACAATCGGTTGCGGTCATCGCGTAAACCTTTCTGCCGACGGTTGGAAGCGGTCCCCTCTCCAAGAACAACGGAGGAATCTCTCACGACTTTTTCGCCGGCCCACATCGGAGGGGCGGCGGGCCGAGACTGTCTGGAAATGGGGACAGGCACCCTACATCTTGTGCGAGGTCCGATCCCTACCCACAACATCCGGGAGCCAGTCCCCGTTTCCGGACAGTCTCTCACTCGGACAACCTGTTGACTTCCTGCTGTAACCTGTTGCGAATCCGGTACTTAGCGTTGTACACCGCCTGCACGCTCATCCCAAGCTCCTTGGCGACCGCTGCCGCTTCCTCCCCCTCGACGACCACCCGCCAGAACGCCTGCCATGTCCGCTCTTCGACGCCCGCGCGGACCAACTCGACGGCCCGCTGCTCCAGAGGACTGCCGTGGCCCCGAGCCGCGCCCGACGTGGAAGGCTCCGGCGGTGACTCGGGAATCTGAGCCAGTCGCCTTTGGGCCTCGCTGCCTCCCTGGGCCTCGGGCAACCCTTCGCGGTCGCGAAAGCGGTCGCGGATCTTGTTCTGGGTAATCGTCCACAACCAGCCGCGAAAACTGTCGCCCGGCCGGTCGCGGTGGAATGCCTCGAGATTCCGCGCCACCGCCGCAAACACCTCCTGGGCGACATCGACAGCGTCTTCGGCTCTCAGACCACGCTGGCGGCACCAATCGTACAGCAACGGGGCGTACTGATCCACCAACCGACGCCACGCCTCGCCCTCGCCAGCCTTGGCCTTGCCCAGCAGGCTCGTGGAGGTTGAGTCGGGAACACTCTTCTGATCTGGACTTTGTCTGCTGTCGCGATCGCTCATTGCCAACAGGGCCTTCGATGTGCTAGAGCCTCTTAGAGCCGGTACTCTACCACCCCAACGGACTAACGTCAAACTACTGCAAGGCGAGGACTCGCCGTCGGGTGTGCCGGATTTGTTTGGCAATTTGGGTCACCGGTCCGGTAGAATCACCCGTAGCGGTGCTTGCGATGGTCGGCGTATGCGCGATCCGTGCGGCGGCGCCGGGGACGGTGCGCGCGGTCGGCCGGGGGCGAGGCAATTCCGCAATCGCGGTGCTGTCTGTTTCAGGAGTGACAACATGCATTCACTACTCTTTCTGCTCACCGCTATTGGATGCGGGGCCGGTCTTGAACGTCCCGGGGTCGAGTTCAAGGTCTTTCAGTTTCCCGCCGACAGGATTCCACGGATTGACGGCAATGCGGAAGATTGGTCCCTTGTTCCGGCTTCCTACGCGATTGGAACGGATCAACTGCGGGAGACGGTCGCCGGCATTGGCGACAAGCGCGATCCCAAGAATCTGGACGTGAAGGTGAAGGTCGGTTGGGTGA
>CAYTJV010000817.1:0-2959 GCA_964438165.1 uncultured Planctomycetaceae bacterium | reverse complement strand
CCCTGAGTGAGGAACGAACGAAGGGCGTGGCGAGCGTCTCGGGACTTTCCCTTCGCTCGTGACTGGTCCGAACGTCTGCATTCTGCGAGCCCGACCAACGGAACGTTCTGTGGCTTGGCGCTCCCGTGCAGCTTGCGTGCGTCGGTCGATGTGACCGACGCGCGGAATGCTGATGCCACTCACTCCCGAGCCGCAGATGGCCCCGCATCCCTGTCGAACTCCCATGAATAGACAGCCAGTTGAATTCGTCCAGTCCAGTCGCCACGATATCCTCTTGGCCGCTGCGAAGCCGAGTTGGGGGCTCGGTCGGCGACTGGCCGCATAGTTCCCAAAATGGGAACTTTGGTCTTGACCGCGCCGGAAGAGCAAAGTAGAAATGAAATGCGAATCATCTCGAAGAAAACGCTCAGAGACTTCTGGGAAAAAGAGCCGGCTTCGAGGATGGCTCTGGAGGCGTGGCACGCAGAAGCCAAAGTCGCCGAGTGGACTTCACCCGTCGACGTGAAGGCCCGCTACGGCACCGCGAGCATCTTGAAAGATGGCCGCGTCGTATTCAATATCGGCGGAAACAAGTACCGGCTTGTGGTGTGGATCAACTACAGCTTCTTTACGATCTATATCCGGTTCGTGGGGACGCACGAACAGTATGACGAAATCGACGCCCAAACGATTTGACGGGAGACGCAGGTCCATGAAGCCGAAGGTGATCAAAACCGAAGCGGAGCACAAGGCGGCCCTGGCACGCATCGACTGCATTTTCGACGCCAGGCCGGGGACGCCGAAGGGGGACGAATTGGAGTTGCTGCTCCTTTTGGTGGAGACATTCGAGGCGAGTGCGTACCCGATCGATCCGCCCGACCCGATTGCCGCCGTTCGGTTTCGCATGGAACAGCAAGGACTGAAGCCTAAAGACCTGGTCCCTTACATCGGGAGCAAAAGCAAGGTGTCGGAAGTGCGAGGCGGCCGCCGGACCTTGAGCCTGTCGATGATCCGCCGGCTCGTCGCAGGATTGCACCTCCCGGCGGAAGTTGCCATTCGGACGACGAAATCCCCGCGGGTCCGACGCGCCAAACCGAAACCGGCTCGCCGGCGACTCCCCGCCGCCAGTAGCCGTTGATATCGCCCGCCCGTGCTTGCTCGTCGCAACAGTTCCGTAGGTCATGCTGAGCATGACGCTCGTAATAACCAGTAAAACGTCTCGTGTCCCAGCTCCTGGGCCGAGACTGCACCCAGGGAGAACTTGGCATGTCGCGATCCAAACCGAATAATCACCCGACGCCGATCGGTCGTCGTTCGTTCTTGCAGGGGACGGGGCTAACCGCCCTCGGCTTGCCTCATCTGATCGCGGGAGGCCAATCCCTAAAGGCCGCGGCGCCGGACTCCGAGCCGGAATCGCCACGGGCTCGCGCGGTCCCCCAGGCGCCGCAGGCAGCCATGTTACCGACCAAACCCCTGGTCCCCTGGATGTACATGATCTACCCGCTGGAGCAATGGCTCTCTGACTACCCACGGACGTTTGACGCCTGGGCCGACGGGGGAGTGCGGGGCCTCGTCATCGGGCCGTTGGTCTTCTACAAAGACGTGCCCCGTTTCGATTTCACGTACGCCAGGCCCGGAGCCCAGTTCCCGACGTTCCTCCCCGATCCGGCGATCTACCGCAAGTACGGGGTCGATCCGCCCAACGATGCACCGCGCGATCCGCAAAAAGAGAAGCAATTGCATGGCCTGGTTGAAAACGCGGCGGCGCGAGGCTGGGACATCCTGTTCTTCGGGCCGGGACATCGCGGACGCGCGCGGTCCTTTGAGCAGGACCCGTTTGGAGCGCTCTCCCTGGCCGCCGGAATTGAGGACACCATGCGGGCCTTTCCGCAGGCCAAAGGAGTCGTCGTCGACGGTGCCGGAGAGCACCACTACGAACTGGCCTTTCACCACGGCGGCGAGCTGTTCGAGTTGCGCGAGAGCGAGAAGCCGCTGCTTCAGTATCTCGGCAAGGACCTGAGCCGCATCGAACGCGGCATCGCCCACCTGAGAAATCGGATGCATCAACTGACGCCCGCCATGGTTCGGTACTATTCCGCCGGCGGCCTGATGGGCGGATTGAGCCTGCTGGATTTGAACGAGGACGCACTGTACTGGCTCCGCGCCCGCCAGGAAGTGACCCTGCAAACGGTCTCGGCGTACCGCAAGCAAATCGACGGGATGGAGCGTAAAGCCCGGCTGGGGACGATTCCGCGGACCGCCTCTTTCTCGCTCCTGACCACTCAGGACTCCCTCAAAATTCATTCCGCTTTCGACTACATTTTTCCCAAGCATTATTTCTGGCACCGCGGCTTCGACGGCATGTACGGCACCATCGCCCGCTGGGTCCAGACCCTCGGCAAATGGAATCCCCGGCTGAACGAACAGGACTGCTTCGCCGTGGTGAAGTGCATCTTCGGCCTCCAGCTTCCCACCGTGAACACGCTCAGCGATCTGGAGATGGGCTTCCCGGATGAGTTCTTCTCCGAAGTGGTTTACACGGAGACTCGACGTGTATTGGATGCCGTGGACGACGACAGCAAGGTGATTGCCTGGGTTTCGACCGGGAGAAATCCGCACGCCGGCGATCCCATGCCCGCTCACGATCTCCAGCGGATTCTGGCGGCCTCCCAGCGCGCCGGACTCAAGCGTTTCATCTACCACCCCGACCTGAACCTGGGGGCCGCCGAGTGGAGCGTCATCTCCGGGCTCTGCGGCAAGCGCTGGCAGGAAGACCCGAAGGGTTACTGGCCCCCCGATACGCCGAAACCGGACACCTGGAACGGCGGACGCAAACCTCCTGCCTCACATTGAGAAATCGCAGTGGTCCGTCTATCGCAAAATGTCATGTCGGGTGGCCGGCTGGGTGGCCGGGGTCGAAGCGAAGCGGAGCCCCCGGGTCGGGTGGCACGCCCTGACTGAGGAACGAAGGAAGGGCGTG
>CAYTJV010000816.1:0-2959 GCA_964438165.1 uncultured Planctomycetaceae bacterium | reverse complement strand
GCATCGTAGGATCAGTCGGTTTTGTCGAGCGATTCTTACTGCGAGGCGCAAGACCGATGCGCAATGTACGATTCACCGTCGCGGCCGTAGTGTGGTGTGTTCTGTGGGCCGGAGCGGACCAGGCCCAGGCGCAGATGTTTGGCTCACGCAGTGTCGGCCGACCGCTGGCGCGGCGACCCGGTCCCGGCGCGTTGGAAGAACAGGTGGACGTCGGGACGCTGCAGGGAAACGAACGGTACTTGCGCCAGAATCGTTCGGCGCTGGATTTCGTCGGCCGAGACATCGCCGAAATGCCGCGATTCCTGGGTGTCCTGCAGGCTCGTACCCGCGGCCAGATTCCGGCCTCCACGCAGGGCTTGACGCGACGCGTCGATCGATCTGAGTCGATCAATCAGCCGCTGCTGCCCGCGCGCCGCGGAACGCTGTATCCGCCGCGACTCGACCTCACTTTGGATACGTCCGGGTCGCCGGATTCGACGGTGACTGGTCAGCAGGCGTTGGAGACGTTGATTCGGTCTCCACAGTTGGCCGGGGCCAGCCGAATCGAGGTGTTGGTGGAAGGCCGGACGGCCATCCTGCTTGGTGAGGTCCTCTCCGCAGCCGATCGGGAACGGGCCGAGATCCTACTGACGTTCGAGCCGGGTATTTCGGCCATTCAGAATGAATTGCGGGTGAATCCGCAGCTCCAGCCGTCTGAAGATTCACTGGCGGCGTGGCGTGAACAGCAGACTCCGGCGGTGCGTTGGGAGACGATGAGTCACGGATCGCGCTCGAATTAGTCTTTTCGGTGGCCGCGTCGTTCTGGAGGCGCCGGATGAACGACGGCGGCAAGTCGATCGATTCGGTCTGGAGTTCCGTGCGCGGCAGCTTGGGCTCGCGTTCGCCGTCGGCAGCGCCTGGCCCTTCGACCGGCTGCTGATACGACGCCGGCTGGATCTCGGCGGCGGGACCTCGCTGGCCCTTCTCGATCTTCATGGAGTTGGCGGCCCCAGTGCCGGGTAGTAGCTTGCTGACCGGCTCGGAGATCACCACGCCTCCTTCGCGCCCTTCGAATCGAGTGATCAGGCTGATATTCGTCGACGGTCCGCCCACCTGATCCCAGGGACACCACAGGCTGTAGGACGGTCCCATGTCCGTTTCGCTGAACTTGGATTCGAGGTCGTCGGCCGGAAAGACGAATTTTTTGAGCGGCTTCTGCTGTGACGGATCGATGTGGTCGGCATCGAATGCATAAACGGTGAACGTGCCATCCACCTTGATCGGCTTGGCTTCGTCGGCACCATAGACCAAGATCCGCGCGCCAAATCCTCGGATGGCGGGCAAGCCCGGTTGATGGAGCACCGTGTCGGTCCAGATGGAAACAACGCGCTCGGGCGGCTGCAGTTCATCATCCTTGTCTTGCCACGGCCACCGCAGCTTGTTGACACTCCAAGAACTGCAACCGCCGGCTCCCAATCCAGCAATCAGGAGCACAACCACGAAAGCCGAGCGAAGTGGGAGGTGCTGTCGGATCATCGTCGGGGATCGTTCCATGCGTTGGGTTGTTGCGGACCGAAGGGATTGGCAGAATCGCCCGGATTATTGGGCCGTGGTGACGCGGGCGTGGGCAGGGTCGACGGCAGGGCCGAGGGCAGGGGAGCGGGCGTCGGCGTGAGCGTTCCGTGCGGCACTTCCAATAGAGCCCCGTCGGGGTTCATCCGTTCGCCACGCGGGTTCTTATCGGGATAGATCACTTCCGTTCCCACGTCTTCGGTCGGGATCGACAGACCGGCCGAATAGCTCAGCCCCGGATCGCCGTAGAGTTCGTACACGTCGGCGGCACACCAGTTCATGCGGGCGAATTCCGCCTGCTTAATGCGTTCTCCATCGGCCGCCGAGCGGATGACGCGCGGCGTGAGGATAATCAGCATTTCGGCTCGCCTTCTATCGCTCATGTCATAGCGGAAGAGATGTCCGAGCACCGGGATATCCGACAGGAACGGCGCTCGGCGTTCCACCGTTTCCTCTTCCGTCGAGATCATCCCGCCCAGCACCACCGTCTCGCCGTCGGCGACACTGACGGTCGCCTGAGCCGTCACGGTGTCGACACGAGGTGACCGGATAATGGTGCCGTCAATGGACACGGCCACGGGAATACCCTCATCCTCCGGACCAACCTTGGACTTCTCCGCGTCGATTTCCATGACCACATTTCCGTCCGGACTGATCCGCGGCGTAACGCCCAGAATCAGACCGACGTTTTCCAGGTCAATCGAGTTGGATTGCCCGTTCATGTTGACGGTGGAGCCGACAATCCGCGGCACGCGCTGGCCCACTTGAATAAAGGCCGGCTGATTGTCGAGCGTCCGCACGAGTGGCCGGCTGAGAATCTGCAACTTACGGGTCTCCTGCAACGCTCGGATCAGGACACTGATGTTCTGACTGCTGGCCGACAAGACCAGCCCACCGAAATCGGTTTTGTCGCTCATGCGTCCGAGCGAGAAGTTCGAGAGCGCCTGGCTTCCCACAGTGCTGGCCGTACGCACGGATTTCGTCGATCCGCTGTTGCCAACCGTCTTGCTGTTAAAATCGAAGCCGGGCGTCAACGACGCGGCCTGAATGATCTCTTCGGTCGACGTGAGGATCCCGTTCGGATCGGACACCTGGCGCGAGTTGGTGGTCGTGACCAGATCACCCAAGAGGCTGCGATCGAACAGAATGGAGTCCTGGAGCCCCAGTTCGACCCCCAGTTCGTCGCGATCACCCAGTGCCACCTCGGCGATCAGCACCTGAATAACGACCTGTGGCGGCGGCTCGTCCAACTTCTCAATCAACTGTGTGATCTCGTCAAAGTACCGAGGTGTCGCGCTGACAATCAGTTTATTCCCCACCGGTTCCGGCACGACAATGACTTCCCGTTCGAGGTCCTGGAACGGATTCGATTGCCCCGGTTCGGCCGCCTCGAGCTGCCGTTGACTCT
>CAYTJV010000815.1:2079-2973 GCA_964438165.1 uncultured Planctomycetaceae bacterium | reverse complement strand
GGGGCTGATGAAGATGCTCCTGATCGGCCTGGGGAAATGCGCGGGCGCGACGGTCTACCATCGGGCGATCCAGGACTACAGCTTCGCCCAGATCATCCGCAGCGTGGCCGGGGAAGTGCTCAAGCGGTGCCATATCCTGGCCGGAGTGGCCATCGTGGAAAACGCCTTCGATCAGACCGCGCTGGTCGAGGCCGTCCCGCCCGAGCATTTCGAGAGCCGCGAGAAGGAACTGCTGACCCTTGCCAAGCAGTGGATGGCGCGGCTGCCGTTTGAGCACGTCGACCTGCTGTTGATCGACGAGATCGGCAAGAACATCAGCGGCACGGGCCTGGACACGAACGTGGTGGGCCGCAAATTCGACGACCACAAGGCGGTCGACGGCGAGCTCCCCAAGGTGAAGCGGATCGCGCTGCGCGGCCTGACCGAGGCGACCCACGGCAACGCGGTCGGCCTGGGCTGTGCCGAATTCTGCAAGAGCCAGCTCGTGCGAGAAACAGACGTCCACATTACGCGGCTCAACGCGATCACCGCCGGGCACCTCGCGGCCGCCATGTTCCCCTTGGATTACGAGACCGATCGAGAGATCCTCAATCTCGCCTTGGGGACGATCGGCCTGGTCGAGCCAGCCAACGCCCGGCTGTTGTGGATCACCAACACCCTGGAACTGACCGAGCTGGAATGCTCCGCAGCCTATCTCGACGAGGCCCGCAGCCGCGACGACCTGGAAGTGCTCACGCCGCTCCGCGACCTGCCGCTGGACGCCGCGGGGAACCTGCCCAGCGTGAAGTCGTGGCGATTAGAGGCGACTTGAGAGGAGACGGGCCAACAAGGCCCCACCGACCCCGCGTCGGTGGAAACGGGTTTGATGACTACCGCCGCCGCCATAGTTGCCAA
>CAYTJV010000815.1:0-1979 GCA_964438165.1 uncultured Planctomycetaceae bacterium | reverse complement strand
ACCCGTTTCCACCGGCACGGGGCCGGTGGGGAAAGGTCAGGGGTCCGAGCTCGTAGTAGTTGCCAAACCCGTTTCCACCGGCACGGGGCCGGTGGGGAAAGGTCAGGGGTCCGAGCTCGTATAGTTGCCAAACCCGTTTCCACCGGCACGGGGCCGGTGGGGAAGACCACGCTGCCGACCGAAGGTCTCCCGAAACCAGGAAGACCTTCGCTCGCGGAATGGGCGGGGTCGGGAGCCCCGTGCCGAGCGCGGGGAAGATCTTGACACAGCGCAGGCACCGGTCATAGTGTACAGTAGAGTCCCAGTGCTGAACTCACGAACCTGGCCGCGATCGGAGAGACGCCGCTCATGCGTCCTGACGACCTATTGGCATGGGTCCGTGCCGTGCCCTTCCAACCGTTCCGAATCCACCTGAACAGCGGACAGAGGTACGAGATCCGCCACCCCGAGATGCTCCGCGTCGGCCGCTCGACCGTCCACGTGTATTGGTTCAACGGCGAGCCCATGGACCCCTACGAGCGCATGGAGATGATCTCGCTTCTGTTGATCGAGCGGATCGAGCCTCTGGAAACGCCTGCCCGGGCGTAACGACAATGCCCAGGCACAAGTCTACCGCGTCTCGGCCGGGTACGCCGGCGGCATCAGCACGAGCAAGCGGTCGTGGAGGAATTCGGGCGCTAGGTCTGCCCCATTCTGCCATACGATCGTGTTTAGCTCGTGGTCAACACGAAACGCCTTGAACTTTTCCATGTCCTTGAGCGGCGCGAACATCTCGCCGTAAAGCTCGTCGGCTAGATCGACGAACCCCTCGGCTCCATCGTTGAACTTCAGATGGATGACATAGTCGCGTTCGTAGCGTGCATCGAGAACGTGCAGAATCACTTTTCACTCCAGCGGATGCTCTCACCCCGGCTTGGTCATGCGCCAGGGGTCGAGGGCCTGTTCGAGTTGGTCGTCGTGGAGGATTCTTTTCTCGCGGCAAAGCTCGCGGATGGTCTTGCCGGTGGCGAAGGCCTCCTTGGCCAGGGCGGCGGCCTGCTGGTAGCCGATATGCGGGTTGAGCCCGGTGGCCATCGAAAGGCTCTTTTCCACGCCCGCGCGGCACGCCTCGCGGTTGGCTTCCATGCCTTCCAGGCAAAGCCCGGCAAACGCCTTGGCGGCGGCGGCCATGAGCCGAACGCTCTCCAGCACGGCGTGGCCCATGACGGGCATCATCACGTTGAGCTGGAACTGGCCGCCGGCCGCTCCGCAGACGGCGATGGTTTGGTCGTTGCCCATCACGCGCGCGGCGATTTGCATGAGGCTTTCGCACAGGACCGGGTTCACCTTGCCGGGCATGATCGAGCTGCCGGGCTGGAGGTCGGGGAGTTGGATTTCGTGGAACGCGCAGCGAGGGCCGGACCCCAGCCAGCGGATGTTGTTGGCCACGTTGAACAGCGTCACCGCGACGGCCCGCAATTGGCCGTGACATTCGACCAGCCCGTCACGCTGGGCATTGGCCTCGAAGTGATTCGCCGCCTCGACGAAAGCGATGCCGGTCTGGCGCGCGAGGCGTTCTGCCACGCGGCAACCGAACTCGGGATGGGTGTTGATGCCGCTGCCGACCGCCGTGCCGCCGGCAGGCAACTCGCGCACGGCTTCAATCGCCCGCCGGGCCCGATCGACCGATAGCTCCAATTGCCGGGCCAAGCCGCCGATTTCCTGGCCGAGCGTGAGCGGAGTTGCGTCGGCCAGATGGGTCCGCCCGATCTTGAGCACGTCGGCCCATTGCGATGCTTTGTCGGCGAGGATCGCGCGGGCTCGGTCCAGGGCAGGAATCAACTCCCGGTCGATGCCCACGGCCACGGCCACGTGGATGGCGGTGGGAAACATGTCGTTGGTCGATTGGCCCATGTTCACGTGGTCGTTGGGATGGATCGGCTTGTCGACCTGGAACCGGTCGGCGTGGGCTAGCTCGATCGCCCGATTGGCAATCACCT
>CAYTJV010000814.1:0-2974 GCA_964438165.1 uncultured Planctomycetaceae bacterium | reverse complement strand
AAGCGCGTGCCGCGTAGAGAGAATGACCGGCGATCCGGGCATGCCGATCCGAGTCCACCCACTCGGCGCCGAACACTTCGGCAAGCCTTCCGGCCGCCCGCCGTCGCACCAAATCCATTTGCAGCAGGCGATCCTCGGCACAGGCGTAGCCCAGGGCAAAGAACCCGGATGGCTCATCTTGGGCGAAGACGTGAGCAGTGCCCCAGCGATCCCGAAGGATCTCGGCCTCGCGATCCGCCGCCTGCGCCCCGGCGTTGATGGCAAGGCAAAGCAGCGCGACGAGAAACGATCGATGCGTCACACACATGGTTCAACCTCTTGGTTCGACGCCAGGGGCGTGCCTAACCGCTATTTCGATTCCATTGACTGGAACACATGGGCCGTTTGGACGCGAGGATCACCAAGCATCACGAGAGGAAAATCTCAACTCTCGTGACCCTCCATGGTCCAGGTTTGCGTTACTGGCTCACTCCGGTCTGGGACAGGTGGGCAAATAGCTCCTGCGCGGTAAGCCCCGCCGCCTCAAGATAAAGAGGATTCCCGTCCATGTGGAGCACCGTCTTATCTCCTGGATCGCTGTGGACAGGATTCCCCATCATGTCGGAAACCAGCAGTCTCGGCTCCTTGGGCAGCGCCAACGCGATCTTCTTCCGCTCGTCCCTCCAGGACCACACGGCAGCGACGGAACCCGGGCCCTTGGCAACAACGAAGCAGTGCAGCTTGTCGCCAAGCTTGAGCTTCTTCTCGAAGGGCGTGGCGCCCTCCAGCTTTTCGGTCATAACGCTGTAGGCGACCAGCACGGGCCGCGGCGCGCCGTCGTACTCGAAGCGCCACGCGAGGAGCGACGCCGAAGTTGGATCGCATCCGTGGTCCTTTGCCGAAAAATGACAGCAGTAGCAATGTCAGTACTTCAGCCGGGTCGCCCCTTGGAAGCGGGTGGGAAGGGTCTGTCATGGATCCTCTGCCCCTCTCTCGCGAGACACTGGAATCGGGCGGTTGCGACCCATCATCAGTCTATGCCGTGTGGAGAAGCCGCGTCAACGGCCCGAGTTGTCCCATGATTGGCCGATCGTGTGTCTTCAGCCTTTGCCACGAAGTTCAGCAATGGGGCTGCTTGCAGTCTGTGGGCTTATCTCGTACCATAGCCGGCGTGCGACTCATGAACGTTTGGCTTTCCTGATGATGTGCGCGGACCATTCCAGAATCCACCAAAGGAGTCTCCGATGAACGAATCCCACGGCAAGATTGCGGCAACGTCGAAATCACGTCGCGATTTTCTGAGGCTTTCGGCCGGCGTTGGGGCGGCCTCCGCGCTGGCGGGCGTGGCCGTGCCGCATTGCCATGCGGCCGAGAACAACACGATCAAGCTGGCCCTGGTCGGCTGCGGCGGACGCGGCACCGGCGCGGTGGCCGACGCCTTCTCGGCCACCGGCGGCCCGGTGAAGCTTTACGCCATGGCCGATTTGTTCGAGGATCGCCTCAAGGCCAGCCTGAAGAACCTCAGCGGCGCGTTCAAGGACAAGGTCGACGTCACGCCCGATCGCTCGTTTGTCGGCTTCGACGCCTATAAGAAGGCGATCGATTCGCTCTCGCCCGGCGACGTGGTGCTCCTGACCACGCACGCGGCCTTCCGGCCGATGCACTTCGAGTACGCCGTCAGCAAGGGCGTACACGTGTTCATGGAGAAGTCATTCGCCGTCGATTCCCCCGCGACCCGCCGTATGCAGAAGGCCGCCGCGGCCGCCGACAAGAAGAACCTCAAAGTCTCGGTGGGCTTCATGTGGCGGCATTCCCAGGCCCGTCAGGAGGTCATCAAGCGGATCCACGGGGGCGAGATCGGCGAGGTGAACATGCTGCGGATCTACCGCGTTCACGGCCCGGTGTTCTGCCCCCGCCTGCCCGAGAAGACCAACGAGCTGGTGTTCCAGCTCCGGCACGCGCCCTGTTTCAACTGGGCCTCGAGCGGGTTCTTCATCGACTGGCACTGCCACAACGTCGACGTGGCCTGCTGGGCCAAGGGCGCCTGGCCCGTGTCGGCCCAGGGCATGGGCGGCCGCTGCTACGCCGAGGCGGGCAACCTCTTCGACCATTACACCGTCGAGTACACGTTCGCCGACGGGGCGAAGCTGTTGGCCTTCTCGCGGCACATGAACAACTGCTGGCAGACCTACTCCGACTTCGCCCACGGTTCCAAGGGCTCGGCCGTGATCATGACGAACCTCTCGACCCCCATTCCGAAGATCTACAAGAGTCAGAAGATGGAGGACGACCAGATCGTCTGGCGATACACCGAGGGCGAGCAGAACCCTTACCATCGGGAGTGGCAGGTGCTCTTGGACGCGATCCGCCAGGACAAGCCGCACAACGAGGCCCACCGGGGCGCCGAGGCCAACTTTGCCGCCATCATGGGCCGCGCGGCCACACACACAGGCCAGATGATCACCTGGGACGAGGTGGTGAAGTCGGACTTCGAGTACATCAAGGACATCGACCACATAACGTTCGATACCCCGGCTCCCATCAAGGCCGGTCCGGATGGAATCTATCCGGCTCCGCAGCCGGGTTTGACCAAGGAATGTTAAGGATAGGCAACCCATGAGCGACCCGTATTTCCAGCAATTGTTTGCGGCCCGGATCGGCGGCGCCGGCTACGGCAAGGGCACCGAGATCTACAAGTTCGAGAAGATCAAGCGGGCCAAGCGCAAGGCCCTGGCCGATCACCCGGAACGGGCGCTGGTGGACTTCGGGATCGGCGAGAACGACGAGATGGCCCCGCCGCAGGTCCGCGCGCGGATGGCCGAGGAAATCAACCGCCCGGAGAACCGCGGGTACGCGGACAACGGCATCCAGGACTATAAGGACGCGGTCGCTCGACTGATGAAGCGGCGGTTCGGCGTCGAGCTAGATCCCCTGAAGGAAATCAACCATTGCATCGGCTCGAAGACCGCGCTCGCCATGCTGCCAGCGGCCTTCA
>CAYTJV010000813.1:0-2977 GCA_964438165.1 uncultured Planctomycetaceae bacterium | reverse complement strand
TCCTACGTCGGAAAAGTGGGACGGATCGGAGATCCATCCTACGTCGGACCGCACCCGCGGCAACAGCCGCTCGATTTCGCCGGGCCCGAACATCCGTCGGGCCAGCCGCAACAGGTGCATGTAGGTCGGCACCGTCGCTCCGCCGGAGCGATGGGGCGTTTCGATCATCTCGCGGACCCAGTCCTCGTCGGTGGCCGTGTCGCGGCACGAATTGTGCAATAGCGGCACGGCCATGCAGGGGATGCCGGCCAAGAGGATCCTCCCAAACGCCTTTTCCAGCGAATTGAGGCAGGCCGCCCCAAGGATCGCGTCGGCCTCGCCGCGGAGGATGATGTCGATCACGGCCGGCGAGCCTTCCGCGATCAAGACCCGGTACCCCTTCTCCTCGGCCGTGGCGCGGAATTCGCCCAGGCGACACGCTCCGCAACCCTGGCACGTGAGCCCCTCCTGGTCGTACTCGGCCGGACACGTGGCCGAATTGCGCAAACAGTGCGGCAACAACAACAGCCGCCGCTGAAACGGAATGGCCTCGACCTGCTCGCGCCAGAACGCGCTGGCCACCGCCACCATGGCCCAGCCCAAGTAGCTCTCGGGCAGTTGCAGCTCGGCGAGGATGGTCCGCCCGTGCGACTCGATCCAATGACGGACCAACGGCCGCCCGCGGTCGCCCTCGAACGCCAGCTCGAAGGCCCGCTGGCGGATCCGCTCGCGCTGCGATCGTCCCTCGGGCACGATCTTCAGGTGCTCGCTCGACGAGGCTTGCCGATCGTCGGCCGGCATGGCGTGGGGGTTGTTGGGTAGCGGAGGCAACGTTGCGTCTCTCAGCCGGCGGGAGCGGTCGGGTGGCGGTGTGAGGCGGGGTCGTGGGGCTGGGTCTCGGGCGGCCAACGGCGCACCGCGTGGCCCAAGGCCGACACGGTGAATATCACCGGATACAACCTCTCATAATACCACAGTTTCGCGAAGTATAAACCGATCGGCGCCGCCAGGCGATGCCTTCCCGTTTCTACGGCCCGAATGAGCCAATCAATACCCCTTAATAGAGCCGCCTGTAGCGGGCCCAGATCCTGGGGGGCCGCGAGCAAGGCATCCACCGCCATGGCGGTCTCCTCCACGCTCGCTACGCCCGACGCTTCACCGGCGGTGCCCCCGGATGCCCCCCAGCCGCCCTCGGGGTCGCACTGGGCGGCCAACCAAGCCAGCCCGCGCCGGGCCGGCTCCGCGGCCATCTGCCCAAGGTCGCGATACGCCAGCAGCACCCGGGCAGTGCCGTAAATCGGATTCTCCTCGTCCGCATGGTGTTGGTTGCCGAACCAGAGCGGAACCCAACTGCCGTCTTCCCGCTGCTGCCGCTCCAGATAGCGCAGCCCGCGGCGGATAGCACTCCGGACCCGTGTGCCACTGCTTGCTCGCTGCCGGTCAGTAGTCCCCTGCGTGGCAAGAACGTATCCCGGCAGCGAGCAAGCAGTGCCACACCGATCCCAGGCGTGCAGGGCGCGGATCGCGTGGGCCGTGAGGTCCACGCCGCTGCGGTCAAACGGCATCGTGCCCCAGCCGCGGCAAAACGTGGGCCAACCGCCGTCGGCATTCTGCAAGGCCAAGAGCCACCGGAGGCCCGCCGCGGCGGACTGCTCGATGCGCCGAGCGTGTTCGGACGCGCAGGAACGGGACAGCGCGGCCAGCGCTAGCAGGGCCCCAGAGGTGTCGTCGGCGTCGGGCACCGCGCCGCTCAGGTCGGTCCATCCCCAACCGCCCGCCGCCGTGCCGGTCATGGGATGCCGATCCTGGTGTTGACACGCCAGAAGCCAGTCCAATGAAATCAGCTTCGACACGTCTTCCCCATCGCCCGCCAAAGCGCCGGTGGCCAGCGTGGTCGTCCAGGTGGCCAGATTCGTGTCGATCGGCAACGAGCCGTCCTCGCGCACCGAGCGGATGAGGAAGTCGAGGCCGTGCCGCACCACCGGATGATCGGCCCGGCCGCTGGCAGCCAAGCTCATCACCACAAAGGCCGTCAGCGGCGTGGCTTCGAGAAATCCGCCGCTGGACGGCTGCATGCGCTCGAGAATGGCCAGCGTCATGGGCACGGCACGCCGCCGCAGCCATCGCAGAATCGGGTTGCGCGGAGGCCGGTGATGGAATCTTGCCTGGCCGATCGCCACCAGCGCGGGCGTGGCGTAACTGACCACGGGCATGCGCAACATTCCCCAAATCGCCTGGGGCAAACAGGCCATCTCAAACGGAAGCGGCGTAACCTCCGACCAGTCGACCAGGCCGGCCAAGGCAGCATTGGTCAGGATGGGCACGGAGAACGTCTTGTCCTTGCCGTAACGACGCCGGACCCCGGGCACGCCCCCGGCGCGATCGACATACTCCGCGCCGCGATCGACGACGCCGCGATGCTCCTCGGTGGCGCCCGCCATGTGGAAGGCCGCGCGGGCGAGAATCGTGGTGGCGATGTTTGAGGGGCTCTTGTCGGTATCCCCCCAGCCGCCATCGGCGCTCTGGTGCGAGGCGAGCCAGCGTATGCCAGCGCCCACCATTCGCTCGATCGGCTCGCGTTTTTCGGGCGGCAGATCCGCGTGTTGCAGCACTGCCGACAGCGCGCTAGTGGCCGTCGCCGTGGAAAGCGCCGAGGACGATAATGCCCCGACCCAATGACCCTCCGGCACGCGTTCCGCCAGCAGATCGTCGCGGGCCGCCAGATAGGCACGATACAATCGGTCGGCGTCGAGCATAGCACAGTCTACCGGTGGGGTTCCCGAGCTGGCAAGGGCCATTCCTCGGCGCGAAACTCGACAGGGAGTTCACGAGCACTTAGACTTAGGGGGTGGGCGGCACAGCCGGGTCACGAAGTTTTGGAGTGCGGTAACTTGTTACCGCTTTCTTTTTCGTGGCCGGAGCCCCGAAGGGGCGCAATACGATAGCCCAGGGCAACGCCCTGGGGAGAGGAGTCGAGCATGAAATGGGAAGCCCTGAA
>CAYTJV010000812.1:0-2980 GCA_964438165.1 uncultured Planctomycetaceae bacterium | reverse complement strand
GGGAGGCGTTTATCGGGCTCAGGTGATCGGCTACTTCGACAAGGGGGGGCCGGCGGCTCGGATTGAAGTTGTGATTGATGCTACCAGTAGCCCCCCTCGCATGGTATTCTGGAGAGATATGACCCACTTGGGTCGCGGGTATCCGCTGGAGACTTTGGGAGTCCAAGCGATGGACTCGCCGTGAGGACGCGATCGACGCGCTGTGCGCGGGTCTCCTGACCCCGCACGCCTAGCGACCGAAGGTCTCCCTGAAGCGCAGGAGACCTCCGGTCGGACCCTCGGCGGGGTCGGGAGACCCGCGCCGAACGCCCTGACCCGCGCCGAACGCGCTGGAACTCGAAATCCTAAGACCAAAATCCTAAGACCCAAGACCGAAGCCCCAAGACCTGCATCCCGAACCCCGAACCCTCTTCTCGATGAAAACTACCCGACTGCTTGCCCTCGAGTGGAGCGAAACTGAAGCCCGGCTGGCCGTGGCCTCTCGCCGTGGCGAGGAGGTCGTGATCGAGCACGCTTTCTCCGTGCCGTTGCGCCCGGACGCTGGCGGCGTTGATTGGCAGGCTGGCGCTGTGCGCGGGTCTCCTGACCCCGCACAGGGAGCGACCGAAGGTCTCCCTGAATCGCAGGAGATCTCGGGCCGGAGCCCTCGGCGGGGTCAGGAGACCCGCGCCGAGCGCGGGGCCGATCCGAGTGCAAAACCAGCGGGCGAGGGTGGGGCAGCCGAGGCGCCGGCTCAGGTGGGCCGTCAGATCGCCGCCGCCCTTGCTGCCCGGGGGATTCGCCGCATCGACACTCTGGTGGCGATCGGCCGGGCGAGCATCGAGCTGCGGCAACTCACGCTACCGCCTGCTCCGGATGAAGAACTCCCGGAGATGGTCCGCTTCCAGGCCCTGCGGGAGTTCAATGCTTTACAGGAAGACTGGCCGCTGGATTTCATCCCCATCGACGAGGACGCCGGCGAGCCCCGCAACGTCCTGGCCGCGGCGATTGCCCCGGAGTTGGTCGAGCAGATCCGGCGGACGTGCCACGCGGCCGGGGTCCGGCTCCGCCGTCTGATTCTCCGGCCGTGTGGGGCGGCCTCGCTGTTCTGCCGGCGTCAGGCCAGCGGGCTGCCGAAGGCCCGGCTGTTGGTCGACCTCCTGGCCGATGAGGCCGACTTGAACGTAATGATTGACCGCAAGGTGATCTTCCTCCGCACCGCGCGACTGCCCGGCGACCCCTTGGCCGACGCGGAATCAGCCCAGGCCCTTCTAGGCGAGATCCGCCGCACCATGGCCGCGGTACACAACCAGTTGGGCGGGCGGCGGGTGGAGTCGATCGCCCTGTGCGGCAGCGGCCAGAAACACGCCGCCCTGAGCGAACAGGTCGCCGAGCGACTCGGCACCCCGGCGGAACTGTTCGATCCGTTCGCCGGGCTAAAGCTCGAAGGCGAATTGGAGCGCACGCTGCCGGAGCATCCCGCTCGATTCGCCCCCCTGCTGGGAATGCTCCTCGACGAGTTGGAGCAGGCAGGCCACGCGGTCGATTTCCTCCATCCTCGCCGCAAGCCGAAGCCGCCCAGTCGCATCAAGCAGTACGTGCTGGCCGGCGTGGCGGCAGCCGTGGCGATCGGCGGACTGATCGTGTACGGCGCGATCGAGTACCGGCGACTCGACGACGAGGTCCTCCGCCTGGAGGACGAGCTGAAGACTTGGGAGGCCCGGGCCAACCAGGCCGCCAAACTCCAGAAGGCAGCCGCCGACCTTCTGGCCTGGCAGGCCGGCGATCAGGTGTGGCTCGATGAATTCCGTTGGCTCTCGGATCGCCTCCCGCCGGCCCAGGAGGCCATGATCACCCAGTTCCAGGCGACCAGCAACTCGCGGGGCGGCGAGATGAAGATCGAGGGTCTGGCTCGCTCCGTCGACAGCATCAAGGCCATGCAGGAGAAGCTCCGCGACGGCGAGCATCGCCTGATCGGCAAGGAGACCGGCGAGGGCGGGTCGCAGAAGGAGTACCCGTTGCGTTTCAATTCGTCGGTGTACACCGGTCCGGAGCCGCGCAAATGACCTTGTCGAAACGCGAACAGGTTCTGGCGGCGGTCGTGGCCGTGATCGGGGCGGGACTCGTCCTGTGGCTGGGGTTCGGGCTGTTCAGCGGACCGTTGGACACGCTCCGCACGCAGATCGCCGTTCACACCGACAAGCTCGACAACCTTCAAGACCAGGTGCTGCGGGCCAAGAAGGCCCAGGATCGGATGGCCCATTGGAACCGCCAGGCCCTCCCCTCCGACGTGGCCCACGCCGGCTCGCTCTACCAGAGCTGGCTCCTGGAACTGGCCGGCAAGGCGGGATTCCGCCAGAAGAAGGTCGAGCCCGGCGAGGTCCGCAACCGCAGCGACGCATACCGTCTGCTCCCCTTCACCGTGCGCGGCCAGGCCTCGCTCGAGGAACTGGTCGCATTCCTCTACGAGTTCTACTCGGCGGGTCACCTGCACCAGATCCGTCGGCTCACGGTCCGGCCGGTCGAGAAATCGAAAGACTTGGACCTGGTGATTATGATCGAGGCCCTGTCGCTGCCCACGGCCGATCGAAAAGACCAGCTTTCCCAAGAGCCGTCCAAGCGGCTGGCGCTGGGCAGCTTGGAGGAGTACCGCGCGGCCATCGGGGGCCGCAACGTCTTGTCGCCCTATCGCCCGCCGGCAGTCGCCAAGCCCAGCAAGCCCGTCGAGGCGGAGCCCAAGGCCGAGCCTTTCGACCCCAGCAAGTTCGCCTACGTGACCGGGATCGTGGAGGTCAACGGCGAGCCCCAGGTCTGGGTCAAGGCCCGGACCACCGACGAAAAATTCCAGCTCCGCCAGGGCGAGAACTTCCAGATGGGGCCGTTTCGCGCCACCATCGCCCGAATCGACCAGCGCAACGTCGAGATCGAAATCGACGGCAATCGCCACACCATCCCCTTGGGGAGCAGCCTTCGCGGCGGAGCGGCGGACGATCGAGATCCT
>CAYTJV010000811.1:0-2990 GCA_964438165.1 uncultured Planctomycetaceae bacterium | reverse complement strand
GCTTACCCCGGCTCGAGTTCACAGCTGAGCGCGAGGACAATGCCGACGCACCATAGGGCAACGACTCCGGGGAGCTCGCGCCCATCTTCGTGAAAATGCTCGAAGGCGCTCTTGGGTGTTTGCGCGAGGGAACCCGTCCGCACCTGGGTCTCATTTCGCGATTGCGGGACGGTGTGTTCTTGTGTCAACGAGGCCATGTCAGGCTCCTTAGTTCTATGGTAGCGGGAAGTATCAGCGATCCTGGGGTTGCTGTGATTCGACAGGTTCCGGCCGCTTCAAGGCGTGTTTGATCCAAGTCATATTGCGGGCCAACTCTTCGCGGGAACGCTCAAAAACGCGCACGACGCCGCGGAGGGTGGACCACCCTACGACTGCAATGGCCGCCGCGATGATGAGGCCGCTCAGCGCGGCGATCGAGAAGGCCGCCGCCCGCGATAGGCCGGCGGCCTGCGCGAGGAGCTCCGCAATGAGGATCAGCGCAATCGGCACCGTGCCGGCGGCCACAATCCCCGCGACCAGCAGCAGCGCCACGGGGATCAGCATTCGTTTGAGGCCGTCGCGGCAGTCGCTTCTGAACAGCTCGAACTGAAGCTCGGCAAGCGACACGATGTCGTGCGTCAATTCGCCCATGTCCTTGGCGACCCCGTTAGGCGGCGACGGGGTCGATCCGTTGCGTCGGTTCATTTTCGTTTCACCCACCATCCTAATGCGATTCCGAAGGAAAGCGCCGCCCCCAGGCAGAAGCCCGGCCGTCGGGCGACAAACTGCTCGATCGACTGGACACTCCGTGATCGTCCTTTTCGGGCCGCGTCACCCCAGTCGCCACTGCTTGGCCCAAGTGACGATCGGCCAGGCTCGTCTTTCGATGACTCAGGGCGTGCAATGCGAATCATGACGGCTTGTCCCAGGATGGCCAGTTGTACCCAGTAATCTTTCCGCACTTTGGCCTAAATATTCGGTTGCCTTGCGGACCGCGATGTTGGCGACGGCAGCCAATAGCGCATCGAACAATCCGCGCGTGGCGGCCGGCGCCGGCGTGACGACCAGATGGCCGGTCTTCGCCAGTTCGGTCAGGGTGGCCAAGTCGGGGCGTATCACCGTGGATCGTTTGGGAACGATCAGAAACCCCAACGCGACCGCCGCCCCCAAACACACCCAGGGATAGGTCTTCACGTAGTGCTTCCAGTCGACCATGCTGCGGGCACTTGCGGACACATCTTCCAGATCCTGGTCGATTTCGCAGCGAATCCCCTGCATCCGTGCTCGTACTGTGTCATCCGGCGGTGGATCATTCATGGTCGGTCTCCTTCTGCACGTCCACGGAGAGTGGTTTTCCAGGTGTCTCATCGGGAACGCAACGCCAAGGCAATCACCACCCCGGTGATCAAACCCGCTCCGAAACACACGAGCAGCGACTCTCCCGGCCGATCGCGGACGAAGCGTTCCGCTTCGTTGTAGCCGGCGCGCACCTGGTCGGCAGCTTGTTTGGCCGTATGCTGCACGGCCTCGGAAGCCTGCTGCGCATAGTCGGTTGCCGTTTCGGCCGCCGCGCCGATCGCCGAGGCGGCACTGCCGGACAATTCCTGCAGATTCTGTTGGTTAGTCATCGTGTTTCCTTTACGTAATTGACCAGTAAGTAAGGACCAGCCGAAGAATGGCTTACGCATTTCACCTTTGCGCCGGACAGACTTCCGAAGTCTTGGAGACTTTGGAAGTCTGGATGCTACTCGGCCGGGCCCGCACCCTCCGGGCGGACGGCGACCTGGAGCGTTCCCAGCATTTGTGTCAGGGCCTTTTCCTTCCTCGTAATGAAGGGGACGTTATCCAGGACAACGGCACGCTTTTCGCTGCCAATGTGGAGGATAAGGCGTCCGGATTGAAGCAGGAGATACTCAAAGACATCGCTGATCTCCTTGTCGACCCGCACCCCGGGAGCGGGAAAACGATCCAGGTCGCCCCAGAGCCCCTGGTGGTGCAGTAGTTGGTTCGGCCGAGCTTCCCAGCAGTCGAACCGGGCCACAATCATTGCCCCCAGCGTAGCCAACCCCAGGCTGATGGAAAGAGTCCAATAGAAGCTCGCGTTGGCCAAGGGGTGAAATTCTCTGAGCCTCTCTGCAACGTACGGGAGAACCTCGGGCTTCAGCACGGACAAGAGCACGCACCCCATAGCCGCCGCGACAAAGAGTAAGAAGAGGGACAGCGAGCTCGTGCGGGGAAAGTCGAAGCCCAAAACAACCAGATTCGTGGTCCACACTCCCAGGAATACCACCGAGAGCACAATCGCCTCGGTGCTGGTCGTATCCACCGGCTGCCGCGTAAGGCTCAGGTAGATCGCTGCCGCCAGCGACACCACAAACGTGGGATACAAGAAGACGATCTTGGGGTACGACACCAAGAGGATCCTCGACGGCGCTTTCTTTTCACCTTCCATGCTATTTGCCTTTACCCTTGCCCTTAGGTTTGTCCTTATCTTCGGGTTTGTCCTGCTTCGACCCCGCCGATCGTGGACCCGCCGGATCATTTCCCCGTGGCTGCGGGGCCGGTTTTTCGGCCTTCGGCTGCGGTTGAGGTTTCGGGGTGGCCCGTTCGGCCTTCGGCAGCGGTTGAGGTTTCGGTCGCGTCTTCTCGACTCGCGGCGGGATTGCCGGGGCGGGCCGATTCCCTCTCGGCTTGGGCGCGACCTTAGGATCCGGCTTCGGAGCCTCGTACATCTTCGGCGGAGCGTGGTCCTTGCCGAGCACTGCGGCGGGCTTCGCCACAATCGGAGACCCGGGAAGTTTCACTCGGGCCGGCACGAATTCCTTGGAGGGCTTTTCGGCTACCCGAACCCCCGCTGCGGTCCCCAGCTTTCGCCGCTCCCCGCCGAGTCTCCGGACCCCATTCCCGCGCCGGGCAAGCCTCTGTCGGTCTTAGTGGTCCACCGGCCCGAAACGCACGGAAGGTTTCTTTCCCCTCCGCCAGTTCGCCTCGGGCCGTGGCCACCCCGGGCC
>CAYTJV010000810.1:724-2993 GCA_964438165.1 uncultured Planctomycetaceae bacterium | reverse complement strand
ATGCTATTGGGTGGCTTGCGGTGTCGTCTGCCCAAGCGGAAATGGACAATTACCTCACGATCAGTCATTGTCAAAGGGCACACCGGACGCCCGAGAAGCATCCAACGGCCACCCAACCAGGGGTGGCCAATGACGCGCAGGGCGCGGCCGGGTCTATGGATCGAGCAGCCCAGCGGTCAGCGTATTGTTTCGGGAACCCATGACAGCCGCATGGCCAATGATCCTGATGCCATCGCCACAGCTTTCGATCCTGACGTTTTCTTCTCCGCAAGAAACTCGGGGATCGTTCGCAGGCAGCCCTCCAGAAGTTCCAGTTCCCAGGCCAGCGGCGATCGCACAGAGGGGCCAGGGTTGATGTGGATGACCATGGGATATGCCTCCGGTCCCGCCACGGTCCAGCCGTGTTTCTCGGCGGCATCCAGGTCGCGTGTGGAGATCTCGAATGGCTCGCTGAACATCATTGATAGGGCAGACATACTCCGCGAGTTCTCCTCCTCCGATCCACCACCAGCAATCACCACCTGAAGGGCGGCCAAGTCCTCGTAGATGGCCAGCCCTTGCTGCACACCCGATTGGCCCATCACAACGGCGTACCACGGTCCGCTCTGGAACTTGTCGCATTCGACCTTAATGACCGTATCGCCCGGCACCCGCCGCCAGGGCTTCCGACGGTAGAACTCAGCCGCCGCCACATAGAAGCTGCCTACTTGCACTGGCTTCATGCCCGGCACGTCGATTATAGATGGTGGTGCGCCTTGACTGGCAAAGTGTTGTGCCATGCTGTCGAACGCCGAATCCAGTTGTTCGAGCTGCTCCAAGGCAACACATTCGATGCCGACCCGATCCAAATACGGTCGCAGGGCCTCTCGCTGCTCGACGGAACCCACCTCGATCACGCCCGGCCGGTGCGGCTCGCCGATGGCCGGTTGCCTGATGGCCTGAAGGACGGACTCCCACAACCACTCGGCAGGCGGACGCTCCGGCGCCGCCTGGTGCGCGAGCACCAAGTCGTCGGTTCGGCTGACCACCAAGGCTATCCGCGGCCGATAGGGTTTCCCCTCGCCGGTGATCCAGGCCGGCATAGGGCGGACGCCGGCCTGCCAGACTTCTCCGGGTTCTATCGGCAGCGAGAGAATTTCCTCCGGACTGGTTGCTGCATCTTGTTCGTCCGCATCTGCTTCAGCGTTTGTGGGCGGCAAGTGGTTTCGTACCTGATCGACCAAGTCCAACGTGTCGGAGAGCAAGCACTCGACGCCGATTTGTTTGAGCTTGGCCTTCCACGCTCCCTGAAATGCCTTCTGCCGGACTTCGATTTTCGCTGGCCGATGCGGCTCGGCGTGACGCGGCTTCCGCATGGCGTCCATAAGGTAGTCCCACACGTCAGCCGGCTCTGGCTGGGAATCGAAAACCTCAAAGCCCAGCATTTCTTGGCTGGCCCGGCCGACAACCACGACCACCCAAGGAGATTCTTCCTCGGAATCGCTCTGGCTGGCCGCCGAACTCGGCATGGCATCGACCTGCCAGACCTCGCCCCGCTCCAGCGGACAGCGCCGCAACGCCAGCCTGAGTTCAGGCCACGAAGGCCGCCGGGGTTTCGGTGCCTTCGGCAATGGAATGTCGAGTGTCTTCCGCACCCACGAGATGGCGCCCGGCGTGTTCAGCCACACGCGGCGATTACCAACAGCGTAACTGACGGCCTCGTCATCTCCGCCCATGGTGATGTACGGCGGCAAATCGTGCGGCAGTTGCTTATGGCTCAGCAAGTAGGCCAGAACGTGCTTATTGACCTTCACCGCCTGCACCAGCAGCCCGTTGGCTTGCACAGTTTCACCACCGCCCCGAAACGCCACAAGGGCCTTTGTGTAGGCCCATTCCGCCGAGCTGTCATCCTCGTGTTCTGCCAACAGTTCTCGCAGGTCATCGTCATGCTCCAAATCCAACAGCAGCGTAGCCAGGGAGTAGCGGACACCCTGATTGTCATTGGGGTTCAGCCGGAGCATCTCCTGATAGTGCCCTGCCGCCTCTTCGCGGCGGCCGGCTTCCCAAAGGCATTGGGCCAGACCTTGTCGGGCACGCATGTATGGCCGGGTTTCCAGAACGCCCCAGAAATGCCCCTCGTGCTCCGTAAACGCCTCCGGCCCCAGCGCCCGCTCCCCCCGCTGCTACCCCTTGCTCGTAAAGTTCCTGGGCCTCGTCGGCGGTTTTCGCGTGCTCGGCCAGCAACACATAGGCGTCGGCGCAGTCGGGCGAGACCTTCAATGCCTGGTGT
>CAYTJV010000810.1:0-714 GCA_964438165.1 uncultured Planctomycetaceae bacterium | reverse complement strand
CGCACACCCTCAGCCCCCTGTCGCTCGTAAATTTCCTGTTTCTCGCCTGCGGGTTCTGCTTGTCCGGCCACCACACCCTGCGCGTCGGCCCAGTCGGGTGGGCTTTTCAATGCCTGCCGTGCCCGCCGACCCTGCTCGGCGGCTGAGGCATCGAACGCTTGATACATCACCTCCTGCGCCCGATCCAGCGGCGTCTCTTCACGCTGTTCATCCCCAAGGTCAGCAGCGAGTTGTCGCATCATCCGTTCCATCGCCCGCCGATCCGGCAACTCCAATGGACTTTGTTCCCTGTCGTCTCTCTCGGTGGCTGGTCGTTTCTTCTTGGCCATGGGTGCGTCCTTTCTTGGGATCGGGATTGCGACCCATTCTACCCCCTGGGCGGCCAAGCGAAAACGGGCTCCGGCGTTTTGGATGTCTGCTGCAAATCAGCGTCGAAAACGGGCCGATCCGGCGACATCAAATGGTGCCGCCAGTGGTGCCGAGCTGTTCAAGAAAGGTGCCGAATATGGTGCCGTTCAATTCGCCGCTCAGCGTCACAGATTGCACCGCTTTGCACCGAAAGCGGCCGAAATCCAACGAGAACGGGTCGCCGGAAGTGGCGACCCGTTTTGAGTTTACGCGACGTTATGTGAAGTGGCACAAGGACTTATGCGAAGCGGAGGGTAAACCTTCGTCGAACCCGTCAGCGCAGGGAATTGCCCAGGAGCAGGTTTA
>CAYTJV010000809.1:0-3002 GCA_964438165.1 uncultured Planctomycetaceae bacterium | reverse complement strand
GCGTGAGACGATCTCGGGCAGTCCTTCGCACTTGCCGGTTTGTTTATCAATCGCCAGCCGAGACTTCGAGCCTGTTGGAGCAGGCCGCCTCATGAGCTCAGCCTCGGCCACCCTGGAAACACCAGCCCAACCGCCGTCGCGCGCGCTCAAGTCCAACACGCTTGCCGAAAGCGTCGCGATCCTGCTCGTCATGACCGTCGTCCAGCGGCTGGTCGGCTTTTTGCGCGGGATCCTCTTCTGCCGCTGGCTCGATCCCGAGCAGTTGGGCCAGTGGGACATGGCCTTCGGGTTCCTCATGCTGGCGGCGCCGCTGGCGGTGCTGGGCCTGCCGGGAAGCTTCGGACGGTACGTCGAGCACTACCGCCAGCAAGGGCAGTTGCGGCCCTTCCTGCGCCGCACGGGGACGGCCGTCCTGCTGTTGACCGTGCTGGCAGTGGCCGGTGTGGTTGCGGGCCGGGCCTGGTTTTCCGAAGTGATCTTCGGCACGCCCGAGAACACCGGCCTGGTGCTCCTGATGGCAGCGGGCTTGGGCGTGGTGATCGTCGACAACGCCTTCGGCTCGTTGTACACCGCGCTCAGGCAGGTGAAGTTCGTCTCGCTCACGCAGTTCGTCAACAGTGCGATCTTCGCCGCGTTCGGCATCGGCCTGGTGCTGGCGTGGTCGGCCCAGACTGCCGCGGTGGTGATCGCCTTTGTCGTTGCCTCGTGCGCGACGGCGACGATCTCGGCCCTTCGTTGGCGTCGTCTGTGGGCCACGTTGCCTGCTGTGGAAACCGCCCTACCGAGCCGCTCGCTCTGGGCGAAGCTCGCTCCGTTTGCCTTCTGGCTCTGGATCACCAACTGGCTCTCCAACGCGTTTAGCCTGGTCGATCGTTTGATGATCGTCCACTACGGCGGGCTGCCGGCCGCCGAGGCGTTGAACCTCGTCGGCCAGTACCATACGGCGAGGATCTTCCCGATGCTCTTCGTGGGCGTGGCCGAATTGCTGGCCGCGGTGATCACGCCGCACTTGAGCGCGGATTGGGACCGGGGGCACCGCGCCGAGGTCTCGCGCCGGCTGTGCCTGATCCTCAAGGGGCTCAGCCTCGGACTGGTGGCGGCGTCGCTGGCCGTGCTGCTGATCGCGCCGGTGCTCTTCCACTGCGTGTGGCAGCAGCGGTTCGCCGACGGCCTGCTGGTGCTGCCCTGGGCCCTGGTTTGCGCGGTGTGGACGGGATTGGCCGCCGTGTCGTACAACTACCTCTGGTACGCCGAGAAATCGCGGTTTATCGTCGCGGCGCTCGCGGCCGGACTCGTGCTCAACGTGGGGATGAACCTGCCGCTGCTATCCAGCCTGGGCCTGTTGGGCGCGGCGCTCGCCACAGCGGCCGCGCGGCTTGCCGTCCTGTGCCTGGTGTGGTGGTTCGCGCGGCGGCAGGGGATGCACGTCGACCGCGGGCTGGTCCTGGCGGCCGTGCTGCCGCTTGTGATCTGCCTGGACCCATGGTCCGGGCTGATCCTCCTGGCCGTGATCGCCCTGGGAATCGTCCCCCACGCGGAGTACTTCAACGCAGACGAAAGAAAAGTGCTCACTGCGGGCGGCAAGGAACTCTGGCTGAACCTGCGAAGATTCGCCGCGCGACCGGCGCCGATAGCTCGCTAATTTTAACGCAAGGGTGGCCACATTGCGTGGGAAAACGACTCCCGTTTCCTTTTCTCCCGCGACATACCATGTCCCCCGTCCTTCCCCAGATTTTCCGTGGCATGTTGCGGCCGGGTGGCGCGTCCCTTCAGAACCTATTGCCTTGCCCCATATACTGGCGTGGACGCGAGATTTTGCGGGATTTCACCTATCGGGGGGGGTATGGGGCTAGCGCGGGGTCGCCACTCCCAGAGCGCTGAGGAGTCGGTTTCCTGGGCACTGGAGAGCAGGAGTGCGATGGCGCACGAGGCTCGAGCTGCTCTGGCCGAGACCATCGTCGGCATCTCAGCCTGGGCCGACGATATCCGCGCCGAGATACTCCAGGTGGCCGATCGTCCCAGCAATGTACTGATTACCGGCCCGACCGGCACCGGCAAGGAGTTGATCGCTCAGAGCATACACCGCTGCAGCCTCCGCGCCGCCAAACCGTTCATTCCGGTGGACTGTGCCGCCGTCAGCGGGGCGCTCTTTGCCAGCCATCTGTTTGGGCACGTCGAAGGCGCCTTTACGGGGGCCAACCACGACGCCTTAGGCTGCTTCCGAGCGGCCAATGGCGGCACCGTCTTCCTGGACGAGATCGGCGAGTTGCAGCTTGAGTTTCAGGCCAACCTCCTCCGCGTCCTGCAATGTCGGACCGTCACGCCTCTTGGAAGCCACCAGGAAATACCCGTCGATTTCCGCGTCATTGCCGCCACGAACCGCAACTTGGCACAGATGATGGCCGCTGGGCGGTTCCGTGAAGATCTCTACTACCGATTGAACGTGATTTCCCTGCACGCCACCCCACTCAAGGATCGACCGGAAGATATCGAGGTGCTGGCTCGGGATTTCCTTCGCCGTTTGGCCGCCCGGAGCAGCGATCCGATCAGACAGTTCACCGTCCAGTGCTTCCATTGCTTGCGATCCCATGCGTGGCCGGGAAACGTCCGCGAGTTGGAGAACTATCTTGAGCGGGTGGCCTTCTCCTTCGTCATGGATGAACTGTCCCCGCCCGGGCCTTCGGGTCATCCCTCGCTTGCCGTCTACGCGGCCGAGGTTGCCGCAGAGCGGTCGCTGAACGCTGACAGAACGACGCACGATTGCGAATCGTGCCTAGGAACATTGTCGTCCGAGAAGGACTCGGGCCCGGCCAGCCGCTGGCTTACACTTGACGAATTGGAGCGTGAACATATCCAGCGCACACTGGAGCACGTCCACCACAACCAGTCGCTCGCTGCCGGCCTGCTCGGCATTCCCCGGCAGCGCCTAGCCCGGAAGGTCATGAAACACGGGCTCGATACTTCCCGATCACGGCGTGGCCGCCCGTCAAAGTGACTCGCCC
>CAYTJV010000808.1:0-3002 GCA_964438165.1 uncultured Planctomycetaceae bacterium | reverse complement strand
AATCGCTGATCGCAGGCTGGGTCGGGTGGCGGTTGGGCTGGCGGGCCCGGCGGACCGGCGCGACGCTCCCCGGCCTGGTGTACCATTTCGTACCCAATGCCTTGGGCGTGCCGACGGGTCGCATGCCGCGCTCACTCGCAACCGAATGGCCGACCTTGGGCACGCTGATTCGTCCTTCGGACCATGGCGGCGTGGCGTTTCCTTGGCCCGTGGCATTGGCGGGCGGTCTGGCCGGTCTGCTGATCATCGCCTGGCTCGCGCGGCTTTCGGAAACAAGACGGGGCGACGGAAGGCTTCCCACGGGACTTACCGAAGGGCTGCCGGCCGATGCCTGAAAAGCGGCTTACGCTCAAGGCACGCTACGTGTTTCCCGCCGAGCGCGATCCGATTCCTGAAGGGGAGGTCGCGATCGTCGGCCCGCACATCGCCGCCGTGGGGCGAGCCCTGGCCATGGGCGAAACCGTGGATTTGGGCAACGTGGCCATCCTCCCGGGCTTCGTCAACGCCCATACCCACCTGGAATTCAGCCATCTTCTCCAACCTCTGGGCAGGCCGGGGGAAGGATTTGTCGAGTGGATCCGCGAGGTCATTGCCTCGCGACTGGCGCGGTTGGAGGCGCCCGACCGTGCGGTCGTGCGGGGAATCGAAGAGGCCGTCAGGACCGGCACGACCACGCTGGGCGAGATCGCTCAGCCCGACTGGACCCCCGCCCCATTCGAGCGCGCCGGTTGCGGCGCCACGGTGTTCCTGGAACTCATTGCGCCGACGATCGGTCGCGGCTGCGAGGCGATTGCTTCGGCTCGGCGCCACGTGGCTCAAACCGATCCGGCGGCAGCATGGCGGCCGGGGTTGTGCCCGCACTCGCCGTACAGCGTCCATCCCGAGCTTCTCCAGACGATCGTGGACCAATTCGCCGGCGTCGGCAGTCATGTGCCGCTCGCCTTTCATTTGGCGGAATCCCGCGAGGAGCTGGAGTTTCTCCGCTGGGGCACGGGCCCGTTTCGCGAATTCCTCGGCGATATTCCCGGCTGGGACGAGAAAGCCATTCCGCGCGGGACGCGTCCGGCCGATTATCTGCGTCTGCTGGCCCGGGCCGAGCGGTCGCTGGTGATCCACGGCAACTACTTGGACGACGAAGAGATCGCGCTGTTGGCCGCATCGTCCGATCGCATGGCCGTGGTCTATTGCCCGAGAACGCACGCCTATTTCGGCCACGCCCCCTATCCCTTGGAGAAGATGCTTTCAGCGGGAGTGACCGTGGCCCTGGGCACCGACAGCCGCGCTTCGTCGCCCGACTTGAGCATGTTGGCCGAGATGCGCGCCGTGGCCCGGCGGCATCCGACAGTGCCACGAAGCACGGTTCTCCGTCTGGCAACGCTCCACGCTGCTGAGGCATTGGGACTGAGCGACGCCATCGGCACGCTTGCGCCGGGCAAGCGCGCCGACCTGGCGATCGTGCGCCTTCCGGATCGCGACGCCGCCGACCCATACGACCTGCTCTTCGACTCCGAGGAGCCGGTCCTAGGAACGTGGATCCGAGGGGAGCAGCGCTCGACATAAAGCCGCGACCGCCGGTCGCGCCGCTTGCAGGGCAATGAGCAATCCTGACTCGTAGCTGAATTCGCCAGAATTCAGGTTGCTCGGCGGGCCGCCCGAAGTCTGGCGACTTCGGCTACCGATCTCGGACACCCACGGGCGATCTGTGCTCGCGCCGCTTCCTGCGCGACCCGCGGTCGCGGCTTTGTGAATTCTGCCTGCGCTGCGGCTTCTTGCGGGCGACTTTACGCTTGGCACGTCCGGCCTTCTCTGCCAACCCCGAGGTCCCGAAACGGCGCTCCAGTTCCCCCTCAACGTCGGCGAAGCTTACGCCGCAGTGGGCAAGGATGACGCAAAGGTGGTACAAGAGGTCGGCCGCTTCATGAACGACGGCGCTCCGGCGGTCGACGCCTTCGAGGCGTGCCGCATCGACCACCTCGCCCGCCTCCTCGCAGAGCTTCGTACCCATCATGTCGACCCCGCCCGCCAAGAGCACTCGGGTATACGAGTTGGGCGCATGTGTGCGCTTCCTGCTTTCGATTACCGTCATCAATCGCGCGAAG
Source organism: uncultured Planctomycetaceae bacterium (assembly GCA_964438165.1). Lineage (GTDB taxonomy): Bacteria > Planctomycetota > Planctomycetia > Pirellulales > Thermoguttaceae > CALFBP01. The sequence continues at coordinate 903 of CAYTJV010000808.1, read as the reverse complement.
ATAGCAGACTGGTCCGCCATGGAACGACTTTCAAACTCGAACAGAAGGCCCCGTCGGTTCTACCCCAAGATAACGCGGCGGCGCCACCAGCGATACACGCGACGCGGCGGCCGTAGGGCAAGCAGCCTGCTTGCCCGCACGAGACACAAGATTGGCAAGCTGGCAGCTTGCCCTACGTCCCCTCATGCGAAAAGCCGCGCGGTGCCTTGACGGACCCCGAAAAGGGGCATAGGATGCAGGGGTTCCTTCAAACAGCGGTGAAATGAGAGCGTCGATGTCTGGCAGCTCAGATGGCAACGAAAAGATCAGCGGCAGCTTGATTTACGAAGAGGAGGAGGCTCCTCTCCCGGCCCAAGTCGAGGTCGACTTGCCGCGGATCGAGCGTGCGGTGCGGGAGATCCTCCTGGCGGTGGGGGAGGATGCGGATCGGGAGGGGTTGCGGGACACGCCAGCCCGCGTCGCCCGCATGTACGCGGAGCTGTTCAGCGGGCTGCGTCAAGATCCCCGCGAGCACGTCAAGAAGTTCTTCACCGAGAAGTACGACGAAGTCGTGCTTGTGACCGACCTCAGCTTCGAGAGCATGTGCGAGCATCACCTGATGCCGTTCATGGGCAAGGCGCACATTGGCTATCTGCCCGACGGGCGGGTGATCGGGCTGAGCAAGCTGGCGCGGGTCGTCGAGGGCGTGGCGCGCCGCCCGCAGGTGCAAGAGCGGATGACCGAGACGATCGCCGACCTGCTGCTGGACGAGCTTCGCGCCAAGGGAGTGGCGGTGGTGATTGAGGCCGTCCACACGTGCATGACGGTTCGCGGCGTGCGTAAGCCCGGTTGCGTGTGCGTCACCTCGGCCATGAAAGGGGCGTTCCGCACCAATCCATCAACGCGTGCGGAGATCATGACCCT
>CAYTJV010000807.1:0-3007 GCA_964438165.1 uncultured Planctomycetaceae bacterium | reverse complement strand
CCCATCCGTATGGATGGGCCCTTTGCATTTCGGGCCCGGCGTCTAACGGATTGTCTAACGGGCAGTTTCGACTCGCTGATGCGTGGTCCGCGGGAGCTGCGTTCTCGACCACGGAGTGTGGTCGTCGAATGACGGAGGCGATGGTTGGTGCCTCTCGTGGTTGTGCGCCGTAGAGCAGGCGCGGCTCGGCGTCTAGGCCGCGCTGCGTTACCTTGGTGCCGTGGCAAACGCGGGGCAGGTCAAGGCGCTGGTGCGGGGCCACACCGCCGGCGACGATTCCCAGTTCTACGCCGTCGCGCTTCAGGTCGCGGCGAGTGCAGCTCGCAGCGGACAGAACCGATTCGCGCAGGAACTGCGGGCCTTGATCGATGCAGCGAAGCTGAAGCGTGATCGCGATCCGTCGCTGCGACCCGTTCCGGTGGTCCGCCCGAAAGGGGAACTGGCCGGCCTGTTGACGGCCTCGTTCCCCGACGCGCGTCTGTCTGAGCTGTCGCTCGACAAGACTGTGCGGGATCGTCTCGACCGCGTGATCGGTCGAACATCGGCAACGGGATCGGCTCAGCGAACGCGGCTTCTCGCCGTTACGGAAGCTTCTCCTCGTTGGGGCCCCAGGTACCGGCAAGACGATGACCGCGGCTGCGGTGGCAGGCGAGTTCCGTCTGCCGTTGTTCACCATCCGGCTTGATGGGCTCATCACGAAGTTTTTGGGCGAGACGGCCGGGAAGCTCCGCCTCGTCTTCGACGCGTTGAGCGAGACGCCGGGTGTGTACCTCTTCGACGAGATCGACGCCCTTGCCGGTTAACGCGCCCGCGACCGGAGAATAGGACGCGATGCGTTAAAAGGGAACGACCGCCACCGACTTAAGCAGAAGCGTCAGCAGCAAATCGAGCTCGTCTCCTTTGAATCGAGCCGCACGGACGATCTTGGCTCGATGTCGGGCGAGTTCATCGAGGGCAAAGGCTGGAAGAAGAAACTCAAGATCGGGTAGGAGAAGAATGCGCCTCGTGATGGAATCTTTGATGAGCGCGGCGATGAGAATATTCGTATCGAGAACCAGCCTCATGCGCTTGCGGCTTTGGCATAGCGGCGACGCAACCCTGCCTTGACGGATCGGGCAAGGTCTTTCGCCGCGGTCTCAGTCAGCGCGCTGCGAGATGCGATTCGATCCGCCAGCGCCACCTGGCGTGCATAATGCCACAGCGCCTGTTCGGCCACGCGGGCCCACGGAATCTCCCGATGACGCTTGAGGATCGTGTCCAGTTCGACAGGAACGTCAATGATGACCTTTGACCGTGCTCCGCTGATAGGTTTACGCCTCATTGGAATACTCCTTATCAAGTGCCAAACTCGGGGTTGTCATGCCGCCGATTCTAGCACAGTTCCAGCAAAGTTACGTACCTACTCAGGTGTTCAGGCTGAAGACCGAAGGCTGGAGACTAACAGCCTTCAGCCTATCTACCTGAGTAGCCCTATTCCCGAAGATATTCCCCTCGTGTTGCAGCCTCCTCCGCCCCCGCGGGATCGGCCCTGGCCCATGAACGACGTAATGCCCTTCAGTCCTCAAGAATCGCAAGGAACATTCCGATAACGAATTCATCGACGCGCAACCAGCTAAGCGCTGGACGAGCGAGACGGGCGAGGCCCCCGGTTCGAGGTCCGAAGTTCACGGTTCGAGGTTTTCGGAACTTCGAACCCCGAACTTCGAACTTCGGATCGCGCTTCACGCATCACGGTCTGTGGCGCTGGCGGACTTTTTCAGCAACCTACTAGAGGGACTATGGAAACCGACTCCAGGCTCTGTAAGCCATCCGGTGATTTGACGATCTTTGAAGCGGCGGAATTCAAGGAGTCGCTGCTCGCGGTACTCGCGAGCGAGGGATTGGTCTGCCTGGATCTTTCACAGGTCACGCGCGTGGACACGGCGGCAATCCAGTTGATGTGGGCGGCCCGGAAGCTGGGTCGGCTGGTGGTCACCGGCATCCCGCAAGAGCTACAGACAAAGCTGACTCGGCTCGGGTTCTCCGAACCGCTCAGCGAATAGCATCGCGAGACTGGTGAAGAAGTTCTGAGTTCTGAGTTCTGGGTTAGAGGCGGATAAGAAAGCCAAGACGTGCGAGAGAGGCGGGACGGACGAGGGTGCGAGGTCCGAAGTTCCCGGAACTCAAAACTTAGAACTCAGAACTGAGAACTTCGAACTGCGCCTGTCTCGCGCACAGAAGGGTGTATGCCTCGACATGATGACACCGTTGGTGGAGTACTGCCTCTGGGCATTAGCAGGAGCCGTGACAGGAGCCGGACTCACGGCCTGGACACTGCGAGGCGCCCAAGGTCCTGGGCGCCCCGCGACAGCCGGTAGCGAGGCGAGCGAACTTGGCGGCCTCAAAGCGCACCAGCAAGCATGGGAAGCATTTGCCGTCTGCGCCGTATCCATGATTCCGGTCTTGAAGAAACAAATGGAAGCAGTGACTCAACAGACAGAACGGGCGGCGATGGATTTGATGGTGCACATCGGAGCGTTGACGTCGCCGGCCACGACCTCAAGACCCACGGATACATCGACAAATCTGTCTAAGATCGTAATGGCGATGCAATTCCAGGACATCACTCAGCAGAAGTTGGAACACGTAACCCAGGCGTTGGATCAATGGGACAAGCACCTTCAAGCCTTGTTGAAGGGGCCACAGGACGAAAGCGCCAAGCAGGAAATCGCGGCGCTACAACTGCTTGAACAAAGCTATACCATGGAAGAAGAGCGCCGCCTCCATGCGGCCGCCCTGGCGCCAGATTATCAAGAACCAGTGCCAATGGAAACGGAGCAGACAGAAGCGGAGTCGGATTCAGTCACGCTCTTTTGAGCGTGAAGCGTATCTCGTGAAGCGTGAAGCGTGAAGCGTGAAGTGGAAGATATCTGTTGATCTGTCGATCTGATGATCTGTTGATTGGTCGGAAACTCAACAGATCAACAGGTCAACAGATTCCGGAATTGCTTCACGAACGACGCTTCAC
>CAYTJV010000806.1:0-3012 GCA_964438165.1 uncultured Planctomycetaceae bacterium | reverse complement strand
CACTTCACTCGAATTTGTGGAATATGGCCGCTAGATTAAATCGACAATCCGCAAGGCGGCGGGGTGAGGAAAAAAGGAATAGGCTGTGGGTCGCTCGCGGTAGTCGCCAAACCTGCTTCCACCGACACAGGGTCGGTGGGGGGCTTCGTTGCGGCTCCTCGCCGCGGTAGTTGCCAAACCGGCTTCCACCGACACGGGGTCGGTGGGGCTTTGTGGATTCGGCTCCTCGCCGCCGTAGTCGCCGAACCTGCCTCTACCGACACAGGGTCGGTGGCGACGAAGTCCCGGTGAGGGTGTTTCCAAGACGCTCGTGCCGCTCGGCCTACCGTACGGCGCTCACTCGGGCAGCGTGGGCGGCTCGATGATCGGGTACTTGCCGGAAAGGGCCTTGAGGAATTCGACGAGGTCTTTCTGGTCTCGGGCGGTGAGCTTGGAGTCGCGGACCGCGTCGAAATCGCTGGAACGGTGCGGATTGTCCTTGCCGCCGGCGGCCATCAGGGCGACGGCTACTTCGAGGGTCCGGGCAGTTCCGTCGTGGAAGTAGGGCGCGGTCTTGGCCACGTCGCGCAGCGAGGGGACGCGGAAGGCGCCGGTGTCTTCATCTTTCTTGGTGACCATCTTGCGTCCCTCGTCGGGATTTGGCTTGCCGGCGCCCACGCCCGCGTTGTGGAACTCGTAGTTGCTGAACAGGGGGGGCGTGTGGCAATTGACGCAGCCGGCCTTTTCGAAAACCTTGAGGCCCCGCTCCTGGGCATTGGTGAGGGCCTTCTGGTCGCCGGCCTGGAAGCGGTCGTAGGCCGAGTCGCCGCTAAGGATCGTCCGCTCGAAGGCGGCGATCGCCTGGGCAAAACCTTTTTCCGTCACGCCGGTGCCGAACACCTTCTGGAATCGCTGCTGATAGTCCGGGATCTTGGAGAGCCTCTCGATGACGGCGGCCATCGAGCTGCCCATCTCGATCGGATTGGCGACCGGGCCGACGGCCTGTTCCTCCAGTGTGGCGGCCCTGCCGTCCCAAAATTGCGACGCGGCGTAGGCGGCATTGATCACCGTGGGCGAGTTGCGCCCGCCCTTCTGGCCCAGAATGCCGGTGCTGGTGGGCTCGTCTTCCGCCCAGCCGCGCTTGGGATCGTGACACGTGGCGCAGGAAATCGTTCCGTCCTTGCTGACCCGCTTGTCGAAATAGAGCAACTTGCCGAGCTCGATCTTCTCCGGCGTCATCGGATTGTCGGCCGGAATGGGAGGCTTCTTCAGCCCCAACGGCACGGTCGGCAGCCCTTCGGCCGGCTCGGCAGACAACGGCGGCAGCATGAAGAACACCAAGGCCGCTCCAACGGCGAGGCAGAAGAGGCATTTTGTGGCGCGCATACCGGAGATTCTCCTTTCACTGGTGCCAAGAGACGGGCGGGAATGGGACGTCGCCTGTGGTAGCGGTCGATTCTAGGGGGACTTCGTGGCCCTGGAAACCCCGCGTTGGGGTGGTTCGGCTGTGGTCGTAGGGCAAGCTGCCAGCTTGCCCAGGCGCCGGTGCTGCCCACGGACAAGCTGGCAGCTTGTCCTACGACGATCGTCGCCTATTCACCGCACGGAAGGGGGCAATTCCTATTTCGCAGCGTCTCGGCTACCATAGTCAAGAGGTGGCCTTGGGCACCCAGCCCTCGTTGAGGACTCTTCGATGAAGCATTTGGTCGTGCTCGTGTTGGGTGGTGGGCGAGGGACGCGCCTTTACCCGCTCACCAAGTACCGCTCCAAACCTGCCGTTCCCGTCGCGGGGAAATACCGGCTGATCGACATCCCCCTGTCGAACTGCCTGAATAGTGGGCTGAACAAGGTCTACGTGCTCACGCAGTTCAACTCGGTGAGTCTCCACCGGCACATCCGCAGCACCTACAACTTCGATCAGTTCAGCCGGGGATTCGTCGAGATTCTTGCCGCCCAGCAGACCAACGACAACTCGGACTGGTACCAAGGCACTGCCGACGCCGTGCGGCAGAACCTGCGGTACGTGCAGCAGCCCGGAATCGACTACGTGCTCGTCCTCTCCGGCGACCAACTGTACCGCATGGATTATCGCGACATGATCGCCACGCACGAAAAATCGGGGGCCGACGTGACGATCGCCGCGGTTCCCGTCCACAGCGATCAGGCCTCGGGGCTGGGGATCATGCGGCTGGACGACAGCGGGCGCGTGGTCGGCTTTCTGGAAAAGCCCCAGACTCGCCAGGAACTGGATCACGTGCGGGTCAGCCCCCAGTGGATCGACGACCGGGGGATCCCCAGCCGCGGACGCGATTGTCTGGCCAACATGGGGATCTACCTGTTCAATCGCGAAACGCTCGTCAAGGTACTGGAGAAAACCAATTACAAGGACTTCGGCCGGGAGATCTTTCCGGCGTCCATCCGCACGCGGCACGTGCAGGTCCACCTGTTCGACGGCTACTGGGAGGACATCGGGACGATCCGGTCCTTTTTTGAGGCCAACCTCGGCCTGGCCACGACGCAGTCGCCGTTTGAGTTGGTCTTGCCCGATGCTCCCGTCTTTACCCGCCCCCGATTTCTCCCGCCAACGCGCATCGACGGGGCTGCCATCCGAAACAGCCTCGTCGCCGACGGCTGCGTGATCGAGGCCGGGGCGGTCATCGAGAACAGCATCATCGGACTGCGCGGCCTGATTGGCCGTGACGCGGTCATTCGGAACTCCGTCCTGTTGGGAAACGACTTTTACGAAGCCCCGGAGCCACCCAGCCCCGGATTTCCCAGCGACCGCCCCCCCCTCGGGGTCGGCGCGGCGGCACACATCGAGAATGCCATTATCGACAAGAATTGCCGCATTGGCCGCGACGTCCGGATCGTCAGTACGGGCGGGCTGGAATCGAGCGACGAAACCCAGTACGGCATGATCCGCGACGGCGTGTTCGTGAGCCCCAAGGGCGCCGTGTTGCCCAACGGATGGACGCTCTAACCCGTCTTCAACAGCAGTCCCGACTTTTCGGTCGTAAGTCCTTATTCGATGGG
>CAYTJV010000805.1:0-3015 GCA_964438165.1 uncultured Planctomycetaceae bacterium | reverse complement strand
TCGATGGGCGTGGTGCATCGCGCGCAAGCCCAACCACGCCCTTCGCAAAGCCTCAAGGCGTGCCACCCGCACACCGCGCTATGGCGTCACGGCGATTCGCTTTGGCCGTTGTTCCATGATCTTCCGGACCCAGCAACTCAGGCACCGGCACTTTTCGTCGCGGCCGCAGGTGCCGGCGATGTCGTGGTAGGGCAAGGGCTGGATGGCCGCCTGCACGAGCTGGCACATCTTGCGGTACTCGGGGTCGTCGGTGCTCTTCCATCCGCCCTGTTGGATCTGTCCCCAGCCGCCGGCGCCGATCGCCAGGGGGGCCTTCAGGATGCGGCTCTCCTCGGGCAATGCTACGTTCACGAGCGCCGCAAACGGCTGTCCGGCCAACGCGTCGCCGAACCGCCGGCGAATGTGGTCGCGGAGGGCCTTCTCGCCTTCCGGGTCGGGGCGGCGCCACCCGTCCTTGTTCCAGGAGTAAGTGCCGTAGAGCGGGGCGTTGAGATCGAGCCAGTCGATGATCCGCTGGCGGCTCTCGGCGTCGAGAGTCACTTCTTCGTGGCCCTTCAACAGGAGCCCGGCGAGCGTGCCGGCGTGGGCGAAATAGTCCTTCGGCCGGCTGTACCAGGTTTCGCCCCCGTATTGGGCGATCTTCACCCATCGCCCGTCCCGCGTTAGCGAGGCGTAGGCGGTGCTGGGGAGCAGTTGCCGGTAGGCATTGGCGACGTTCTCCTCGGTGGCGTCGATCGTGCCGAGTAGATCGATCTTGCCTGCGGTCTCTTTCAAGCCGTGGCAGTCAATGCAGTAACGGTCGAGCACCGGCTGCACGGTCTTGGCGAAGCTGAGGCCTCCTGGATACCGCGGGCCGACCGGCGGCTCCAGCTTCAGGACAACCTGCGCGGCGGACGGCGATCGTCGAATCGCGGGGCTGGAAGTGCGCGGCTCGTGGCACCCGACACAGCCGGCTCGCTCGCCCGGCTGCAAGTGGGTGAACGTCCGCATGGTCATCACCGCCAGGCCGTCTTGATCCAATGCCTGAAACTGCAGCGGCACGCCGGCCGGGGCCTCGAACGCCACCGAGCCGCTCTCGTCGACGGGCACCGTACCGACAACCCGCTTGAGGACCTCGAACGTCACGGCGCTGGAATACGGCACGCGCTGGGTGGGTTGCGGGATCAGCTCGTTGACGCGGAGCCGCCGGATCGTGCCGCGGGGAATGCCTTGCGTGCTCCGATAAACGTCCTGAAGGTAGAAGACGCCCGTCGCTTGCGTCTCATTGCCGGCCACCGGCGAAGGCAGCACCGGCGGCATCGGCCGCGGCCGAACGGGCATCGGTTCGAAGCAAGAGACTTCGGGATCGCGATAGATCAACTCCCGCCCGCCCAGCGTATCGACCAGGTAGATCCCGTAAGCGTTGTGCCGCGGATATCGCGCCATGGACCCGGGGTACGGATCGGGGCAGAACTCGGCCAGGAACAGGTCTTCGCTCAGCGGATAGGGACTGCCGAAACTGACCGGCGAATGGGGTTCCGATTCCGGAAAGGTTGCCTCCGGTGTCAATCGGGTGATGGCTTCCAGTCCGTCCTCGGCGATCTTGCGGTCGATGAGAATCAACGACCCGGCATGGATCGTGTGGTGCCCGGCCGTCGTGGAAACGATCTTGTGCGAGCCGGGAATGGGCCTCGACTGGCAGATCCGGCAGGGGTTCGGCGTGTAGTTGCCGAAGTAGTGTTCGGCGGCCGTGCCGTCGGGCCGGATGATCCACAGGCCGAGCGTGGGAATCACCGGCCGGTTGATGTAGTCCCACCGGGTCCAGAGGATCCGGCCGTCGGGCATCACCGCCGGGTCCCATTCGTTGGCTTCGCCGAACGAGAGCTGGCGCACGTGAGACCCGTCGGCGTCGCAGCGATAGAGGAGATACGTGGGACAATAGCGGTCGCCGTTGTGGCATCGCACGCCCCCCTGGTTGCGCGTCGAGATAAAGGCAATCCCGCCGTCAGGCAAGTAGCAGGGGTCGTAGTCCTCGCTAAGCACGGTCAATCGGCCGCCGGCCCCGGCCAACGGATCGTCGTCCCTGCCGGTGATCCGCCGCAGGCCCGTGCCGTCGACGCGGATTTCGTAGAGGAAGAACTGCCATCGCTCGCGGGGGGGCGTGTGATCGGCGTAGGCAAACACCACCCGCTCTGCGTCGAACGACAAGTCTGCGTGCATCGCACAGCCCGCCGGCAGTTTGCCTGCCAGCAACACCGTTTCTCTCGGCCGGCCGGTTTTCCAATGGTCGAGGAGGACCAGCCCCGGCCCCGTGCCATTGTGCATTCCGTAGTAATTGTCGCCTGGGGCGCTCAGACCGGGAGGGGGCCGCTTGCTCAGCAGCAGCCGGTCGAAATCGAGCGCGGGGTGCGAGAAGATGATCCGGCGTCTGAGGTCGACCGCCTGGGCAAAGAGGGCTCTTCCGGCCGAAGAAGCTGGGTCCTTGGCGGCCGGGGCGATGCGCTGTTCGAGCATCTTGAGCTCCGCGGCCATCTCCGGCCGGGGCGCCGTCCGCTGGACGAATTCGAGCGTCCTGCGGGCCAACTCCAGCCGCTGTTGGGCACGTTCGAGATAGTATGCATTGGGCGCCCCGTTCCCTGTCGGGGTATACTCGTTCCAAATTCCGTCACGCCGCTCCATCTCCATTTCGATCTGCGATTGCCGATCGCGGAAGTCCCGGGCCACCAGGTCCCACAGCGCTTCCCGGACCTGCCGACACTCCGAAGCACGGGCGAAGATCGGCCGGCAATCCACCGCCGCGTGCGGCGGTAGCCCGATCTCCCGCTGATAGTAGACGAATACTTCCAAGCGATCGTACTTGCCGTCGAGTTTGAAGCCGATTTCGCCGGGCGCGAGCGCGAAGCCGCGATGCGTCGTGCCGTCGATCTTCAACTCCGTCGTCCCGGCCGCACGGGCGTCGACTTGTCCTACCACCATGGTGCCGTCGAGTCCCAGGGGGATGGAATTGCCCTGTTTGTCGACCAGCCGCGGGCTGAG
>CAYTJV010000804.1:0-3031 GCA_964438165.1 uncultured Planctomycetaceae bacterium | reverse complement strand
ATCATACCCGAAAAGGCTCATTTCAGACAAACCCAATCGCGCGCGGTATAGCTTGCCCGTGGGTACTACCGGGGCAAGCTAGCAGCTTGCCCTACGACCGTTCGTTACAGCTTCCGCTTGGCAATGACGGTCACCTCCATCGCGTCGCGCTCGCCCCAGGGGAGCTTGACGTCGAACCACTCCGTGCGGCTTTGGTATTTCGTGCGCACGACCTTGAGGTAGTCGTCCATCGAGCTTGAGCCGAAACCTACGTTGTCGGCCACCACGGTCGCCCCTGGGCTCAGCTTTCCCTCGGCGGCGACAAAGCACGGATGGTAGTTCGAATAGCCGCAGTCGAGGAAGAGGAGGTCAATCGGGCCTGCGATTTCCTTGATGACCTTGCGGGCGTCGCCGACCTTCACGGTGACGTACTTTTCCAGCCCGGCGCGGCGGAAGTTCGCCTCGGCCTCGCGGGCATTGGCCGGCACGATTTCGATGGTGATCAGGTGCCCGCGGCCCGATTTCTTGAGTTCCCGGGCGATCCACAGGCCCGAATAACCGATCGCCGTGCCACACTCGACCACCAGCTTCGGCTTCGCCTGACGCACGAGCTCGGCGAGCCGCTCGGCCTTGACCCGCCCGATCATGAATACCGTCCGCTCCAGACAGGCCTTTTCCACCGCGTCGATGACCGGTTGAGCCTGGTCCGCCGAGCCCGGCTTGACGCGATTTGCTTCCGACGCAAACGCTCCCGCAACGAAGATCGCCAGCACGCCACCAAGAACGAGCAGAGTCATATCCACGCGAGGTATCATGGTGCTTTCTCCTGTCGACGGACTCATTGTTCGATGGTCAGTTGTACTCCTATCTCCCTGGCCCAGTAGGCCATGATTGTACGTCACCCGAACATTGGCCGCACCAGGTCATAGCCGATGGCGAAGATGACTGTGTCGATCAGGAGGTGGCTGAGCCAGGGGCCGTAGAGCGAGCGGCTTCGATGGTAGAGCCACGCCCAGTACGCTCCCCCCACCGCCACGGCGAGCGAGAAGACGTACGTCGAGGGCGAGGACCAGCCGAAGTACGTGGCCAGCAGGATGACGTGGTGGGCCATGAAGCCCACGCTCGACACAACCACCGCGCCAGTCCAAGGCAGCAAGGCGCGAAGCTGTCCGAAGACGAACCAGCGCCAGTAGTATTCCTCCAAGAACGAATGGATGAGCGAATAGAACGCCCCCAAGGCCACGTAGGCGGCAAGGCTGCGAACGCCTAAACTGGCGATCTTGGCCTCGATTTCCCCTGCCGCCGCTTGCATCACTCCGGTAGGCCGTAGCCAAACGTAATACAGCCCCATTGCGGCGGCGAACACGGCCAATCCGAACAGGAGCCCTTCGGCCAGCCCAGCCTCGCTCTCGCGCGACCAAGCCAAGCGCCGCCGCTGAACCGCCAGCACCCAGACGATCGGAAAGACGAACTGAATCGTCTTGCCGATCGCGTAGGCCGGCTGCTGCAACCCCGGCGCGGACCGGGGGAGAAATACGAAGTAGACCCAGGTGAGCAGGCTGGGGAACGCCAGGGCAAACAGCACGGCCGCGACGTCGGGCCAACGCGAGATGCACTTCATCAAACCGCTCCTATGGGGGATTAAGTATGGAACCGGGCCAGCTAGTCGTCCGTGTCCACGCCCCGTGTTGTACTCGACTCAGATAAGGAGGCCGATCGGCACGGTGACCTTCGGATTGTTGATGAAAGTGGCGAGGATTATCTCTACCCAGCCGACTATTTTGTGCTGGTTGACTTTCCTCGTGATACGGTGCGCGCCCTCAACAAGTCGTACGCCCAGGGCGCAAATCGAGGCCGGTGACGGTCCGCCATCGGCAATCGCCCGTGCTGCCAGCGTCGTTCACTTGGTTGACGCGGCTGACTGCTCGCCTGCCGCTAGCAGCCGGGCCTTGTAGCCGGCCTCGACGACGGCGGCTTCGATCTTCGACGAGGGCACTTGTGCCGCGTCAGCGACGACGGTGGCCTTCTTCTCTTTGAGCGATACGTCGGCCGACTTGACGCCTGGGATCGCCTCAAGGGCCGACTTGACCGTGTCGACACACCCCTCGCAGGTCATGCCTTCAATGGCGAACTCGCGAGCCTCCGCAGTGCCCGACGCGACGGGTTGGGTCTGCCCGCTCTCGCTGCGGCGTTCGCGGCACCCGGCAAAGCACACCACGCCAATCACGAGGGTCAGCATCGCCAGGCGTCCGGCAATGCACTTTGGCCCGATGGCAACGCTCATCATCACAATCTCCTTCGGTTTGGCGCTCTTGACTGGAGGCTCGCCGAGCGCACGGAATTGACTATACCAATGGGGCGTGTGCTAAGGAACCGGTATAACGCGCCAGCCAGGGGCGCGACGTGTCGAATGAGCACGAGCCCGCCCGAGGGGGATGGTATGGAACTACCTTAATCCTGTAACTTCAGTATTCCACTGCGCATCGGATATGCTAGGGAAAACCGCACGGACACGTAGGTCAGGCTTTCCAGCCTGACTGCGGCACTGTCAGGCTGGAAAGCCTGACCTACGTTCGGATGAAAGATGGTGACTTATGTCTTTTCGTGGAAAGACTTTAGTACGACTTGGCGGTCGCGCCGCGGTTCTTCTAGGTTTCACCGCGGGCGTGGTCCTGCTGATGCTCTGGTTGGCCGGCAAGTTCGCCGCCAAAGTGCCTGCCGGAGCCGGGGGGGAGCCATCGCGCAAGCCCTTTGGCGAAGACCGCGCCGTGGCCGCTCGACTCCTCCGACTGCCCGTGGTTGAGTCGGCCGTGGGAACAATCCGAGCGGTTCACGAGACCAGCATCGGCTCGAAGCTCTTGGCGCGCGTGGTGGAAGTACACCTGAAGGCCGGCCAGAAGGTGCAGGCGGGCGAGGTGCTGGTGCGGTTGGACGACACGGACCTGCGGGCCAGGCTCCAGCAGACGAAGGCCGCCGTGGCCTCGGCGGAGGCGGTCCAGACGCAGCAGGCTGCCGACGAGAAACGCTATGCCGAGCTTCTGAAGAGAAACGC
>CAYTJV010000803.1:0-3033 GCA_964438165.1 uncultured Planctomycetaceae bacterium | reverse complement strand
ACCGGCGCAAGGGGCCAGTTCATCCTGAAGCCGGGTTCGTAGCGCACTCGCTCTTCAATGGTAGGCATCGCATCACCTCCTCATTTGTTGGACCAGGCGACGGCTATCCCCCACCGGGGATCATCCACGGGAAGACGTAGGCCTGCAGTAGCGTCAGCAGGCCCATCATGGCGGCCAGGACGAGGCTGTGGAAGAATACGAAGCGGAGGATTTGGCCTTCGCTGCCGGGCTGTTCGGTGGCTACGGCGGCTACCACGATGCTCTGGGCGTCGATCATCTTGCCCATCACGCCTCCCGTGCTGTTGGAGGCGACGATCAGAATCGGGTTGAGCCCGAGCTGCTCGGCCGTGATCCGCTGGAGGCTGCCGAACAGGGCGTTGGCCGAGGTGTCGGAGCCGGTCAGGGCTACGCCAAGCCAGCCGAGCATCGGGGCGAAGAAGGGGTAAAGCCAGCCGCTGTGCGTGAACGCCAGGCCCAAGGTGGCGTCCGACCCGCAGTACTTCGTCGTGAACGCCAACGCCAACATACAGGCGATGGTCAGCAGGGCCCAGCGCACGCGAAACAGGGTCTCGGCGAATTGTCGGAAGAAGACGCCCGGTGCGACCCTCAGCCAGAAGGCTGAGAGCACGGCGGCCAAAAAGATGCCCGTGCCGGTGGTCGAGAGCCAGTTCAAGTCGAACTGCGCCTTCTCGGGCTGGTCGGCGGGATCGTTCTCGTTGGGCTGATTGGCGACCCGGCCCGAGCGATACACTTGCTCGTGCAGGTACGGCACGTCGAAGGTGAATTTTGTCTTGCCGGCCAGGACGTTGGGCTCGCTGGGCGTGCCGCCATTGAGCGCGGTTTTCCAAGAGGGCCAGCCCCAGAGGAAAACTATGACCGACAGCAAGATCCACGGGACCCAGGCGTAGGCCGCCTGCTTGGCGGCCAAAGGCGCATAAACTTCCGAAGTCTCCGAGACTTCGGAAGTTTTCGGGGTCTCCGGCGGCTCGTCGGGGAAACGCCAGATTTCCTTCGGTTGCCAGAAGCGGAGGAACACGGTCAGGGCGATCATCGAGCCGACGCCGCCGAGCACATCGACCAGGCCCGGACCGTGGAAATTCGAGGTCACGAACTGAATGGCCGCGAAACTGCCGCCGCAGACCAGAATTGCGGGCCAGCACCCAATCATCCCCTTCCGTCCCGACATGGTCGCCACGAGCCACGCCGGAATGATCAGCGAGAACAGCGGCAGTTGTCGGCCGGCCATCTGCGACAGGGCCATCTCGTCCAGCCCGGAGACCTTGGCCAGCGTGATGATCGGAGTCCCCAAGGCCCCGAACGCGACCGGCGAGGTGTTGGCGATCAGGGCCAATCCGGCGGCGTAGAGCGGGCGGAAGCCCAAGCCGATCAACAGCGCGGCGGAGATGGCCACCGGCGTGCCGAACCCCGCCGCTCCCTCGATGAACGTGCCGAAGGAGAAGGCGATCAGGAGGGCCTGCACGCGGCGGTCGGGCGAGATCGCGGCCACCGATCGCTTCACGATTTCGAACTGACCGGTGCGCACGGTCAGGTGGTACAGGAATACTGCCGAGAAGACGATCCAGCCGATCGGCACCAGGCCGAAGCACGCCCCATAGCCTGCCGAGGCAAACGCCATCGACGATGGCATCTGGTAGGCGGCGATGGCCACCACCAGCGCCGAAGCCAGTCCTGCCAAGGCCGCCACAGGGGCCGAGACTCCGAAGACCAGAAGCCCCAGGAGCAAGAGGATCGGCACCCCCGCGACCAAGGGCGAGAGCCAGGCTGAACCCATGGGATCGTACGACTGGACCCACGCAATCTCCATGCGCCTCCTCCGTTCGGGGAATTCGTGGCAGGATTATAACGGGAAAGCCGCATGGCGGGAAAGATAGGGAAGAGGGTTCAGGGTTCAGGGTTTATTCTCGTTATTCTCGTTCCACGCTCTGCGTGGGAACGTCCGCCTGGGGACGCTCTGCGTCCCGATTCGCTCGCGCCGCGGAGCGGCCGGACCGCGCGTTCCCACGCAGAGCGTGGGAACGAGGAGAAAAGAACAAAGAAAGCGGCGACAAGTCGCCGCACTCCAAAGGCGTTCGTGTCGATTTTTCCTGATTTTCCCTCTTGCTTTCGGCCGATCTTTTGGGAGAATGAATTTTAGTAAGGGAGTTCGTCCCCGATTGGGGGCGGTGATTGTAGTATGAGTCGCGTTTCGGCCACCTATCGGTTTTGGTTTTATTACAGCCCGCGCGGTCGCGGGGCCGGAGGTGGTTTGTAAGCGACTAACCTGGTAGCGAGCAACCCGAAGCCCTGAGACCCGCAAGGATCTCAGGGCTTTTTTTGTTTTTATCCCGAAACTTCCGAAGTCTCGCAGACTTCGGAAGTTTACCCACAGTCTGAAGGAGGTCGTGCGATGATCGTCGTCATGAAACGGGGCGCCAGCCCGGAGCAGATCGAGCACGTGATCGAGCGCGTGGAGGAGCTCGGACTCAAGGCCCATCCGATCTACGGTACGGAGCGGACCGTGGTGGCCGCCGTGGGAGACAATCGCGACGAGCATCGCCACTCGTTGGAGATCGCCCCGGGCGTGGCGGAGGTCGTTCCCATTCTGGCCCCGTACAAGATGGCCAGCATCGAGGTCAAGCCGGAGCGGACCGTGGTGCAGGTCGGGCCGCTGTGGGTGGGCAATTGCCACCTCGGCGTGATCGCCGGGCCGTGCGCGGTGGAAAGCTGGCAGCAGACCGTCGCCACGGCGCGGGCCGTGAAGGCGGCCGGGGCCGATTTGCTGCGCGGCGGTGCCTTCAAGCCCCGCACCGGGCCCCATACCTTTCAGGGGCTGAAGGAAGAGGGGCTGAAACTCCTGGCCCTGGCCTCACGCGAGACCGGCCTTCCCATCGTCACCGAAGTCATGAGCCCGGACACCGTGGGGCTGGTGGCCGGTTATGCGGATATCCTGCAGGTCGGAGCGCGCAATATGCAGAACTTCGATCTGCTGCGTGAACTGGGCAGGATCCGCAAGCCGGTGCTGCTGAAACGGGG
>CAYTJV010000802.1:0-3034 GCA_964438165.1 uncultured Planctomycetaceae bacterium | reverse complement strand
GGAAGGGGCCGGGGCTTTGTGCTGCGGCGAGGAGACGGCGCTGATCGCGTCGATCGGGGGTCGGCGGGGCATGCCGCGTCCCCGTCCGCCTTTTCCCGCCGTGGCAGGGCTCTGGGGCAAACCGACGATTATCAACAACGTGGAAACGCTGGCCTGCGTCTCGCTCATCCTGTGCAACGGCGCCGACTGGTTCGCGCAGTACGGCACCAAGGAGAGCAAAGGCACGAAGACCTTTGCCCTGGTCGGACAAGTGAAGAGGCCAGGCCTGATTGAGGTCCCACTGGGAATTACCTTGCGGGAGATGATTTTCGACATCGGCGGCGGCTTGCTCGACGACCGGCCTTTCAAGGCCGTGCAGACCGGCGGGCCGTCCGGCGGCTGCATCCCGGCCAGCATGTTGGACGCTCCCGTCGACTACGATTCTCTGAAGGCGGCCGGCAGCATCATGGGCTCCGGCGGCATGGTGGTCATGGACGACACCACCTGCATGGTCGACTTCGCGCGGTACTTCCTCGATTTCACCCAGAAGGAATCGTGCGGCGAGTGCGTCCCGTGCCGCCTCGGAACCCGACAAATGCACGAGGTGCTGACCGATCTCACCGAAGGCAAGGGCAGGTCCGGCGACATCGAGCTGCTCATGGAGATCGCCGAGGGCGTCACCCGAGGATCGCTGTGCGGCCTTGGCCAGACGGCGCCCAACCCCGTGCTCACCACCATCCGCTGCTTCCGCGACGAGTACAGGGCACACCTGGAAGACAAGAGTTGTCCGGCCGCGGCCTGCAAGGCGCTCTTCCAGTACAGAATTATCGACGATCTCTGTAAGGGTTGCAGATTGTGCAAGAAAAGCTGCCCGGTCGATGCCATTGAAGGAGAGCTCAAGACGGTTCACCGCATCGTTGCGGACAAGTGCACCAAGTGCGGCGCGTGTTACGAGGCGTGTCGTACCGACGCGATCGTGAAAGTGCCGAACGCCCAGGCTGCGACCCCGGCTCGAGCCATGCCGGACGGAGGGAATCGTGGTGGATAAGATGAGGCTGCGCATCGACGGACAAGAGGTTGTTGCCGATCCGGGCACGACCGTGCTCGATGCCGCATTGGCCGCCGAGATCTACATTCCCCACCTCTGCCATCACCCCGACCTGGAGCCGGTCGGCGTGTGCCGCTTGTGCCTGGTCGACGTCGCGGGGCGCGGGCAGACGTTGGCCTGCCGCGCGCCCGTTGAAGAGGGCATGGTGGTCCGCACCGACAGCCCGGCCATCGACGCGGCCCGGCGGATCGCCGTGGAACTGTTGATCCTCAACCATCACGGCGAGTGCCTGAGCTGCGCGAAAAACAACCATTGCGAGCTCCAGCGGATCGCGGCCTGCGTCGGCGTGGATCAACAGCGACTGGCCCGCATGCGGCGTCCGGCGCCCTCGGGCGAGGTCGACGATTCCAACCCGTTCTTCACGCTCGACCACGACAAGTGCGTGCTTTGCGGCATCTGCATCCGCACCTGCGACGAGATCGTGGGGGTGGGGGCCTTGGATTTCGCCTTCCGGGGGTTCCGCACGCGGGTCAGCACGTTCGGCCGCCGGCCGATCGTCGAGTCGCGCTGCGAATCGTGCGGCGAGTGCCTGGTGCGTTGTCCGGTCGGGGCCTTGGCGCCGAAGAAGTTCCAGCCGCCCACGCGCGAGGTCAAGACCACGTGCCCTTATTGCGGCACCGGCTGCGGGATCTACCTTGGCGTGCGGGGCGAACAAGTGGTCTCTGCCAGCGGCGATACCGCAAGCCCGGTCAACCGAGGGCGCCTGTGCGTGAAGGGGCGATTCGGACACGACTTCATCCACCATCCCGACCGGCTGACGACGCCGCTGGTGAAGAAAGACGGCCGCCTCGTCGAGGCATCCTGGGAAGAAGCCCTGGACCTGGTGGCGGGCAAGTTCTCGGCATACCGGGGCGGGCAGTTCGTGGCCATGGCCTCGGCCCGCTGCACGAACGAAGAAAACTACGTCATCCAGAAATTCGCCCGACAGGTGATGCAGACCAACAACGTCGATCATTGCGCCCGGCTGTGCCATGCTCCGACCGTGACCGGCCTGGTGCAAAGTCTCGGCAGCGGGGCGATGACCAACACGATCGGCGAGATCCGCGACGCCGCCTGCATCCTGGCCGTCGGCACCAACACCACGGCCGCGCACCCGATCATCGGCCTGTACGTCAAGGAAGCCGTGCGCCGCGGCGCGGTGCTGATCGTCGCCAACCCGAAGGAGATCGACCTCGTCCGCCACGCCACGATCTGGCTACGGCAGAGGCCGGGGACCGACGTGGCCCTGCTGATGGGCATGATGCGGGTGATCGTCGACGAAGATCTCCTCGACCGGCAATTCCTTGCCGAACGGTGCGAGGACTTCGAGGCGTTTCGGCAGTCGCTGGCCGAGTTCGAGCTGGCCGAAGTGGAGCGGATCACCGGCGTGCCGCAAGAGGCCATCGTCGAGGCCGCCCGGACGTATGCCACGCGCAAGCCGGCCAGCATCCTCTACGCCATGGGCATCACCCAGCACACGCACGGCACCGATAACGTGCTCGCCGTCAGCAACCTGGCCCTGCTCACCGGAAACGTGGGCCGGCCCTCGACAGGCGTCAACCCATTGCGCGGTCAGAACAACGTCCAGGGCGCTTGCGATATGGGCGCGCTGCCGAACGTGTATCCGGGCTACCAGCGGGTCAACGACCCTGCGGTGCAGCGGAAGTTTGAATCGGCCTGGGGCTGCCGGCTCAGCGATACTCCGGGAATGGCGATGACCGAGACCTTCCACGCCATGACCGAGGGCAAGATCAAGTCGCTTTACCTCGTCGGCGAAAACCCGGTGCTCAGCGAGGCCGATTCCACGCACGTGCGGGAGGGCCTCCGCCGGCTGGAGGTCTTCGTCGCCCAGGACATCTTCCTTACTGAAACCGCGCGGCTGGCCGACGTCGTCCTGCCGGCCGCCCCGTTTGCCGAGACGGACGGGACGTTCACCAACCACGGGCCTCCCGTGCAACCGATCCGCCC
>CAYTJV010000801.1:0-3035 GCA_964438165.1 uncultured Planctomycetaceae bacterium | reverse complement strand
AATCCCGGTTGGAAGCGGTCCCGATCCCCGCGAGCGCACAAGCTCAGTACCACGACACCGGATGCGCCGGGCTCGTGCTGCGGGTGAGTTATGGCGGATCGAAGACGTTCTGCCGTTACGGCCGCGTTCAAGGCCGGCCCACCCGCGTGCTGTTGGGCAGGTTCCCCGAGATGACCGTCGAGATGGCCCGCAAAGCGTGCCGGGAGGCCGGAGGCGACATTTCCAAGGGGAACGACCCCCACGCCCAACGGCTGGCCCAACGGCGTGAGCACACGCTGGGGGTGCTGTGGGAGCATTGGTGGGCCCATGCCGTGGCCCACAAGAAGCCCAAGAGCCAAGTCAACGACAAACACCTTTGGGAATCGTTCCTGAGGCCCTGGCAGGGCCGTAGGCTGGCGTCGATTCACCAGGCCGACGTTCGGGGCCTCCATGCCAAGATCGGCCGCGAGAACGGCCCCTACGCTGCCAACAGGGTTCTTTCGCTGCTGGGCGCGATGTACGTCAAGGCGCGGGAGATCGGTTTCGAGGGGGAGAACCCGACCAAGGGCGTGGTCCGCTTCCCCGAGCGGTCCCGAGATAGATTCCTCCGGCCGGATGAGCTACGGGCGTTTTTCCAGGCACTACATTCCCCGGCGATTACGGAGATCATGCGGGACTTCTTCTTCACGGCATTGTTGACCGGGCAGCGGAGGTCGAACGTCGAGGGCATGAAGTGGGAGGATATTAGTTTCGAGCTGGCCCTATGGAAAATCCCCGGGGCCGTCACGAAAGAGGGAAAGACGATCGTCGCACCGCTGGCGGCGCCCGTGCTGGAGATCCTGAGACGGCGACGGGAAGCCGATCCCAACGGCACGTGGGTTTTCTCGTCCAGGTCCAGGACGGGGCATATCACGGAGTCCAAGCGGGCGTGGCAACAAGTTCTGGCCGATGCCGGGCTGCGCGACGTGCGGCTGCACGATCTGCGTAGAACCCTCGGAAGCTGGCAGGCCCTCGGGGGATCGTCACTTCAAATCATCGGCCAGTCACTTGGGCACGGCGACTTGCGGAGCACGCAAGTCTACAGCCGGCTGACCCTGGACCCCGTTCGGGCATCGGTGGAGACGGCGACGGCTGCGATGCTGACGGCCGGCGGGGTGAAGCTCTTGGGACACGACAACGAGGGCAAGGGCGATGGCATGGCGCAAGCGGGTTAGGCGTGCGAAGGGCAACCAATTGACCGTGTACTTGGAAGGATAAAGAAAATGCCTCCTGAAGACCTGTGGGAAAGACTCCGCAAGCAACCGTTCGAGCCGTTCGAGATTCACCTCACCGATGGCACGACCTACGAAATCCGCCATCCCGAGTTGGTTATGGTGGGCCGGCGATCGGCGGTCATTGGCGTGAGCAAGGTCGGACGCGAACCGCCGTTCTATGACCGCACCACCGACGTGGCCCTGGTCCATATCGTGCGGCTGGAACCGATTGCCACCCCTTTGTTGCCAAGCTGAATGGAGGGCTAGAGCGATGGCGAGACGCGGGGAGCAAGTGAGCAATGAGTGAAACACCTCGGGGGAGGTCGCCTGAAGAACGCTTGGAGGCGTTCCAAAAGCTGCGCACGGCGCTCAACGATTGGAACCGCAACCCGTGGTATATCCCCGGAGAAACTTGTCACAGGGGTAATACCACGTGGATGACAGAGTCAATTCATAAGCCGTGGGAGCCGGGCGGCGTGGAACACGTTGGCGAAGGGAGCCGGGTTCGGCTTGGCGTAGAAGCGGTGACGGTGGCGTTCGGTGGTAGCATGCCTCCAGGGCTGGAGACTTCTCTTGGCGACTTTGCCGAGGCGGTGGCCGTGGCGTTGAAAAACCACGACAAAATGCCCGCCGCTGAGAAAGCGAGGAAAGCACTGCTGAAAGAGATTTACGCTGAGATCAACGTGGTCCAGGTGGAGATCGCCAAGGCGTTTGTCGCCAAGGTGGAAGGCGTGCCGATCCGTGCCGATACCGGGCGGTTGACTCCGATTCAAGAACAGATAGTGGGGCTAGTTCGCCAAGCCAGCCGGCGGCTCACGACGGAGGAGATTCTCGAAGCGTTGGAGCAAGCCAACGGGGCGGCAAGCGTGGGAACCACGAAGCAAAGCCTTGCTGAGTTGACGCGGCGTTGGATTCTCACAAACGCCACGGATGCTTACGGCAGAGGGTACGGGTTGCCGGTAGGTACATACCAAGGTTAGGACTGACGCACCACGTTGCACGGCTATAGTTGTCTCCAGACTGATCTTGACTTCGGTTTCTGGAGACGAACATGACAACTCTCTCTTCTGGATTGCTCACGCGGGCCGAGGCTGCCTCATACCTTGGTTTGAAGGAACAGACCCTGGCGGCGTGGGCAACGGCGGGACGCTACGACCTGCCCTTCTGCAAGTGCGGTAGGCTCGTCAGATACCGCAAGTCCGACATCGACGCCTTTCTTGATCGGCGGTGCATCACGCACACCGGCGAAGCCGCCGGTGTCTGACCCCATCAACACGATCATGGAGGTGGTCGGCTGGTCAGGTACCGGCGATCCGACCTGGATGGATTTGTCGAAGAGCGGAGCCGTCAGCACGTCGGCGAAGCGACCGACTAGTAGTTTCAAGAAGTGCGACAGGCGGCCCGGCGATGGCCGCCCGTTGCAGATTCCCTTCTTCTCAGCACAGGAGCGATTCCTATGTCACACGATGCACACATTCTACCCCCGTCCGACGGCGAAGGCAAAGCGTCCTTGGCGGCCGATTGGTCCCAAGGGTCCCATCGGCCAACCCCTGCCGAACGCGTTCTAGGCGATGCTAGGGGCCTTGGCGGGGCTGTTTCCGAGCCGGCCCCCGATCCCTTTGATCCGGCGGCGTTGAGGCTGTCCCAAGACTTCGGGTCGTCGATTGGCGTCAAGAGGGTGCTGACCACGGTGCCCTGCCGGAAGCCCAACCGGCATGAATTTGTCCGGGTCCGGGCGGGCGAAGAATTGCGACTCGAAACCGGGGTTTTCGAGGACAAGATCAATCGGGAAGTGTACTTGGT
>CAYTJV010000800.1:0-3038 GCA_964438165.1 uncultured Planctomycetaceae bacterium | reverse complement strand
GAGAGGACCGGGGTGACGGAAACGGCAAGGTGCGAGCTGCCAAGCAGCGTCCCCTCCCCCCCAGCCCCTCTCCCGAAGCGGGAGAGGGGGGAGGCGGCACCAAAAGTGCCCGCCGGGCGCAGCTTGCCGAGGCCATCCAAGTCCGCGGCGCGCGACAGCACAACCTGAAGGGCATCGACGTCGACATCCCGCGCGACCAGATGACCGTCTGCTGCGGGCCGAGCGGCTCCGGCAAGAGCTCCCTGGCCATGGACACGATCTATGCCGAAGGCCAGCGCCGCTACGTCGAGAGCCTTAGCGCCTACGCCCGCCAGTTTGTCGGCCAGATGCAGAAGCCGAAGCTCGACCACATCGAGGGGCTGTTGCCGGCGATCGCCATCGAGCAGAAGCACTCCGGCAATACGCCGCGATCGACCGTGGGAACGGTCACGGAAATCTACGACTACCTCCGGATCCTCATGGCACGGCTCGGCCAGCCGCGGTGTCCCGACTGCAACGTGCCGATCGGCACACAGTCGGCCGACGAGGTGATCGAGAAGATCCTGGGCATCGAGCCCGGCACACGGGTCTATCTCATGGCCCCGCTGGAAATTCAGGTCGGGGAGAACTACGAGACGCTCTGGGAAGAGTTGCGCACGGGAGGGTATGCCCGAATCCGCGTCGACGGCCAGACCTTCGCTATCGACAACCCGCCCAAGATCGACCGCCGCCGCAAACACGCGGTCGAGGTGGTGATCGATCGGGTCACGATCCGTCCGGAGGCTCGCAGCCGCATCGCCCAGAGCGTGGAAAACGCCTTGGCGCTGGGGCGGGGCGTGGTTCGCGTCGCCCACGTGCGCGACGATGTCGGGGAGCAGAACTGGCGCGTCGATGTACACAGCCAGCATAGGGCGTGCGATCGTTGCGAGCGCAGCTTCGAGCCCTTGGTGCCGCACCATTTCTCGTTCAACAGCCCCTTGGGTTGGTGCCCGGCGTGCGAAGGGCTCGGGGTGCAGACCGGCGCCAATCCCCTGTTGCTTTTGCGCGATCCGAAGCTCTCGCTGGCCGAGGGCGCCGTGGCCCTCTGGCCCAGCCCCTCCAGCCAGATCTTTCCCTTGATGCTCGAAGCTTGGTCGCGGGCCACCGGCGTGCCGAGCGACGTGCCGTTCGAGCAGCTCGGGGCCCGGCACCGGCGCCTGGTAATGCACGGCACCGGCGAGCAGTGGTTCGACGTTTACTTGCCGGCCCAACATAAAGCCGCGACCGCTGGTCGCGCTTCTCGCGCTGTGGCCGGTCTCCCGACCGAGCCACCCGCCGCGACCGAAGGTCTCCCGAGCGTCCGGAGACCTTCGGTCGTAGCATCGGCGGGGTCAGAGACCCGCGCCGAGCGCGCGGCGGGGTCGGAGCCCCGCGCCGAGCGCTCGACGCCCATCTTCCGCTTCCAGTACAAGGGTCTCTACCCTGCCCTGGAAGAGGCCAGCCGACTGTCCCCGGGTTTCCGCGGCAAGCTCGAACACCTGGTCGACGAGGTGGAATGCTCCGTGTGCAACGGCAGCCGCCTGCGCGACGATGCCGCATCGGTGCAGCTCAACGGCCGCACGATCGACGAGATCTGCCGCCGGCCGCTGGGCAAGCTGCTGGAGGATGTCAAGGCTTGGCAACCCACCGAAACCCAGCGCAAGATCGCCGGCGAAGTGCTTCGCGAAGTGACTACCCGGCTGCAGTTCCTGGTCGACGTGGGCCTCGACTATCTCACGCTGGCCCGGCCTGCTCCGAGTCTCTCCGGCGGCGAGGCGCAGCGAATCCGGCTGGCGGCCCAAGTCGGCAGTGGCCTGTGCGGCGTGCTCTATGTGCTCGACGAGCCGACCATCGGGCTGCACCCGCGCGATAACCGACGCCTGTTGGACGCCCTGCGCAAGCTCCGCGATTTGGGCAACACGCTCCTGCTGGTGGAACACGACCGCGAGGTGATCCAGAACGCCGACCAATTGCTCGATTTCGGCCCCCGCGCCGGGCGCGACGGTGGAGAGATCGTCGCCCGAGGCTCGCCCAAGCAGGTCTCCAAGGCCCGCGGGTCGGTCACGGGCCCCTATCTCTCGGGCGCCAAAGCGATTCCCGTTCCAGCCAACCGACGGATGCCATCGCAGCAGAGAGCCGAGAAGGAAGAAGGGAGAAGGGAGAAGGGAGAGGGGAGAAGGGAAAAGGGAAAAGGGAAGAAGGAGAAGGTAAAGCGTCCTCTCCCCTCTCCCTTCTCCCCTCTCCCTTCTTCCCTTCCGCCCGGCGGCGGATGGCTGGAAATCGTCGGGGCACGGCACAACAACCTCAAGAACATCCACACGCGGATTCCGCTGGGCACACTGACGGTCGTCACCGGCGTGAGCGGCAGCGGCAAGAGCTCGTTGGTCGAGGACGTCCTCTACGCCGCGCTGGCGCGGCACCTGCACCGCGCCAAAGTCTTTCCCGGCGCCCACGACGATATCCGCGGCCTGGACATGATCAACAAGGTCATCCGCGTCGACCAGCAGCCCTTGGGGCAAACGCCCACGTCGAACCCGGCCACCTTCACCGGCGCGTTCGACCTGATCCGCCAGCTCTATGCGCAACTGCCCGATGCCAAGCTCCACGGCTACTCGCCGCGGCGGTTCAGTTTCAACGTGCCGGGCGGGCGGTGCGAGAAGTGCGAAGGCAACGGGCAGCTCAAGATCGAGATGCACTTCCTGCCCGACGTCTGGGTCGAGTGCGACGCCTGCCGCGGGCGCCGCTACGAGCCCGAAACCCTGTCGGTGAAGTACCACGCCCAGTCGATCGCCGACGTGCTCGACATGCCCATCGGGGCGGCCGTGAAGCTCTTTGAGAACATCCCCAAGATCCGCCACATCCTGCAAACGCTGTGCGACGTGGGGCTCGATTACCTGAGGCTCGGGCAGCCTGCCCCGACGCTCTCCGGCGGCGAGGCCCAGCGGGTCAAGCTGGCCGCCGAGCTTTCCCGGCCCGATACCGGCCGTACCCTGTACCTCTTGGACGAGCCGACCACCGGGCTCCACTTCGACGATCTGGCT
>CAYTJV010000799.1:0-3044 GCA_964438165.1 uncultured Planctomycetaceae bacterium | reverse complement strand
GGTTGGGCGGCGTGAACGGCGCCGCGTTGTGGGAAGACCTCCTGGCAAGCGAATTGTTCGGGCACGGGCGGGGGGCGTGCACCGGGGCCACCGAGCGCAAGATCGGCAAGTTCGAGGCCGCCGACACCGGCACCCTGATGCTCGACGAGATCGGCGAGATGAGCTCGGGCCTTCAGGCCAAATTCCTGCGCGTGTTGGAGGGGCACCCGTTCGAGCGCGTGGGCGGGACCAAGCCGGTCAGCGCCGACGTGCGCGTGATCGCCGCCACCAACCGCGACCTGGAGCGAGAAGTCGCCGAAGGGCGGTTCCGCCGCGACCTGTTCTTCCGCCTGCGGGTCCTGGAGATTGTCGTCCCGCCGCTGCGCAAGCGGCCCGACGACATCGTCCCCCTGGCCACCCATTTCCTCGAGCGTTTTCGCGAGGAAACCGGCCGGAAGATCCAGGGCTTCTCGCCGGCCGCCATCACCCGACTCATGGCCTACCGCTGGCAGGGGAACGTGCGCGAGCTGAAGAACGTGATCGAACGGGCCGTGGTGCTCTGCCGCGGCGAGTACATCGACCAAGACGATCTCTTGCTGTCGAAGCTCTCCACGGCCGGCGATACCACGGAGCACCGGCCGACCGACCTCGGCTTCCAGCCCATCTCCCTGGAGGACATGGAGCGCCAGCACATCCTCGCCGCGCTAAATTACGCAGGCTGGAACAAGAGCCGCACGGCCGTGCTCCTGGGCATCGAGCGGTCGACGCTGGACCGCAAGATCCGCCGCTACGGTCTGGCCGACGACGACGGCCCGGCGCCGCCGGCCGGCGAGCGCAACTGACTCGTAGACCTGCCGGGACCCCTTCTGTTGAATGCGTATGAATGCGCATTTCTTGACTCTTTCTTGATGTGAAACCCGCCGGTTTTGACGGCACTTTGACGGCCCGACTGTCTATACTTTCGTTACGGTGCGTGGTTCAAGAAGCGGAGAACATCGTGATGGAGGTGATCTCGTTGGGGATTGTGTTGGCGTTTCTTGCACTGTCGTTCGGGATGGTCCGGCTATTTGAACGGTTGTAGGAGGTGTCCGGTGGAGGGCGGAATCTACTTGATCGGGGGCATCGTCTCTGGCCTGCTGTGCGTTTACCTTTTCCTGGCCTTGCTGAAGCCGGAGTGGTTCGCATGACCGTATATGCCGTGCTGCAAATCGGCCTGTATCTGGCCGTGCTGGTTGCCCTGGTGAAGCCGCTCGGCTGGTACATGGCCCGGGTGTACGAAGGCAAGCCCTGTGGCTTGGATTGGGTTTTGGGAGGGCTGGAACGCCTTATGTATCGCCTTTGCCGAATCGACCCGGCCGAAGAAATGGCGTGGACGACCTACGCCAAGGCGATGCTGGTGTTCAACTTTCTGGGGTTCGTCGCGGTGTATGCTCTGCAGCGGTTGCAGCAGTGGCTGCCCTTGAATCCGGAGCACCTGGGCGCCGTGCCGCCCGACCTGGCGATGAACACGGCCGTTAGCTTCGCCACAAACACCAACTGGCAGAGTTACGGCGGGGAGACGACGCTCAGTTATCTGACGCAGATGCTCGGCCTGACGGTGCAGAACTTCGTCTCGGCGGCCGCGGGGATGGCGGTGTTGGTGGCCTTGATTCGCGGGTTCGCGCGCCGGTCGGCTCAGACCATCGGCAACTTCTGGTACGATTTGACCCGCAGCACGCTGTACATTCTGCTTCCGCTGTCGATCGTCGGGGCCCTGGTGCTCGTGTCGCAAGGCGTCGTGCAGACGCTCCGCCCGTACGAGAAGGTCGCGCTGATCCAGCCCACGAACGACGCCGACGGCAAGCCCGTCGATGAGCAAACGATCGCGGTGGGGCCGGCCGCCTCGCAGATCATCATCAAGCAGCTTGGGACGAACGGCGGGGGCTTCTTCAACGTCAACTCGGCCCACCCCTTGGAAAACCCGACGCCGCTGGCGGGCTTCCTCGAAATGCTCGCGATTCTCCTGATTTCCGCCGCGTTGTGTTACACGTTCGGGGAGATGATCGGCGACAGGCGGCAGGGCTGGGCCGTGCTCGCCGCGATGGTGGTGATCTTCGTGCCGCTGTTGCTCCTGGGATACTGGGCGGAGCAGTCGGGCAATCCCGGTCTGGCGGCCCTCGGCGTGGACCAGACCGCGGGCGGTGGGCAGCCGGGCGGCAACATGGAAGGCAAGGAGGTCCGTTTCGGAATCACCCAGTCGGCGATCTGGGCGGCGGCGACCACGGCGGCCTCCAATGGCAGCGTCAACTCGATGCACGACTCCTATACGCCGCTGGGCGGACTGGTGCCGATGTGGCTGATGCAATTGGGAGAAGTCGTGTTCGGCGGGGTGGGGAGCGGCCTGTATGGGATGCTGGTGTTCGCCATCATCGCGGTCTTCGTCGCCGGGTTGATGGTCGGCCGCACGCCCGAGTACCTCGGAAAGAAGATTGAAGCCTTTGAAATGAAGATGGCGGCCCTGGTGATCCTGATTCCGCCGCTGGTGGTGCTGCTCGGCGCGGCGGTGGCCGTGGCGACAACGTGGGGGCGCGCGGGGATTGCCAATCCCGGTCCGCACGGCTTCAGCGAGGTCCTTTATGCCTTTTCCTCGGCGGGAAACAACAACGGCAGCGCGTTTGCCGGACTGAGTGCGAACAGCCCGTTCTACAACATCGCCTTGGGGCTGGCGATGCTCGTGGCCCGCTACTGGCTGGCGATCCCCACGCTGGCGATTGCCGGCTCGCTGGCCCGGAAGAAGTCCACCCCGGTAGGCGCCGGCACGCTGCCGACGCACACGCCGCTGTTCGTGGTGCTGCTGGTCGGAGCGGTGATTCTGGTGGGGGCGCTGACCTTCGTGCCGGCGTTGGCCCTGGGACCGATCGTGGAACATCTGATTCTTATGGCCGGGTGAGGTGTTGTAGGGTGGGACAAGCGGAGCGCAGTCCCACCAGAAACCGGGAAAATCGTCGGTGGTGGGACTGCGCTCCGCTTGTCCCACCCTACAAGAGCCCAAAAACATGGCAGCCCAAGCAAAAGCGCACCCGTTT
>CAYTJV010000798.1:0-3044 GCA_964438165.1 uncultured Planctomycetaceae bacterium | reverse complement strand
AGCGACGCCAACGAGCGCGAGCCACTGGGCGTTGCGCACGAAGCGGCCGAACATCATCACAATCCGCTCGGGGTGGAGCGTGTGGGCTTCGCCCCTCAGCACGTAGGGGACGCCGGCCGGGATGTTCTTGCTGGAATACACCGCATGGCCCAGCTCGTGCAGCATGGTCGACAGCCACTGGTAGTCCGGCACCACGTTGGCCAGCACGCGGACGTCGCCCGCGCGGTCGATATCGACGCAGAAGGCGTGCGGGTTCTTGCCCGGCTTCTCGTAGAGGTCGCTGCGGGCCAGCACGTCGTCGATCGGCAGCCCGATCCCGGCGTAAAACTCGCGGCAGACCTTGAGGATATCGACCTTGGCATAGACGGCCTCGTCGGGCGCGCCGAACACGGCCGGTGATTCCTGAAAGAACGGGTCGTGGTAGTGCCACGGCCGCAAGTCCGCTGCCGGGATGCCGCAATTGCGGGCCAGCGCGGCGTCGATCTCGGCCTTGGCGGCGAGGAACGGCTCGCGCGTCAGGGCGTCGAGCTCGTCGAAGAGTTTCAGCACTTGTGCCTGGCTCTGCTCGCCCAGGGCAAGCTGCATGACGTGATAATCCTGGAACCCCAGCTTCTTGGCGGCCTGGTTGCGGAGTTGGACCAGTCCCTTCAAGTCGGCCTCCACGACGCGGCCCACTCCCTTGCTCGCCTCCCACACCGCCTTGCGCTGCGTCGAGTCCTTCGACGTGCGGAGCGTCCGGCGGACCTCGTTATCGCTCAGCACCTTCGTGCCGATCTTCGGCCGATGGACGTTGAACGCCTGCTCGATCTTGTTCGATTTGGCCAAGATGGCCTTGAGCAGCTCGGGATCGAGCTGCCGGGCAAGGTATTGCAGGTAGAGCACCTCGATTTGCCGGGCCAAGAGCCGATCGTGAAGCGGCCCTTCCTTGACGGCCTTCAGCTCGGCGAAGGTCTTGGGATCGGCCAGTTGCAGCTCCAGCCGGGTCTCGGCCTCTTCCTTGAGCTTGTAGTCTTCGTCCTTGCCGGACACGTTGGCGGCCCACCAGCGGCGGCCGACCTCGATCTCCAGCGGCTTGATCGCCGCCTCGTGGTTGGCGATAAATGCCCTGGCGCGAGGCTCGTTACCGTCCGTGTCGGCCGGCGCAGCGGCCGCCCGCCCGGCCAGAACCATCCCCAGAACCGCAACGAGCGATCCGAGGAGCAAATGCCACGTCGACATGGTCGATATTCCTTCTGCTCCCTCCAATGCGGAAGTTATCGTTCCGCTGGTCGTTAGCTTGGCATTCTGGCAGAAATCCCCTCAAGAGGCAATCCCCAGCCGGATCAATCACATTCGCCACCACACGGCGCTCCACACCCACGCGCTGGCCCAGCAGTTCGCCGGGCCATCCGGCTGGGAGCTTCACAACATGCTCTGCGTGGCCCGGCTGATGATCCGCGCGGCCCCGGCCCGCCGGGAAACCCGCGGCAGCCACGTCCGCACCGACTTCCCGCAGCGCCACGACGAGCACTGGAATCGCCACATCGTCTTCCGCCGCGGAGAGGAGTGAGCCGCGAAAAAGGGGATCGTGCCAAGAAGCTTAGACGTGCAGGGGGCCTGTCCCCGTTTCTGGACAGTCTCTCAGTCCGTCCCAGGTTCACGCAACGTCATTCAGCCGAGCTCATCCACGCTCTCGTCCAAGCTGCGTCCGAGAATGCGGTCGCGAGCGCTGCCTTGGCTCCGGGCAAAGAACCAGTCTCGGCCGGCGGAGCCGGTAAGGATATCTTCCACCCCGTCGTCCAGCGCATGGAGCCGCGACCGAATCGTGCCGTAGGACTTGGACCGATTCCACTCTGTCACCAGCGACAACAGGGCCTGATCGAACCGCTGCCCCGGGACCGTGGGATCAGGATCCACGGTTGCGCTGCCCGCCACGAGGATGTCGTCGCCGCCATTGCCCACGAGCCGATCGCGCCCCAGGCCGCCGATCAGAATGTCGGCAGCCGCGCCCCCAATCAGCTCGTCGTCGCCGATACCGCCCAAAAGGATGTTCGGCCCGCCGCCGCCGTTGAGGCGATCGCTCCCGCTCCCGCCGTCCAACAAAACGGGCGTGGTGATATTGCCGGCAATCGTGGCCTGATCGTTCCCGCCGTACAAAAGGACCACAATGTCACGGATCCCGGCGGTGCCGAACGTCCTGAAGTTCGACTCGGGGAAGAAGTTGGCATGGACCTTCAGCAGCCCGTTGCCCTGCTTGTTGATGGTCACCTGGTCGTCATGGTTGGTGCCGACGACGTAGAGCGTGCCGTCCTGCACACCCGCGCCGCTGACCACCGCCAAGGTGGTTTTCGTGTCCGCGCCCGTATCGTCGTCCTCGAGCGTGACGGCGATCGTGTACAGGCCGCCGCTGGCGTACGCGTGGCTGGCTCGGAGTGTCCCCGAACCATTGGATTCGCGGATCTGGGCGTCCGAAGTCGAGCCATCTCCCCAATTGACCCTCGCGGTGTGCCTATCCAGCGTTCCGACGTCGCTGAACGTGGCAGATACGGTCACCAGCTCCCTATCCCCATCCTCACCCCTGTCCTCATCCCTGTCCCCATCTCTGTCCCCCTCCCTATCATGATCCCTATCATTATCCCTTTCCCCCTCTCTGTCCTCATCCCTACCCCTATCTCCCTCTCTGTCCCCATCCCTATCCCTATCCGCCGTACAGCCAACGCGGGATGCGCTGCTCTCGATCGACACAATGACCGGCGCGACGTTGTTCACGGTAACACCGATCGAGGCGTCCACCGTCACCTCGGGTTGATCCTTGTCGGCGACCGATACCGTGATGCTGTACACATCCGAAGGTGTGCCATTGCCCGGCGATGGGCCGTCATCCAGGTACTGGTGGGCCTTACTGAAACTCAGCACGTTGGCCTCCAGGCTCATCGTGTCGCTCTGCCCGTCGCCCCAGTCAATCGTCACCCAGTGCGGCTGCGCCACGTCGGGGTCCGTGAAGCTGACGCTCAGCGCGGTCGTTTGGCCCTCGTCGATCGGGGTTGTGGCCCAGATGGAGGTGA
>CAYTJV010000797.1:0-3045 GCA_964438165.1 uncultured Planctomycetaceae bacterium | reverse complement strand
CAGCAGGTGCTCGGCTAGCGCCCCGAAGTTGACGCGTACGAAGGGGCCGCTGCCGCGCGGGCTGAGCCGGTGGATGGCCTTGGCGATCAGCTCCTTGCCGGTGCCGGTCTCGCCGAGCAGGAGCACCGAGGCGTTGGACTGGGCCACTTTGCGGGTCAGGCGATAGACTTCGCGCATCGCCGGTCCCGAGCCGATCAATCCCGGGATGGGCGGTCCGTCGTCGTTCTGGCGAAAGGATGCGTAGCTATGGCTCATTCGATCTCGTCGTAGCTGAATTCGCCAGAATTCAGGCTCTTTGGCTACCCCGAAGTCTGGCGACTTCGGCTACATCGTCGGGACTACGGCTTGTCGCCGCCCCGGGCCATTTGCGGCGCGTCGCCCTCCGCGCTGCGACTTGACTGTTTCGGCGGCTTCGTGGGCGCTTCGATGCAGTCGAGAATCATTCCCAAGACGGCCTGAGTCGCGGGATCCTCGTCGGCGCTCCGGTTGTAACGATCGTATTGGAGTCGGATCTTGGCCGTCGTGAGCAGGATACCTCGCCGCTGGACGGCCGTGCGGAAGCCTTCGAGAGCCGCTTTGCGATCCACCGGCGGAGTTGCCTTGCGGCTGGCCAGGTCGACCAGCGCCTGCTGCGCTCCCGGCGTCCCCAGGTTGCCCAGCACGGCGCATGCCTTGGCCGACAGCTCGGGAACCGCCAGCGCGGCCAACACTGTATCCTCGACGCGCGACAAGTCGTACAAGCCGCCGCCCGGAGGCCGGCTGAGCTCGGCAAGCCAATCGAGCGCCAACGCGGCATGGCGCTTCCGCTCCGCCGCAGTCAGCGTATCGCCCGAGCGGGCCACGAGGTCTTCGACCTGCCAGCGAACGGTCTGAAGGTCGTGCGGGCGGGGGAAGGCTTCGGCCCGCGGGTCGTTGCGCACCAAATGCTTCGCCCGCTCCAAGTCGCCCGCGCTGGCCAGCACACCCACCGGCGCCAGCGCGGTCCGGCCGTCGCGCCGCAGCGATTGCAGCACCTCATCGACCGTGGGATAGCTGACGATCGCATCGACTAGCACCAGCTCGCAGTCAGGGGACTGGAGGGCCTTGCGCACCAACTCGCGACCCGTCGTTGCGTGATCGGTTTCGTACCCCAATTTGGCCAGATATCCGGCCAACCGCCTCGACTCTTCAATCCTGGGCGATGCGATGAGCACGCGTCGTGCCCCGCGCGACGCCGCCATGAACCCCAGCGCTTCGCACACATAGCTCGCCCCGGGATACGGCCCGCGCGGCTGCACGCGCATCACCGTCTCGACCGCGGCCAGGCGCAGCCGGCGATCGGCGTGCCGGGCGGCCAACACCAGGGGACACGGTTGGGCGGCCCGGTGCAGCAGCCGTTCCGCGCCGGCCAACGGGCCGAGGATTCGCGCCGCCGCCGTGGCGGCCGCGGCCTGGCCGTTCTGCATCGCCAAGGCCAGCACGTCTTCCACCGTGTCGGCGCCCAATCTCGCAACCTTGCCCGCCGGCGAGTCCTTGTCGGTGCTCAGCGGCTTCTCCAGCCCGGCCTCGTGCGCCGCCTGCTCCAGCATCGCCGCCAAGTGAAGCAAGAGAAGCTCTCTCCGCTCGGGAAGGATGGCGTAGGCATCGCGGGCGAAGCGGGCGGCGAACCATCGGGCGGCATCGTCGGGCCGGTAGCCCTTGCTCACCGCTTGCTTCTTGGTCTCGTCCCACGACCAGATGACGACCTGGCCCGATGGGTCCTCTTCCAGCGGCTCCACGCGCTTCGCGTAACGTTGCGAGAGATCGGCCAGCAGTTGCGCCGCCTCCTGCCGGCCGGGCACGTAGCGCCAGACGCGCTTCGCCGCCGCTTGGGCCGCGGCACGAACCTCGGGATTGCCCTTTTCCTCGCAACACGCCCGGAGGAGGAAATAGCTGGGCCGGATTGCCCGGAGGTCGGCGAGCACGCGGATCGCCTCGACGACGAGCTTCGGATCCGGGGCGTCGAGCACGGCTACGAGCGGTCCGTGGGCGCTCGTTCCCAGCGCGGTCAAGGCCGCCCGCGCCCCAGCTTGCTCTGCCGCCCGCTGCACATCGCCCAGCACCGCCAATAGCGGCCCGACCGCGGCCGTCCCGGCGTCCTGGAGTCCGGCGATCGCCAGCCCGCGGACCTCGGCCGAGGGATCGCCGAGCTTCTGGATCAAGCCGGCCAGTCGTTTCGGGTCCTGAAGCTGCTGGATCTTCGCCCCGAGCACGGCGTCGGCCATCTGCTTTCCCTCGGGGGCAAGCTCCTTGCGCAACGCGATGGCGGCAAACATAGCCGGACCGAACTCGTCGGCCAGGGCTGCAAGGGCCTTGGGATCGAGGCCGGCGTCCAAGGCCCGTTTGAAATGCTCCCGAGCGAGATCCGGACGCCGCAGATCGGCCAGGGCCTTGCCTGCCCGGACCAACTCCGACGGCGTACTGGGCTTGGTTGCCAGAACGGCCTCCACGGCGGGGTCGGGCAGCGTGACCGGCGGCAAGTCCACCTTCTTCGCCGGCTTTTTCTTTACGGCGTCCCCCGACGTGTCGTCCGCCTTCTTATCCGATTCGGCGGCCGCGGCATCCGCAGGGCCGGCCGCCTTGCCCGCCGCGCCCGATTTGCCCTTGGGAGCCTGGGCCCAGGCCAAACCCGCCAAAGCCGAAACGCTCACGGCAATTAAACACAACGTGCAGATGCGATGGCGGGTGCCCATGGGCGTGTCTCCACTCTAAAGGAAGGATGAAAGATGAAGGATGAGGGGTGAAGGATGGCAAGAAAACGCCGGAGGGATGCGCGGGGGTGCAACGATACAACGCCGGCGCAACTCGCAAGAGAGGACTGTTGGCCGAAACAGGCGACTCATCTTTGATCCTTCATCCTTCATCCTTCATCCTTCTCTTCCTCCTCTCGCCTTGCCCGCGGACCTGTTCCGGGCCGGCGGAGCCGTAGCCTTGCACCGCCTCCACCCGCTTGGCCGGCCCCAACCCCCCGTACGCGCACCGCTCCAGAACCGCGTGCGTATGGGGCAAACCGGGCCGGCGGCAGCC
>CAYTJV010000796.1:0-3047 GCA_964438165.1 uncultured Planctomycetaceae bacterium | reverse complement strand
CCTCCCCGGCCCAACCATCCCCCGCGCGGCTCGGTTCGCGCGCCGCGGGGCGATGGCCTTACCATTCTACCTGCGGACCGAATGCGAGCAAAGGAGAAAGAATCCATGTTAATGACTCGTCGATGCACCATTGTCGCGGCGGGGGGCCTTCTGGGACTCCTGGGACTGGCCGTCTTCCTGAACACCGCAACGGCCGGAAAGCCGACACCTCCGCCGAAGTGGGGCATGGGGTCGGCCCTTAAAATATAAATTAACCGCGCTCGGCGCGGGTCTCCTGAAGAGCGCCGATTGCTTGACCGAAGGTCTCCCATTGCTTCGGAGACCTTCGGTCGGCCCCTGTGCGCTCTTCGGGAGACCCGCGCACAGCGAGAAACCGCCGGCAGCAAAGGAGAAGGCCGAGGGGAAAAGATGAGGGATGAAAGATGAAGGTCGCGACTCACGCCGGGGCGTAGCGCGTCAGTCCGGGCACGCGGTCAAAGTCGGCGTCGCTGCTGGCAAAGTTGACCAAAGCGTGAGCTTGCATCACCGCAACGATCAGGGCGTCGTTCGTGAGCAAGCCGGTTTGCTGGCTCACCGCGGCGCCCGCGGCAATGAGCGGCGCGGCGATGGTCAGAACCTGGATACCGAGTTGTGGGAACCGTTCGATCGCCTCACGAAACTTGGTAAGCTGCTGCACGCTGGCGGGCTGCTCCTTCAATCGCTGCACGACCTTCGATTTCCAACCGAATTGTGTCGCGGCTTCCAGAGTCATCAGGTGGTGCATGGCTTCACTAAGGACGTGCGTCGACGTGTACCCCCGCAACTCTTGCCGCTGAATGCGTGTAATCAGCCGAGCGCACGCAGGCCCGAATGCAGGATCGGAAGCAAAGTAGTAAACCAGCGCATTAGCGTCGAGAAAGACGCTGGCTTGCGAAGGGAGGTCGTCAAAGCTCATGGAAGAACCTCGATCTCTTCGGCTTCGGCCAGAATCTGTTCGAGTTCCTCATGCGTGCCCTTCCACCCGATTATCCCGTACGCTTGCAGGATCGGGCTGGGCTGGCTCTCGACCGTGACCCGGACCTTTTCTTGCTCGCCCAGCGGCAGGGGTTCGGCGGGCCGCAGCACGCCGTTTTCGTAGGTGGCTTCAACGACAATGGTCATGGCAGGCCCTCCTGGAATACGAATAAACACTCACCCTACAACATTGTACCACAACCGGGGGCAGTAGGCAGAGGACAATAGGCAGAAAGGAGAGGACAGCAAAGCACGCAATTGGAAGAGGGGTCCGGGCTGAAGGCCGTTCATCCTTCATCTCTCATCTCTCATCCTTCATCCTTCATCCTTAACAAAAAGCGGCCGGGGAGTTCCAAGGCGCCAACCGCGTCCCTCCCCGGCCCAACCATCCCCCGCGCGGCTCGGTTCGCGCGCCGCGGGGCGATGGCCTTACCATTCTACCTGCGGACCGAATGCGAGCAAAGGAGAAAGAATCCATGTTAATGACTCGTCGATGCACCATTGTCGCGGCGGGGGGCCTTCTGGGACTCCTGGGACTGGCCGTCTTCCTGAACACCGCAACGGCCGGAAAGCCGACACCTCCGCCGAAGTGGGGCATGGGGTCGGCCCTTAAAATATAAATTAACCGCGCTCGGCGCGGGTCTCCTGAAGAGCGCCGATTGCTTGACCGAAGGTCTCCCATTGCTTCGGAGACCTTCGGTCGGCCCCTGTGCGGGGTCGAGAGCCCCGCGCACAGCGCGTGAAGAAGAAATGATGAATGATGAACGATGAACGGAAACCCCTGAACCCCCAACGTCCTGAGTCACGCCGGGGCGTAGCGTGTCAGCCCGGGCACGAGGTCGAAGTCGGAATCGTTGCTGGCGAGGTTGGTGAGCCCATGGTTTTGCATGACAGCCACAATGAGAGCGTCGTTACTCAGCAGGCCCGTCTGCTGACTCACCGTCGCGGCGGCGGCGATGAGCGCTGGAGCAATGGTCAAGACTTCAATGCGCGATTGCAGGACAGTCTCCACAGCCGAGCGGAAGCGGGTGAGGCTCTGAAGTACCGCAGGCTGCTGCCGCAGCCGCTGGACGACTTTGCCCGCCGACCATCCCGGCAACAGGGAAGCCTCCATGGCCATGAGCCGGTGAGCCACTTCGCTCAAGACGTGTGTCGAGGTGAGACCACGGACCTGGCCGTTCTCAACCGACTGGATCAGTTGGTTGCACGCAGGGCCGAAGTCGGGATGTGGCTCGAAATGGTAAACCAAGATGTTGGCATCGATAAACAGCGATGCACCCGCTGGAAGGTCGGCGAACGTCATGGCCCCTCCATCGGATCAAGTTCAGGATCTCGGGCAAAGTGGTCGGCCAGCTCGGCGCTGCCTGTCCAGCCCATGATCCCGTAGGCCTCGAGGATTGGGCTCGTGCCCGTGCCGATTGTGATTTGGACTTTTTGGCGCTCCCCCAGCGGCAAGGGCCGCTCGGGCTTGAGCACGCCGTTTTCGTAAGTGGCTTCCACAACAATGGCCATCGCAGGCTCTCCTAACGCAAGAAAGGTGTCACATCCGCATAGTATAGCACAACCGGAGGAGATGAGCAGTAGGAAGGAGGGGTCGGGGCCGAAGGCCGGGGCGGTCGAAACGGGGACGCGTCTAGTTTTCAGTACCCCAATCCGCCAATACTAGCTGCGGCCGGGTCGAGCAGGCCACGGCGTTGCGAACGGGTGGCCCCGGTGACGTTGCCGTCGTCGGCGCCCCAGAAGATCTTCAGCCGCGCGTTGACCCGTTCCACGCTCGTGCGGCCCTTGTACAACCGCTCGAATTGCTTGGTCGCGCGCGGGATCGGGGGAAAACGCCGCAGGTCGATCTCCTGCTTGACCCGGATCGTCAAGCCGTACTTCTTCCCCGCGTTGCAGACACTCGACATGGCGCAGGGCAGCCCGTCGTGCATCGCCGGGCAACGGTACTTGAGCGTGTGGGCGCGAGCGTTCGTGGCCGATGTACGCCATCGCGCGGCGAACCAACTCCGGCAGCACCTCGTTGTCCCCGGCCTTGGTGGAACTGATCCGATAGG
>CAYTJV010000795.1:0-3058 GCA_964438165.1 uncultured Planctomycetaceae bacterium | reverse complement strand
GTTGATGGCCTGGTCCTCGATGGCCGGATTCCACCAGCGGTCGAAGAGAAACACGTAGCTGGCCAGTTGCAGATTGAGCCCCACCCCGCCCGCCCCATAGCTGATCAAGATCACGTGGCGATCGGCGTCGTCGCGGAACTGCCCGAGGATGGCTTCGCGCTGCCGGGGCGGGATCTTGCCGTGGAACTCCAGCGGCCCAAACCGCTGGAGGCGCTTGCTGAGCCGCCGCAAGGTCTCGACCCACTGGCTGAACACGAGGGCCTTGCGCCCGCTGGTGGCGACTTCTTCCAGGTCGGCTTCGAGCCGCTCCAGCTTGGAGCTCTCTCCGGTGGCGGGATCGAAGTTGCAGATCTGCTTCAGACGCAGGACCAACTCGAAGACGTGCTGGATCGACACCGAATGGCCCAGCTCGGTGAGCCGCAGCACGCCGTCGTCCTCGGCCAACTTGTAGGTCTCGCGCTGCTGGGGCGTCAGCTCAAGCTCGGCGTCGCGGAACAGCTTGGGGGGAAGGTCGGTGAGCACCTGATCCTTGGTCCTCCGCAGCACGTAGTCGCCCACCGCGCGGGCCATGCGGCGCGGCGCCATCTCCGACGTGAGATAACCCGGCACCAGGAAATCGAAGATCCCCACCAGGTCGTCGGGGCTATTCTCGATCGGCGTTCCCGTGATGGCCCAGGCGCGGCGGCGCCGGATGGCCTGGGCCGCCTGGCTGGTGGCACTGAGGCGGTTCTTGATCCGCTGCGATTCGTCGAGGATCACCAGATCGAAGTCAAGCGATCCTTGGTGCGACGCGGCGGCGCCCTCCAACACCTCGCGGTCGCGGTGGAGCAACTCGTAGTTCGCGAGCTTGACCGGCGCGCCCGGCAGCTCCCACTGCCACCGGCGACGGGCCTGATCGCCTTCGATGACCAGAAGCGGGACTTCGGGCGCCCAGGCGTGGAACTCGCGCTGCCAGTTGGCCACCAGCGGCTTCGGGCAGACCAGGAGCACTTTGCGAACCTCCCCGGTGTGCAGCAGCACGCGTACCGTGGTGATCGCCTGCATGGTCTTGCCCAGGCCCATCTCGTCGGCCAGGATGGCGGTCTGGCGCGGATACAAGAAGGCGACGCCTTCCCACTGGTAGGCAAATGGCGGGAAAGGGAATGCGAGCGATCGGCTCTCCAGCAGCGACTCGAGCGAGGGTTGCAGCACATACCGCAGCCGATCTTCCAGTTTGATCACGTCGCCGGGCGGCTTTACCCGGGTGCATGTTTTCGGCCTTTCCGCGGCCTGCGGGCTCCCGCCGGAAAAGGTGACAGGCACCTTTTGTGCGGAGCCGGGCACCGACCGGAGGTTGGTCGCGGGCCTTTGAGGCAAAAGGTGTCTGTCACCTTTTCCGTCCTGCAAGGCGGGCTCGGGGAAGGAAAAGCTCCGCGTCCGGATCAACTCGCGCTTGATCGGCACGGAGATCACCCGGGGCACTGAGGCTTGAACGTCGTGCCGGACGACTTTCACTTCGGCCTGCCGCGTCACGGCTCGATTCCAACCCGTGGCAAACAAGGTGGCCCGAAGCGCAAAGTCGTGCTCAACGACTTGCGGCACGCCGGAGGGATGCCAGCTCCGCAGTTCCAGATCGAGCTCGCCGGACTGTTGACGAGACATACAATCGGCTACCCGCCGCGGCGGGCCTCCTCGATGGCCTCGCGTATCCGCTCAAAAGGCTCTCGGAAGTCGAACGAATCGGCCAGCTCCCCCAGCCGGGAAGTCACCACCTCGCGGTCGTCGGCTGCCCACGATGGAACGGCCATGGGGTTGCGCCCCACGTGGAACGCCGTCAGACGGCTCGATGCGGAATGAGCGGGATCCACTCGGTAGGCCGCCTCCGCGGGCAGACCGCTCCCGGAACTGCCCGCCACAGCCGGCTCGCCAGCAGCCGCAGACTCGCTTTCAGCGGGCACGAAGACCACCGGCACTTCCACGAATTCGCGGAGCGCCAGCGCGGGTTCGCGGTCCGTGAACACGGCCAACGGCTGCGTTTTCGCGCTGGCGACCAGCGTCCGGCCAATCTGTTCGCCAAACAGGTAGGGCTGCAAGGTCGGTCCATAGAGAATTTGCTGGGCCCGACTCGGCTTGATCGGAGCGGTGCAATGGAATTCCAAGGGACGCCCCAGCCGGTTCAACACCAGGTAGCCTCCGAACAGCCCGAATTCGGGGTACTCGATGACCGTCAGGAACCCCATGGAGAGATTCGACTTAGCGCCGTTAACCTTCATGCGAACGCGCCATTCTACCTATTCTATGCATTTTTCTCGGTCGTCCCAACATTTGGATGGGCGATGGAAGCCTGGACCTGTTTCGGGCGGCAAGCGCGCGCGACTTTAGCCTGGTCGTGATGGAACTGGGTGCGAAGATACTCGACTTCCGCGCTGATTCGTGTTTATACTAAATGCTGACCTGGCAGAAAGGAACTGCGCCTATGAGTCAAGATCGCCGCTCGCGACCTTCGCTGTACTCCCAGATCGATGTCGCTCATGGTGCCTTTGGGGCGACGACGCCTAAAGGAGGGGGAGAAGGCAACGAGGCCGTCGGCCTCTTGCGGGAAATGCTGGCGGCCCAAGATCGCCAGAACGAGCTCCTCGAGGAGTTGGTGAGCCATTTCTGTTCGGCCCAGCGCCAGCGGTCCAACGAGTTGGGCAACTGGAAGCAAGCCAATCCCAGTCTGGCGCGGAGTTTGCGGTGGGCGGCCTAGGCGCTCGGCAAGGTCCAAACCGAGTACCTCGTGAGCCTGACGCAGGAAATCAGCGAGAACTTCGCGACGCTGGGCGACGGCGAGTTCATGCTCAACGAGTTCATCGACCGTTTCGGCCCGCGTCTGGCCCATTTGAACGGCCTGCTCCAGGTGCTCTCGCAACTGAGCAGCACGCCGAATCCCGCCAACACTCAAAACTCGCCTTGAGCCGGCGCATGCCCTCCTTCGTAGCAGGCACACTCCGTGTGCCGTCCGCAGTGAACGGCACACGGAGTGTGCCTATTGCGTTGCTGAGCGCCGTCCTGGTGCTTTTTTGCGGTTGTCGGCCCG
>CAYTJV010000794.1:0-3061 GCA_964438165.1 uncultured Planctomycetaceae bacterium | reverse complement strand
GCCTGTTGGCCAAAGGCAATCCGCAGCCCGGAAGTAAGGAATCACATTCAACGACGCCGATTTCAAGGAGTTCACCGAGATCACCGCGTTGAATCCCTTCGATGTCCTGGGCACGCCGCGCGTCGCGTAGGTTTCACGGCGATGGGGGTGGCTGCCCTTTTGGAGTGCGGCGATTCATCGCCGCTTTTCCTGGGCGGTACGAGTGGACGCCGGCCAAAAAAGAAAGCGGCGATGAATCGCCGCACTCCA
Organism: uncultured Planctomycetaceae bacterium; assembly: GCA_964438165.1. Lineage (GTDB taxonomy): Bacteria > Planctomycetota > Planctomycetia > Pirellulales > Thermoguttaceae > CALFBP01. The sequence continues at coordinate 2,812 of CAYTJV010000794.1, read as the reverse complement.
AAGCGCTTCGGGGCTGCGGTTTCGCCTAAGGCGACGCGTCCCAGAGTCTTCGATGGGTGTGGTTCGAGCGCATTGACCGGAGGCTAGGTGGGCGCGAGGGAGTCGAGAACGTGCCGGGCAAGCAGTGCCACACCGCGCGGCCGGTCATTGCCCCACCTCATCATCGCGCTAGAATTCAGAGTAGAACCGTTTGTGGGATAACTTCCCGGGCCGGCCGTAGCCGAGCGACCGGGCACGGAAAATCTCTTTGGTGGGGGAATCTCGATGAACGCCATTCACACGCGCCGTCAGTTTCTTACCGAGGTGGGTCAGGGGATGCTGGTCGCCAGCGTGGGCTGCGGGGCGGCCGTCGACATGGGACTGACGCCGGCTTGGGCCGACCAGGGGCCGGACTCGCTGACGTTTGGGCCACTCGAGCCGCTGGTCCAGTGCATGCAAGAAACGCCCACCAACCGCTTGCTCCCCGTGCTCGTCGAGCGGCTCCGATCGGGCACGCAACTCCGCCAACTGGTCGCCGCCGCGGCCTTGGCCAACGCACGCTCGTTTGGCGGCGAGGACTACGTGGGCTTCCACACGATGATGGCCCTGGCCCCGGCCTATCACATGGCAATGGAACTGCCCGAGGCCCAACAGCCGCTGCCCATTCTCAAGGTCCTCTATCGCAACAACCAGCGGATCCAGGAAGTCGGCGGCCGCAAGGCCCAGGTGCTGCGGCCGGTCCAGCCGGCTGCCATCCCTCAAGGTCCGGCGGGCGGCGAAGTCCTCCGCGACGCGGTGCGGCACAAAGATGTCGAGCTGGCTGAGCGGACCTTCGCCGCCCTGGCGCGGGGAAGTGCCTGCGACGCCTTCAACGACCTGCTCTGGACCGTCCAGGACAACACCGAGGTCCACCGCGTCGTGCTCCCTTACCGTGCCTGGGACCTGCTGGATTTGATCGGGCAGGAGCACGCCCACACGCTGTTGCGCCAGTCGCTCCGGTATTGCGTCAAGAGCGAGCGCAACGGGCGGCACAGCGCGCAGACCGACGAGCCGAGGGCACTGCTGGCCAAGCTCCTCGACCAGCATAAGCTGCTAAACCGTCCGGAGGCGATGCGATCGGCCGACGACGCCTGGGTCGAGCGGATGAGCAAGACGATCTTCGAGTCCACTCCCCAGGCCGCTGCCGACGCCGCCGCGGCAGCCCTCGCCGACGGAATGAGTTATGAAGCCGTGGGCGAGGCGATTTCCCTGGCGGCCAACCAGTTGGTGCTGCGCGACGTGGGCCGGACCGCCCGGGAAGTGCAGCCCAACAAACCGCTGGGGAGCGTCCACGGCGATTCCATCGGCGTCCACGCCTGCGACTCGGCCAACGCCTGGCGGAACATGGTTCGCGCGTGCAACCGCCGCAACGCGTTGGCGAGCCTGATTCTGGGCGCATACCAAGTGTCGCTGGACCGGGTGGCCCGCGGTGGCGATTTTCTCCGGTGGGAGCCTTGGCCGCACGCCGATGACCTGGAAAAGGCCCGCCAGGTCGCCCCAGATCGCCTGGTCGCCGAGGTGGAATCGGCGATCCGGGCGAACGACCAGGCCCGCGCGTGTGCCCTGGTACACCGCTACGGCGAGCTGGAGCGTGCGCCGCGCCCGGTCTTGGACCTGTTGCTCCGCTACGCCGTGAGCGAAGACGGCGCCTTGCACGCCGAAAAGTATTACCGCACGGTCGTGGAGGAATTTGCCTCGACGCGCAAGGCGTTTCGCTGGCGGCAGCTCACAGCCTTGGCCCGCGTCACCGCCAGCGAGTACGGCCGCACCGCCCCGGGCTACGCGGAGTCGCGCGAGCTGCTTAGGCTCTGAATGTGCAATTATTGGGGCGGCGCTGAGTTTTGCACGTACGGAGGGTAATGCGAACTATGGAGAACAGCAACGTGTTCCTTGCCGGCGGCGCGCGAACGCCGATCGGCGGGTTCTGTGGTGCGCTCGGCGAGGTCTCGGCGCCGGTCTTGGGCGCCACCGCCCTCAAAGCGGCGCTCCAGCGGGCCGGCGTCCCGTTCGAGCAGGTCGACGAGGTCATCTTCGGGAACGTGTTGAGCGCGGGCCTGGGCCAGAACGTCGCGCGCCAGGCCGCGATCGGGGCAGGGCTGTCTCCGGCCGTGGGCGCGACCACGGTGAACAAGGTTTGCGGCTCGGGCCTCAAGTCGGTCATGCTGGCCGCCCAGACGATCCGCTGCGGCGAGGCCGGAGTGATCGCCGCCGGGGGCACGGAGAACATGTCGGCGGCGCCGTATATCATCCCTCGGGCGCGGACCGGGTATCGGATGGGGAACGGGGAGATTGTCGACCTCATCCTCCGCGACGGCCTGTGGGACGTGTACAACAACGTCCACATGGGCACCTGCGGAGACCGCTGCGCCGAGCGCTGCAAGTTCACGCGTCAGCAGCAAGACGATTACGCGGTGGCCAGCTACAAGCGGGCCATCGAGGCCGATCAGAAAGGCTGCTTCGCCGACGAAATCGTCCCCGGGGAGATTTCCGGGCGCAAAGGCACCGTGACGGTCGCCAAGGACGAGGAGCCCACCCGGTTCAACGAGGAGAAGCTGCGCTGGTTCAACAAGCAATATATTGAACGCATGGACGCTGTATCATTCGCCAAGTATGCGCTACCTGCACTCGAACGCGAGATAACGGCTCGCGGCCTGGTATGGGATCAAGGGATAGGGGAGAGTCTCCTTCCTATTCTCCGGAATGCGATACATATAAGCGCAGACATATCTGCCGCGGCATCTGCGGGTGACTTTGATTTTTTCTTTAAGTACCCCATAATCGATGTCGCCAAACT
>CAYTJV010000793.1:0-3068 GCA_964438165.1 uncultured Planctomycetaceae bacterium | reverse complement strand
GTCTGAAGTACCAGGACCTACTCCGTGCGCCGCAGGAGCACCGACCACGCCAGGGCGCCCTTGGCCTTTGGGTCGGTTGTATCGAAGCGGGTTTCGCGCAGCTCGACGATCTCGAAGTGCTTGGCGAAATCGGCCCGGATCTCCTCCTCTTTAACGCGAGGGGGGCCATAATGCGGCTGGGCCTCGTTGGCGTTGCCGGCCAGGATGAGCACGAGCGTCCCCGGCTTGGATAACCGTCGCAACGCCTCCACGTATCCGGCGGCATTCGGCTTGCGCACCCCATGGTAGCAGCCGCGGTCGAAGATGCAGTCGAACGGTTCGAGCCTGGGCGGGGCGAGAACGTCGGCGAGGATCCAGCGGACAGTCAAGCCCGCCTCGCGGGCCTTCTTTTCGGCGATCGAGAGGGCGGTTGGGGCGAGGTCGACGGCCGTAACCTGGAAATCGCGGCCGGCCAGGTAGAGGGCGTTGGTGCCGGCGCCGCAGCCCAGTTCGACCAGGTGGCCCGGGCGGAGAGTGCCTTTCTCGACGGCCCGAACCAACTCGCTGGATGGCCGTCCGGTGTCCCAGCCCGCCCGCCGGCCGCCGCGATAGGCCGCGTCCCAACGCTCGATCGTGGCGACGCCTTCGGCCGTGTGCGGCAGAATCCCGGACGCGAGCGGCCGGCGCTCGACCAGCGGTTTTCCGGTTGCGTCGAGGACGACGACGGATCCGGCCCCCTCGCGCCATTTCGGCAGCGTCAACTGGAACGTGCGGTCGGCGGCGCGGACCGTGAGCTGTGCCGGGCCCTGCTTTTCCGTGATCTCCGAAGGCGGGACAGGCTGCTTTTCCGCGCTCGGCCGGACGTACAGGACGTTGACGAAACGGGCCTCGTCCGGATTGCCGTCAGGAACCAGATCCATGACATAGCCCGCCTGGGGTACCCCTGCCTTTCGCGGAGTTTTCATGACCTGGACGTTGCGTGGCAGGAGCATTTGCACCACGAGCTCCTGCTCTCCTTCGACCACCCGGATCTGCCGGCCGCTTACCTCCGGCGTCCCCGTGGTTTGCAGCGACCACGCGAGCCGTTTTCCCGGCGTAGTCTTGCGGATCACGTCGTCGACCACGAAGGTCGAAGGCTTGAGCAGGAAGAAGCGGCGCAGAATGCGGGGAGAATCGTCCTTCAGCCGCGGCTCCGACTCGCGCCGGCGGGTCAGGTCGCCGACGATCATCGTGAACAGGCGGTTCTCCTCAAACGCCAGGATGCTGGATTCGGCGAGCGGCGTCCCGCCAAACGGGAACCGCCGAAAGCCCGGCAGCGGATCCTTGTTCTCCGCCTCGCTCGCGCCAAGCCTCTGAAGCGTGAATAAGTCGCTGGTGCGGAGGAAAAGGCCCGCGGGCGCCTGAGCCGCCCGTGCCGTCGGCAGCGCGAGGCTCGACGCAACTATTAGCGCGGGGAGTAGAAGGCGTAGTAGGACGGCCTTTCCAGGCCGTCGCGGACGGCTCTGGAGAGCCATCCTACATAATGCGGAAAGCATGACCGGTCTCCTTGATCCGACTTGCCAGAATTGCCGTTGACGCGGCCCTCGTTTACAGGCCCACGATGGTAGTCTATCATTGGGCGGTGTTCCAAGCGAGCGGTGGGAAAGGGATCGGAAGTCGCAACGGAGTCGGCCCATGAAACACATCTCCCTCCTTCGGACATTGTTTTCGGCGGTTGCATGTTTCTTTCTGGCCCTGGCAACGGTGCCCATTATGGCAGCCGGCCCGCGCTCCGATGAGAAGTTGTGGAACTCGGCCCCGGCGCGGATCGAAGAGCACCGCAAGGCGGACGCCACGGTCGAAGTGGTCGATGCCTCCGGCAATCGCCTGTCCGGCGTGAAGGTCCGCGTCGAGCAGGCACGGCACGAGTTCCTTTTCGGCTCGAACATTTTCGTCTGGGGTCGGGTCAACGACGCCGATAAGGAGGCCGACTATCGGCGGCGTTTCGCCGAATTGCTGAACTACGCCACGCTCCCCTTTTACTGGCCGTCGTACGAGCCGCGGCGCGGCGAGCCGAGCCATCGTCGCACGGAAGAGGTCGCGCGGTGGTGCCGGGAGCAGGGCATTGCGACTAAGGGGCATCCGCTGGCCTGGAATTTCGCCGATCCCGGATGGCTTCCCGACGACACCCAGGAAATCCGCCGCCTGCAAATGGCCCGGATTGAAGACTGCGTGTCGCATTTCGCGGGCCTCGTCGACCGCTGGGACGTGGTGAACGAGGCCGCGCACTTCGACCGGCCCGAGTTCCTCCGCCGGGCCCCGAAGATGACCGGCCTATGGCAGAAAGTCGGCCAGATGGAGTTCACCCGGGAGTGCTTCGTCCACGCACGCAAAGCCAACCCGAAGGCCACGCTCCTGATCAACGACTACCGGACCGATCCGGCCTACGAGCGGGTCATCGAGCGCCTCGTCGACGCGGCCAGCAAGCCGATGTACGACGTGATCGGCATCCAGAGCCACATGCACGGCGGTACTTGGCCTAATCAGAAGATATGGGAGGCGTGCGAGCGGTTCGCCCGCTTCAAGGTGCCCTTGCACTTCACGGAGACGACCATCCTCTCGGGCGAGCGCGGCTGGGAGAAGCGGGGGCGCTGGCCATCGACTCCGGACGGTGAGGCCTTTCAGGCGAGGGAAGTGGCGCGGTTCTACACGATGCTCTTCTCGCATCCCTCGGTGGCCGCCATCACGTGGTGGGATTTCTCCGACTACCACGCCTGGCAGGGCGCCCCGGCCGGCTTCCTCCGTGCCGATATGAGCCCGAAGCCGGCCTACGAGAAACTCCTGGACTTGATCAAGGGGCAATGGTGGACGAAGACCGACCTGGCGACCGGCGACGACGGCACGGCGAGGTTCCGCGGATTCCTCGGGGAGTACCGCGTCACGGCAACGAAAGCCACCGGCGAGCCGATGACCGCTGCCTTGATCCTCACCAAGAAAGGCCCGAACCGCTGGACGATCAAGCTGCCCTGAATGAGTTGCGTGATTACTCTCGTTGTCTCGTTCCCACGCTCAGCGCTCAGTATTACCCACATATACGCACGTACATATTA
>CAYTJV010000792.1:0-3069 GCA_964438165.1 uncultured Planctomycetaceae bacterium | reverse complement strand
GTTTTCGTCTCCAAGACCGTTCTGCGCCCATCGAATAAGGACTTACGACCGAAAAATGGGGACTGCTGTTGAAGACGGGTCAGAGCAGCGGGCCCGCGCGCAGGCAAGATTATACCAATCTGTGCTCGTTTTGTTCCGAATTGTCTGAATGAACGCGTGCAACTGGCTTTCGGACTCGATCGCCTCCTGCCGCCGGTCGAGTCGGCGGAGAAGACTCGCGGAAGTTAGGGTCAGAGCTTGAACAGTGAATAGGCATGACCTTCAACCTTGTCTGCATCAACCCTATTCACTGTTCAAGCTCTGACCCCGTTCTCCGTCGGCGAGCTTGTGGGCGACGAAAGTCCTTTCTTCGTCGTCGAGCTGCTCGAAGAGCCCGCGGTCGCGGAGGTCGAAGGAGCGGCGAGGCTGGCCGTTGGGCCGGTCGCGCCGGTCGCCGTTGTGGAAACACCACCCGGCCGCCCCGCCCGACAGGGCTTGGCGCAGGTCCGTCGCGAAATCCTCCGCCGACGGCTCCCACTGGGCCGAGAAGCCGCGGCGGAACGGCTCCTGGTAGTGGACCGGCACTTCGCGCTTCAGTTCTTTCATCCAGGCCAGCAGTTGACGCGTGGTCTTGAGCGTCTGACCGGGCGAGTTGGCATGCCGCGGCCGGTGCGGGCTCACGAAATCCACTTCCACCGTGCATAGGTATTCGCTCAGTTCCTCGCGGGAGACGTCGCCCGCGTGGGAGGCGGTGACCAGCCGCGGCGGATCGAGCCGGCGGACCGCCACACGCAGCTCGCGCAGATCGGCAAAGCTGGCATAGCGCCGGTCGCGGATGTTCCGCTCGTTGGCCAGATCGAGATACCAGTTGGCCTGCGACTTCATTGCCGCCACGAGGGTCTCCACGGCACGGCGATGGGTAGCCAGCGACTGAAGCCGCGACGGGCCGGAGACCCCGTTGCCGCGCGAGAGGGTCACGTCGACCACCATCCCCCGGCGGTCGCACTCAGCCATCAGACGCCGCAGCTTGCTCAAGTGCGGCTCTCGCGCATTGCCGTCCGCGTCCACCGCGGAAACGTTGTTGCCAAAGGCGCTCCATGTCCCCCAGACTCGAATCCAGTTGAATCCGCGGCGCTGCATGGCGTCGAGGTCGCGGTGGATCGTCTCGTCCGCAGCGCCCAACGCACCGTAATAGCTGGCGCCCAGGAGAAACGCCGGCCTGCCGTTCAGCGTGAAACGAGTGCCCTGAACGGCCAACCGCGTGCCGCCTGCGGCTTCGTTGTCCGCGAACGATCCGGAAAGCGCTGTCAGGACGAACGCTGCCGCCGGGGCAATAAAACGCGAGCAAGCGATCATCGTGATAGCCTCATCGGGACGACGACTTGATACTCACGTAGCCGCCATCCCTAAGCGGGTCCCCTATCTCTTCCGTCACCTTACCACGGATTCCGTAGGACCCGGCCCAGTACACGTAGGCGAAGCGGTCTATGGCTGGCTGACGTGGTGGAGACGGACCATTCTTCCGGCACCAAGCTGCAAGGTTGGCGTGAAACTCCGCTATCTTGGGTCCAATATGCCGCCGCGTCTTTGGCTTGGCAATTCCGCTTGGCTCCTTCTCGGTAAGGAGCACATAGTAGTCCTTCCCCTCGTTGAAAGAATTGGCGACTTGGTCTCTCATCTCGGAGAGAATCTTGTGTCCAGCCAACCGCAAAACGGCGAATCGTGGTCTCATACCATCGCCAAGGGTTGCGCTCATGTACGCCAGATGGTCGGGGCCTTTGCCGATTCTCACTTGACATCCTCTGGAAATCGTATGCGCGAGTACGGAAAACCGGAACAACTGAAGAAGCGCCCGGTCGAAAGTGGCAAAGCTCTTGGTGCAGTCGACTCTTGTTTCAACCTCGAACCAGAAACTGTAGTCTCCAACAAGCGCCAATACATCGGGTTCCCCGAAGCCGCTCGATTTTCCAAAGTTGGGAAACAAATATACGTCGGGATCACCATGCGGATCTAAGGACAGCGGCCTGCTGTCACGAATCCTTCTCAGGCTTGCGAGCAGTATGTCTTTCACATGGTCGTGCTCCGCGAGAGCGCGGAGAAGCAGAAACGTGAAGGAGTTCTCCCCGTAGCATTTGAGCATAGTCACAATCCTTCCTCGCCCGATAGATCGTTGTAAGCGGTTGGGCGGGACAAACCGCGCGGTAGATTCATAGTTCCTCTCCCGATGGCCACCTAACCGCCATGGCGCGAGGGTGAACCGAGTCGTGCCGGCCGACCACGCCCGCGAAGCAGGCGAAGGCAATAGGAGTTGAGGCTTTCACCGGCTCGAAGGGCTTCGATGGCCAACTCTTTGTGAAGTCCCTTTCCCACGCGGACGACGAACTTCCCCGAGTAGTCGCGCAGTGCCGTGGCTTCGGGCAGAGCGTCGCCGTCCTCCTTCTGGATCCGAACCCACTCTTCCACCACCCGGCACAGCTCCGCGTAGACCTTCGCCTCGTCCCGGCCATGAACGCCGCCGAGCATCAGCCCAGGACACGTGCCCACGTAGCACTGGTCCTCTTTCGACCATTCCACGATTTTCAGGTAGCGATCGCTAGCCTTCACCTCCGGCCTCCTTGAGGACCTGGTCGACGTCTCGTTCCTGATAGGGCTTTGCGTCGTCGCCCAGTCGCCCGCTTATCGTGATCCGCACGCCCGATGGATGCTTTAGATTGCGGTGGCTACCGTGACCACCGCGATGCACGAACCCCGCCTTGCGCAGAAGCCGAACCAACTCGCGAATCTTCCTTGGCATTATAGTACCACTCTAGTACCACTTCGTCAAGACCTATCGCGCCGCCCGCAACCCCAGCGAAAGGGCGGGAACCCGTAATTCGCAGGGAGCCCATCTACACGTACTCAAAGCTTTTGAGCCACTGGTAGTGGTACGGCAGCCTGACCCAGGCCCGGTCCATGGCCCGATCAAGCTCGGCCTTTTCCTTGGCATCCAACTCGCGGCGTTCCTTGACGGCCAATGCGACGTTATCGACCTGCTCGGGGTTGATCATGCCGGGGATCGGGGCGGTTATCACGGGGTTGCAGAGGATTTAG
>CAYTJV010000791.1:0-3070 GCA_964438165.1 uncultured Planctomycetaceae bacterium | reverse complement strand
GAGACCCTGCTGGAAGGACTCATGCGGTTGCAGGAGAAAATCCTAGGACACCGGATCGCCCGCAAGCCCGATGCCGCGTGGCCCGGCCTCTTCGGCCCTTCGGCAGCCAAGGTCGATGACGAGCTGCCGATGGCGCAGCATTCAGGGTTCGTCTACGTGGCCGACGTGAAGCCGGTATTCCAACACCAGAAAATCAAGCCGGAAAAACCCGAGAAGGCCAAACCTGCATGAATGAAACGCTGACGATTCGCGATTTGCACGTGAGTGTGGCCGGAAAGCCGATCTTGCGGGGCGTACACCTTGAGATCCACCGCGGAGAGGTCCATGCCCTGATGGGGCCGAACGGCTCGGGCAAGAGCACGCTCGGCTTTGCCGTCATGGGCCATCCGGCCTACGAGATCACGCGGGGCAGCGTGGAGCTCAATGGCGAGGACCTCCTGGAATTGGAGCCGCACGAGCGGGCACGGCGCGGACTGTTCATGGCGTTCCAGCGCCCCGTGGCCATCCCCGGCGTGAAGATGGCCGACTTTTTGCGTCATGCCGCCACGAACGTCCGCAATCCGAATCGCAAGGAGGGAGAGGAGCTGATCCCCATGCGGCAGTTTCGCAAGGAGCTCAAGGAGAAAATGACGCAGTTGCGCATGGATGCCGAGTTCGCTCGGCGGTACGTCAACGACGGCTTCTCCGGCGGGGAGATGAAACGGGCCGAGATCCTGCAAATGGCCATGCTGCGGCCCAAGTTCGCCATCCTCGACGAGACCGACAGCGGACTGGACGTCGATGCCGTGCGATTGGCCAGTCAGAGCATCGCCGAGATCGGCGGCCGCCAAATGGGAATCCTGATTATTACTCACCACGAACAACTCCTGGAACACAACCGGCCCCAGTTCACCCACGTGATCCTCGGCGGCCGGATCGTGGAGACCGGCGGCCCGGAGCTCGCGGCCGAGCTGCACAAGAAAGGCTACGACCGCCTCCGCGCCGCCTATCCCGAGGCGGCCGCCGCAACCGACGAGTTGGCGGCCGTAGCAGCCGCCGGTTAACCGAGCAAACAAAATCAAAAGGCCTCACGCAAAGACGCAAAGACGCAAAGGAGGAGAGGAAATGCGAAAGAATAACCACGGAGACACGGAGGACACGGAGAATATCTCTTTCCTCCGTGTTCTCCGTGCCTCCGTGGTGAATACTTCTTTTCCTTTGCGTCTTTGCGCCTTTGCGTGAGATATATTGGGTGTGACCATGGTTGCTGAACTACAAGCCGTGAAGCCGGACGTGATCGGCGAGATCAACAAGTACGACTTCCGCAACGACGAGCGATACGTGTTCAAGGCCCGCAAGGGCCTGGATGCCCGGATCGTTGAAGAAATATCCGAAATGAAAAGCGAGCCCCGTTGGATGCGGGACTTCCGCCTGAAGAGCCTGGAGATCTTCGAGTCCAAGCCGATGCCCACCTGGGGCGGCAACATCCCGATCGACTTCCAGGACATCTTCTACTACATCAAGCCGACGGACCAGCAAGGGCACTCCTGGGACGACGTGCCCGCGGACATCAAGTCCACCTTCGATCGCTTGGGCATCCCCGAGGCCGAAAAAAAATACCTCGCCGGTGTCAAGGCCCAGTACGAAAGCGAAGTGGTGTACGGCTCACTCCGCGAAGAACTGTCCAAGCAAGGGGTGATCTTCACCGATACCGACACGGCAGTGCGCGAGTACCCCGACTTGCTCCGCGAGTACTTCAGCACGATCATCCCGCCGACCGACAACAAGTTCGCGGCGTTGAATTCCGCGGTTTGGTCGGGTGGGTCGTTCATCTACGTCCCGCCGGGCGTGAAGATCGAGTACCCGCTCCAGGCCTATTTCCGCATCAACGCCGCCAAGATGGGCCAGTTCGAGCGGACGGTGATCATCGTTGACGAAGGCGCCTACGTCCATTACGTCGAGGGCTGCACCGCGCCCATGTACAGCAGCGAAAGCCTCCACTCGGCCGTGGTCGAAGTGGTGGCCAAGCGCGGGTCAAGGGTACGATACACCACAATCCAGAATTGGGCCAACAACATCTACAACCTGGTCACCAAGCGGGCCATGGCCTACCAGGACTCCCTGGTGGAATGGGTCGACGGCAACCTCGGCAGCCGGCTGACCATGAAGTACCCGTCGGTCTACATGATGGAGCCGGGGGCCCGCGGCGAGATCCTCTCCGTGGCCTTCGCCTCGGCCGGGCAGCACCAGGACGCCGGGGCCAAGGTCGTCCACTGCGCCCCGCACACCTCCAGCCGGATCGTCTCCAAGTCGATCTCCAAGAACGGCGGCCGAGCGAGCTACCGCGGCCTGGTCAAGGTCGAGCGCGGGGCCAAGAAGTCGAAGTCCAGCGTCGTCTGCGATGCCCTGATCCTCGATCCCCGCAGCCGCAGCGACACCTACCCCTACATCGAGATCGAAGAGCAGGATGTCACGGTCGGCCACGAGGCCAGCGTGTCGCGGATCGGCGAGGAACAGCTCTTCTACCTCACCAGCCGCGGACTCACCGAGCCGGAGGCCAGCACGATGATCGTTAGCGGCTTCATCGAGCCGCTGGTCAAAGAGCTCCCCATGGAATACGCCGTGGAAATGAACCGGCTGATCCAATTGCAGATGGAAGGGACTGTGGGGTAGTGGTCGGTGGTCGGTGGTTGATTACGTTGCTTCCGCTTGCAGTTTCGCCAAACATGACAACTGAATCGACTCTCCAAGCCGGTTTTGCCCAAGAGGCCTTCGACGAATTCCTCGCCGCACGCCGCGAGCCGGCTTGGCTGACCCTGTTCCGCAAGGACGCCTGGGATGCGTTCCAGGAAATGCCGTTGCCCGCCAGAAGCCAGGAAGAGTGGCGGCGGACCGATTTGCGGTTGTTCCGGCTCGATGCGTTCAGCGTTCCCCGGAAGCCTTCCCACGTCTTGGAGACTCCGGAAGTCTTCGGGATAGGCCCTTCTCCCAAGAGGCCACCGTCCCCTTCCCCGGCGCCGGCCGTACTCCAGGTACAGAACGTAGGCCTTGCCGGCCGAGCCGTCCCTATCCCCGGTCCTCCCGGCGCCAC
>CAYTJV010000790.1:0-3071 GCA_964438165.1 uncultured Planctomycetaceae bacterium | reverse complement strand
GGATCCCTTGGCGTTTGATCTCGGGAATGACGCTGCTTTTCATCTGCTGGCAGGCGGGGCACCAGGCAGCCCCAACCATGACCACCATCGGACAGCCCTTTTCCGTCGTTGCCTTGTGGGCCTCGGCGTAGGTGTCTCCGATCGCCAGGAGGGCAAGCTGGAACGCAACCGTGGCAGTAATACCCATGCTGAGTGACCTCCGTGTACTGACATATGGATTCGGACTTCCGGAATCCGCCGCTTCAGCGCCCGCAGTCTGGGCGAACCATTCCCCGGAACCCGACCCGTTTCAACGCGCGATGCAGGCGGCAGAGGCGAACCGATCCTCATTCACGGAAGAGTCGCAGTACCCGAACTCCCTGAGGACTTGCGGAAGGGGGCTTCTTTCAGCAGAATCGTTGGGATGCCGGACGCACCGGCCTCCCAAAGGTCTTACACCCTCACCCCAGGCGGTCAAACCATGCAACGCACTACCAAGCGTCGGGTGTTTTTGAAGCAGGTCGTCACCACTGCCGGAGTGATCGCTGCTCCCGTCCCGTGGGTGTCTTCGGCGTGGGCCGACCGGGATCCCGTCCGTCCAAGCGACAAAATCACCATTGGTTGCATCGGCGTGGGCGGCATGGGGACCGGCAACATGAAGGTCTTCCTTGGCCTGCCCGAATGCCGCGTGGTGGCCGTCTGCGATACCTACCAAGATCGCCGGCAGCATGCCAAAGAGCTGGTCGACGCCCAATACGGCGACAGCGGCTGCAAGGCCTACGCCGATTATCGCGACGTCATCGCCCGGCAGGACATCGACGCCTTGATGATCGCCCCTCAGGATCACTGGCACGCCTTGATCGCCACGGCAGCGGCCAAGGCGGGCAAGGACATGTATTGCGAAAAGCCGCTGGGGGTCTCGGTCGCACAAGGCCGATGTATCCGCGACGCGGTGCGCAAGGCCAACCGCGTATTCCAGACGGGCACATGGCAGCGGTCCGTTCGCAACTTCCAGCACGCCTGCGAGCTGGCCCGAAACGGTTACCTTGGCAAAATCCACACCGTGCAGGTGGCCGCCCCAGGCCCCGAGTATCGCCCCGGCTACAAAGGCTCCCTCGATCCGCAGCCGGTCCCGTCCGGCTTCGACTGGGCCACGTGGCGCGGGCCGGCCCCCGACAAGCCGTACAATCCCGGCCGCGTGGCTTGGCCCGACTGGTATCTGATCTGGGACTACTGCGCCGGTTTCATCACCAATTGGGGCGTACACCATCTCGACATCGCCAATTGGGGCTGCCCGCGGCTCGGCACCGAGGCCTTTGAAGTCGAGTGCAAGGCCACCTACCGCAAGGAAGGTCTTACCGACAACGTCGAGACGTGGAACGCAACCTTTACGTACGCAAGCGGGCTGAAGATGCTCTTCACCGATACGCCGCAGCAGAAACCCGGCTGCCGTTTCAACGGCGACCAAGGCTGGGTCCACGTCGACCGCTCAGGCATTTGGGCCGAGCCTGCGTCGCTATTGAAGGTGAAGCTCAAGCCCGGCGAACTGCGGCTGACCGACTCCAAGCATCATCAGGACGATTTCCTCCGCTGCGTGCGAAGCCGCAAGGACCCGGTGTCCGATGTCGATGCCGCCCACCAGGCCTCCTCGCTGGGCCTGTTGGCCGACATCGCGGCGCGTTTGGGCCAGAAGCTCAAGTGGGACCCGAAGCAAGAGCAATTCGTCGCCAGCCCGGAGGCCAACCTCTTGCTGAAGCGTCCGATGCACAACGGTTGGAGCCTGTGAGAGTTTTCACGCAACCGAACACGGCTTCCGCGGATAATAGGGGGCCTGCTCATTGGCGGCACGGGCGCCGACACGCTCCAGGGCGGCTTGGGCGAAGAGATCCTCATCGGCGGCGCCACGGTGTACGACAGCCGGCCCGCCGCCCTGGCCGCGGTTATGGGCGAATGGACGTCGGCCCGATCGTTCGAGGAACGCTCGACCAACCTCGCCAACGGAATCACCGATCCCGAGCTGGGATTGATCCAACTGACGAGAAGGACCAGTTCGAACCGCAGAGGCACGGTGCTGGACGACGGCGTCCGCGACTCCCTGTTTGGCGGCGGCGGCAGCGACTGGTTCCTCGTCTTCCCCAACGACGCCGTCCAAGGGTAGTCGCTCACAAGGACTCGATGGTCGCACACACCATAGCGGCGACCGGTTATCCTGCTGAACAGGAGGAAACGGAGGCAACGGAGGACGAGCGCCAATCCTCCGTTTCCTGCCCGTTGCCAAAAACGTGCGTTTGGAGCCGCTTCTCACCGGATTCTGACAATCTCGTAACGTTGTCCTAACCGGATGCGTGTAGAATCAGGGGCGAAGGTAACCGCGTGCCGGCCCCGGGGGGTGGACGCACTGCGAGGTCATGGTATGGGCGATTCCGACCGCAACGGGGGATCCTTGCCGGGAGGCCGTGTGGTGAAGAGGTCTATCCTGGTTGTCGAGGATGAGGGAGACATCCGCGAGCTGGTCAGCTATACTCTTCTCAAAGAAGGGTACCAAGTGACCAGCGTGGCGTCAGGGGAGGAAGCGCTGGCGATTGCCGCGTCGCAGCCGCCCGATCTTGTGCTGCTCGACTTGATGTTGCCCGGTGTGGATGGTCTGACCGTGTGTCAGCGACTACGCAGCAATCCGATCAGCTCGGGGGTGGGCATTGTGATGCTCACGGCCAAGGGCGAGGAGGCCGACATTGTTACGGGGCTGAACGTCGGGGCGAACGATTACATCACCAAGCCGTTCAGCCGGGGTGTCTTGATCGCCCGGGTACGTGCGGTTCTGCGGAACATGACGCCCAAGGGCGACGCGGGCGGACCGCCGTCGGATTCCGAAGCGATGATCAAGGTCCATAACATCGTGATCCATCCCGGGCGCCACGCGGTGCTGGTGGACGGCAGGCCCGTGGACCTCAGCGCGACCGAGTTCCGCGTCCTGAGGGTCCTGGCGCGCAAGCCGGGCTGGGTCTTCACGCGCGAGCAGATCCTCGACGCGGTGCATGGCGACAACTACGCGATCACTAGCCGCGCCGTGGACGTGCAGATCCTCGGACTGC
>CAYTJV010000789.1:0-3074 GCA_964438165.1 uncultured Planctomycetaceae bacterium | reverse complement strand
CGAGATCGTCCGTCAGGCAGCCTTGGGACTGGAACATGCCTACCGGCACGGGCTGGTACACCGCGACGTGAAGCCGTCCAACTTGATGGTCACGCCCGAGGGGGTGGTGAAGATTCTCGACCTCGGGCTGGCCCGCTTCCAGTTCGAGCCAGGCGGCGAGGAGGTGACGGGCACGGGCCAGGCCATGGGGACCGTCGATTACATGGCCCCGGAGCAGGTGTCGGACGCCCGCTCGGTGGACATCCGGGCCGACATTTACAGCTTGGGGTGTACGCTGTACAAGCTCTTGGCCGGTCGGACGCCGTTTGGCGGGCCGGAGTACAAGACGGCCATCGAGAAGTTGATGGCCCACAGCCGGGACCCCGTGCCGCCGGTGCGGCGACTGCGGCCCGACGCGCCGATCGAGTTGGTCCGCGTCTTGGACCGGATGCTGGCCAAATGGCCGGCCGAACGATTCGCCACACCCGCCGAGGTCGCCGACGCGGTGGGAGCATCCGCCGGGGCAAGCAGTCTGTCCTCCCTCGTGGCTCGGGCCTTGGGAAGGACCCTTCCGGAGCCGCCTACGCAGGCGATGACGCCGACCCAAGAAGTGGGCTCCTCTTCGGGATTCACGCAATTCATGGAGCAGATCGTGGAGGAGGTCGCCGCGTCGATGCCGCCTCCGCTGCCGGGCAAACGGCGTTCGCGGCGAACCCTGGCGATCTCCTTGGGCTCTTTGGCCGTGGCAACGGTCTGCCTGGTGGGGGTCATCCTTTGGGCAACGTCATGGCAGAGGAGTACCACGGGCGGTTCGTCCGCGCGGGCACTGGCGGAAAAGCAGGCCGGGACACCTACCGGCGTTCTCGCCGGCGCCGGACAGCGACCAGGCGAGGTTGTCCCGGAGAAAGCGTATCTGGTGCTCCCGTGGCCGGCCGAGGAACGCGACGGAGCGAGTGCCGAATTGGACGGCCAAGGCCAGGATCTGGACCGCTGGGACGTGCTGGCCTTGGGCGGTGGGATTCGCCTGCCAATCACACCGGGCGAGCACAAGCTGGCGATCAAGCGGCTGGGCTACGAGCCCTTCGAGCAATCGTTCACGGTGATTCAAGGCAAGGACGTGACGATCCGTCCCGCGTGGAAAGAGTCGGCCCGTGGGGAACAGCCGCCGGCTGTGCCTGCTCGGGAGGGCGAGGCTCCCGCCGAGCCGAAGATGGTGGAGGAAAAAGCCGGCTCAGCCGGAGCTTCGCCCTCCCAAGTCGCGAGCCCTCAAGCCGCCAAGCCCGACGCGGCCAAGCCGAAGGGGACACAGCCGGGGGCGGCTGTGCCCCAGGAGAGCCCGGAGGCCATGGCGGCACGCAAGCGTCTGGAAGCGTTAGACGCCCGCTTCGCCGAGGCCATGAAGCCGGTGGAGGAGCATGCCGCGGCCTGGGATTTCCGCGGGGCGGCCGTGGAGTTGGGCAAGATCCGCTTCGAGGAACCAGACCTCACGGCCCGCTTGGCCCAGCGGCGCGAGGAACTCAAACGGATGCACGATCTGAAGCATAAGATCGTCGCCGCGATCAACGCCGCCAAGACGCCGCTGAAGAAAAGTGCCCTGGGCATCAAGGGGATGGGCGGCGAGGTGGTCACGGCCGACGACGCGGGCCTCACCTGCAAGCTGATCAGCGGCAAGAACGAAACCCTCGGCTGGGCCGACCTGGGCCCAAAGGCCATGTCGAAAATCGTTCAGCTCGCGGTGGATCGCACGGGCGCCGACGACTGGATTGCCGCCGGCCTCATGGCCCTGGTGGGCCAAGACCCAACGTTTGCCGAACGCTGCTTCGATCAGGCCCGCGAGCTGGGAGCCAAGATCGATCCGTACCTGACCCCCTTGGCCTCCGCCGCCTTCGCCCGGGCCAAGGATCTGTTGGATAAGAACCAATTCGCTGACGCCGACGCGGCTCTGGCCAGCATGGAACAGAAGTACGCTTCCACCCCGTGGCTTGCGTCGAACAAGAAGGCCATCGCCGCCGCGCGCGCCGCCGCCAAAGCCGGCATCCACGAAAGCGAGGCCGAAAAGCTTTATGCCGAAGCCGTAGAACTCCTGGAGAAAAAAGAGTTCTTTGACCTGCGATCCTTGGTAGAGAAGCTGAAAGCCGATTATGCGGCAACCGGTCCTATCCTCGATTCGCGGCGCAAGCCTTCCTTCAGCGAGCTCCAGATGGCAGTGGCCAACCTTGGGCGCTGCATGTTTGTCCAGCGTGACGGCAAGGGGGACTTCGCGAGCATTCAGGCGGCAATCGACGCCGCCCCGGCGAACAGCCTGATCGAGATACGCGACAACGGCCCTTATATCGAAAGAATTCAAATCCAGCGCGAAGGACTGACGATCCGCGGCAAGAAGGGATGCTGGCCCGTCGTCACTTCGCTGGGGTCAATCGAGGACTTCAACACTCTGGTCCTGGTGCCAGCGGCGCGGATAACGCTCGACCGCCTCGTGCTGGTCCATGGTCGTCCGGAGGGCAAGAACCCACACTGTCTCAGCTTCCAAGCCGGTCAGTTCCTGGTACGCCGTTGCGTGGTGGCGATAGAAAAAGGCGAGCTGTCGCTGGGTAGCTATAATCCTTCCCACTCACGAGGCGAGGCGATGGATTGTCTTTTCGTCGGACAACCGTTTCTGGGCTCGCCCGTCGATTTCCGCAACTGTCTGTGCCTGCGGGACGGCTTGCACGCGCACGCGCCTTGTGACATTCGGTTTTGTACCGTGCTCGATAAGGTCGGACTGGTCCTAGCGGGCAGCACCGTCGCTGATTCGATTATCGGCTCGACGCGGATCTGGTACGCGAAAGAAACACGCTTCGAGAACTGCGACGTGTTTGGCCCGGGTCGTTTTGAGGGTCAGCCGGCGCCTGACAAGGGGTATTTTCATGCGGACCCACAGTTCCGCGACCGGGCGAATCTGGATTTTCGCCTGATGCCCGGGAGCCCGTGCATCGGCAAAGCCTCCGACGGCGGGGACATCGGCTGCCGCTACACGCCGGAGATGATCGAGATACTCAAGGTGGCCCTGGAACTCCGCCGCCGCGGGATCCTCAAGTTCTGACCTTTGGAGTGTG
>CAYTJV010000788.1:0-3081 GCA_964438165.1 uncultured Planctomycetaceae bacterium | reverse complement strand
GAATCTTGTGGTGCAGGCGAATCTTGTGGTGCAGGCGAATCTTGTGGTGCAGGCGTCCCGCCTGCCGTCGGGTTGCGGATGCGATCGAGGTATTCTGGAGCCGGGACGCGCGGTACTATTTCATTTTGCAGAGGGGACGCCGTGTGCTACTTCATCTTGCAGGCGAGACGCCGTGTGCTACTTCATCTTGCAGGCGAGACGCCGTGTGCTACTTCATCTTGCAGGCGAGACGCCTGCACCACAAGCGTGGCCACGATTGCGGTAGGGCCACTGGTCGGGCGAAGCGCAAAGGCCGGCTTCCACGGGATTGTGCTCAACGTAGTGGATAAAACCCTCGAACTGCTCCAGGCTCCGGATCAGGTGGTCGAATGATTCGCGCTCCCAAAAAGTCCCGTGCGTTCCCAACAGTTTGTTGCCCTGGTGCGCGGTATACGATTTCCAGGAATGGAGAATATGCGAGGGGTCGTGCCCGGCCAGCGGCGTGAAGACCACGTGCACGTGATTGGGCATCACGCACCAGGCGCTGAGGAGGTAACGTTGCTGATCGAAATGCCGGAGGGAATCCTGCACCTTCTTGGCCAGTTCAGGACGCGCCAGGGCGCACGATCCGAGGCGCAACGGCGGCTCGCTCAGCTTGACGATCTGCTCGGCCGAAAGCTTGTGCAGCGCCTTCTTGTCGATCGGCGGCGCGTTGGGCACTACCGCATCCCAAAGACGAAAAGTCACGAAATACGATCCGCCGTCCTTGTACAGGTGAGGCAGTTCTCCCCGGCATCGCATGGGCACGAAAGGCGTGCTCCGCGGATCGACGAACTCGACGCGCTGTTGTTCTTGTGGTGCGGGCGTCCCGCCTGCCTTCGCGTTCGGAGCCCGGGAAGTGTGGCGGGATGCACTCATGGTTTTGGCTCGGTTGGGGGCGTGGATTTTGGATCAGGCAGGCGAGACGCCTGCACCACAACGTCGGGCCTCGGTAGGCGGTAACAGAAGAAGACCGCCTTGGTGCCGGGCGTTGGGTGCTCCTTGCCGCTGAACATCCTGCCGGGCAGGGCGGCAATGCGCTCGGCGAGCCCTGGATCGGCGTCCAAGAGACGCTGAAGTTCCAGTCGCATCTTGGAGGTTGAGACCTTCGGACAGAATATCCGTGGACAACAGAACCCGGATTTCCGTCTCGCCGTCGTCGGCAAGCCCGGCGCTGGAAGTCCCGTTGTAGTACGGGGCGAAACGACGGATGACATCGCCGCGATCCTTCTTGCTGCCGCTGTCGATCTGCTCGACGCCGCCGATGCCCGCAGCCACGAGTTCGCAGTGCAGGTAACGGGCCGTGTCCGCGAACTCGCTGAAGATGAGCAGCTTGTGCCTCTTGAGGACACGATCCGTGGAGAGCAGCTTTAGGAGGGCCTTGAGCTTATCGTCGTGCTTGGGCTCGAATTTGCTGAGTTCGTCCAGGAACTGAACGATCTGGTCCAGGTCGCTGAACGTGTCGTTGAGGATTTCCGGGACATCGAACTCGTCGCGGTCTAGGCGCTCGACCTGCTCCAGCATTTCTTCGGTGATGAGGTCTTCTTCGGCATCCTCTTCCTCTTGGTCGCCCCAGAGCATCATCTGGCGTTCGTGGACGTAACGCGTCAGATCGGAGTGTCTGGCTTTCCATTGCTCCAAACGTCGCTTCTCGACGATGCCGAGAAGGCGGCCGTAGGTGCGTTTGACCGAATACTCGGTCACGCAGGGGGGCTCACGGGTGGGGAACATAGCCACGCTAGCCCCCTGCTGCTCCTGACTTTTCCTGACGTAGGCACGACTTCGCTGGACAACGAGAGCCTTGAAAACCCGGTCACCCGCCAGCACTCGCTCGGCTTCGGCGAGGTTTGTCTCAGTCGCCTTGCCGCCTGATTGTGGTGCAGGCGTCCCGCCTGCAATCAGGGCAGCCGGGACGGCTGCACCACAACAATAGAGGGTGGACGCCGCCTTGAGCAGTTCCCGCTCCATGTCAACAAAGTGCCGCCGCAGTGAGTGAATTCCCAGGGGACCGGCGAAGTAGTTGTCGTTGGATGTGCCGTCCTCCTTCTGTCCCATGAATAGCTCCGCCATGTGCCGGAAATCGTGGAGTGAGTTGTTCACCGGCGTGGCCGTGAGCAGGAAAACCTCCTTTTTTCCACGGGGGCCTTCCACGAGGTCCAGCAATTGCCGGTAACGGGACGGGCGGGAGCCGTCTTCGCCGGTGCGCCCGGGGTTGCGGAAATGGTGCGCCTCGTCGATCACGATGGCAGTCAGCCAGTTCCTTGATGCGCTGGAAGCGGTTGGCGTAGTCGCCACCTCGGCCCAAGTCGGTGTGGCTCAACACGACCAGGCTGCTGAAATCTCCGGCGCTGGTGCCGCCCACGTGCGGCAAGTAGTGACGCAGCGCCCGCTCCCAAACGTCAACCCGAGCGGTCTTGGAAACGAACAGCACCACGCGCTTGCCCTCGTGCATGACCAGCCGCTCGATGGCCATCAGCCCGATGAACGTCTTGCCCAACCCCACGCCATCGCAAAGGAACGCGCCGCCGAACTGCCGCGCAATCTCCATCAGCGCGTGGTAGCCTTCCTTCTTCTCGGTGATGCCGGGCAGCGTGAGGTTGGACGAGCCGACCAGGGCGAAGGAGCCCACCACTTCTTGTCGGGCGTGCGTGATGTACGTCTTGGCGTGGAATTTGTCGCGCTTATAGACCCTGCACTTGATCTTGCCCGAGCGGATCGCCTCCACGATCGCCGGGACGCCCGTGAGGAAGTCGTTTTTCTCCTTCTCGGCTTCCAGGCTGTCGTCCAGCCGCGACTTGACCTGCTGCAACCCTTCGGCAAACGCCTTCTTGGTCCTGCGCGAAACCTCGTCGCCCATGAGAATGCGAATCGCATCGACCTTCTGCCACTCGTCGTTAAGGCCCAAGAGCCCGCCGATCTCGAAGTAGCCGGTAGCCACGTCGATGGCTTTGGAAAGTTGGCACCAGTCATGCAAGTAACGTTGAACCTTCCAGTCGTCGTCGCTGTTATCGACGATGAACAGCTCGCTGCCGGTCTTGCTTGTGCGCCTTGGCATCTCGATCC
>CAYTJV010000787.1:0-3087 GCA_964438165.1 uncultured Planctomycetaceae bacterium | reverse complement strand
CTGATGCAAGTATGTCGAAATGTGGGTAATACTGAGCGCTCTGCGTGGGAACGTCCGCCGCTCGGACGCTCTGCGTCCTTGCTCGCCCAGGCCGCAGAGCGGCCGGACCGAGCGTTCCCACGCAGAGCGTGGGAACGAGGAAACGCAGAGCGTGGGAACGAGGAAAAAAGAATAACAGGAAACCGGATCATTACCCCCGACCTCCTCTGACTGCCTCCGTGTTCTCCGTGCCTCCGTGGTAAACTTCCCTATCCAAAGACGAACAAGACCATGCCCACCTTCAAGCTCCTCTTGGCCGAGATCGGTTATCGCAAGATCAACTTCCTCCTGAGCCTTGTTGCGGTGGTGATTGCCGTCACGCTCTTCGTGGCCGGTCCCATGCTGGTTGAGGCGTATCAACAGGAGACCCAGGACCAGGTCGACCAATGGCAGTCGCGGGTCGGAGAGTTGGAGCAGCAGGTTTCGTCGATGCGCTCCGGGATGGCCAAGGTGGAGGCAGAGACGGCCGCGGAATTGGCCCGGCTCGAAAACGAGACCCGGCGGCTGATGCGCGACATGGGCTTCAACCTCATGGTCACGCACCGCGGCACGAACATGAGCGACTTCTGGGACGCCGATTTCGCCGCTGCCGACATGCCGCAGGAATACGTCGAGCGTCTGGCCGCCGATCCCCGGCTCACGCTGGTCACGCACCTGGTGGCCACGCTTCAGCAGAAGATCACCTGGGAGAACCGCAAGGTGCTCCTGGTCGGCTATCAGCCGGAGACGCCGCAGGCCCACGCCGTGGAAAAACGACCCATGGGCCACCAGATCAAGCCGGGCACCGTGCTCTTGGGACACGAGCTGGCGGCGGGAAAGAAGCCGGGCCAGACCGTCAAGGTCCTGGACCACCCGTTCCAGATCGCCCGCATCCTCCTCGAGCAGGGAAGCAAGGAGGACATCACGATCGGCATGCACCTGGCCGACGCCCAGAAGCTCCTCAACAAGCCCCAGCGGATCAATCAAATCATGGCCCTGGGCTGCCGCTGTTCGAGCTCCGATCTACCGAACATCCGCAAGCAACTGGCCCAGATCCTTCCCGACACGCAGATCACTGAGTTCCGCTCGATCGCCGTGGCCCGCGCCGAGCAGCGCAGCGCCGTGGAGGCGAACAAGCAGGAAATCGCGGGTCGAATGCGAAAGAACCTCGCCGAGCGGGAGAAAATTCTCGCCGAGCGAAAGCAGATTCTCGCCGACATGGAGGCCTCGCGCGGCCGCATTCAGCGGATCATCGAGACCCTGGCCGAGGTCCTCACCCCGCTGGTGGTGCTCGTCTCGGCGATTTGGGTCGGGCTCTTGGCCCTGGGCAACGTGCGGCAGCGGAGAGCCGAGATCGGCGTGTTGCGGGCACTCGGAAAAGGCTCGGGGATGATCGCCTCGCTCGTGATGGGCAAGGCGGTGCTCCTGGGCCTGCTAGGAGGCGTGGTCGGATTCCTCGTGGGAACCCTGCTTGCCCAATGGCTGGGCCAGCGGGCCTTTGACGTCCCCGCCGATCGCTTGGCAGCCGGCTTCGACGTGCTCCTGGTTGCCGTGCTCGGGGCGCCCTTGATCTCGGTGGTGGCAAGCTATCTGCCGATGCTGGTGGCCCTGGGCCAGGATCCGGCCATTGCACTGCGGGCGGAGTAGGCAGCGGTCGGAGATCGGTGGTCAGTGGTCGGAGGCCGGTGATCAAGTTTGCTGATCCTCAGAAAAGCAACTCCACATTCGCTCTCAGAGCCGGGGCGTGTCGCCCCGGTTTTTCCGGGCCGACACGGCCCGGCTCGGATTTGTCGCTCTTGATGCAAAATCTTTCGCAGCAAGGCTTTCTGTCGCCGAAAACTGAACTTCTTGCGGTCCGGCGATTGTGCGATACTCCTGCCGGCCGCGAACCCTGTAGGGAACGCCCTCCGTGGCGTTCCGTTGGAGCGGCGATATCGCGGAACGCCACGGAGGGCGTTCCCTACAGGGCATCCCGAGCTTCCCCGGAATCGTGCAAACCTGTTTTGCCAGCTCTGTCCTGCAATCCACGGAAGGAACTGCCATGGCCGCCCCCAAACCGCTTCGGATCTTCTTCTCGGCGGGAGAACCCAGCGGAGACCTGCACGGGGCGAATCTGATCCGCCAGTTGTGTGCGCGGGACTCACGCATCGAGGCCGTGGGCTACGGCGGTCCCCACATGGCCGCCGCGGGCTGCCATCTGCACGAGGATCTGACCTCTCTGGCCGTGATGTGGCTTGCCCGGGCGCTAGTGAATCTGCACAAGTTCTGGGACCTGGTGGGCCGCGCCGACCGCTTCTTCCGCCACCACCGCCCGGACGCGGTCGTGCTCATCGACTACCCTGGCTTCAACTGGTGGATCGCCCGGCGGGCCAAGGCCCACGGCATCCCGGTCTTCTACTACACGCCGCCGCAGATTTGGGCGTGGGCTCAATGGCGGGTGACGAAAATGCGGCGCCTGGTGGACCACATCTTGTGCAGCCTCCCCTTCGAGGAGCCCTGGCTGCAACAGCGCGGATGCAACGCCACCTTTGTCGGCCATCCGTTCTTCGACGAGGTCCGCCGGCAATCGCTCGATGAAACCTTCGTCGCCGAGATGCGAAGCCGCCCGGGCCCCTTGGTGGCGATCCTGCCGGGCTCGCGGACCCAAGAGGTCAGCCACAACCTGAAATGGCTCCTCAAGGCCGCCGGCTACGTGCGCGACGCCGTGCCGGGCGTGCGGTTTGCCGTGGCGGCCTTCAAGCCGCACCAGGCGGAAATAGCCGCGCGGGAAACGGCCCTAAGCGGACTGCCCGTCGAGGTCTTCTCGGGCAAGACGCCGGAACTGATCCGTTTGGCCGACTGCTGCATGGCCTGTTCCGGCTCGGTGTCGCTGGAACTGCTCTACCAGACCAAGCCGACCGTGATCCTGTACTGGATCAGCCCTCTGGCGTACCGCGTGCAGAAGTTCTTCCGCAAGGTGAAGTACATCACGCTGGTGAACCTGCTGGCCGCCGACGAGCTCTTTCCCAAAGACCACACGCCCTACCACCCGGGACAAGCCGATGCGCATCGGGTGCTGTTCCCGGAGTA
>CAYTJV010000786.1:0-3090 GCA_964438165.1 uncultured Planctomycetaceae bacterium | reverse complement strand
GAGGTGTTGGGCAGAATCGCTTTTCCGGCGAAAAAGTCGCGCGGGCACCCAAATCATCAACCATCGTGGAACGGAGTCAGGCGGCCGCGGCCCTCACGGGTTCGGGGGTCGGGGCGGCAATCTGGGCGGAGGATCCCGGCACGATGTCTGGCCGGCCCACCTGGTATTGGGCCAACACGCTGGCCACGCGTTGTTCCAGCTCGGCGAGAAGCTCGAGAAGCTCGTCGTGCCTGGCCTCGAGGTCGAGGATGGCCTGGGCGTGCTCGAGGGGAAGAGCCATGAGGTGGGCCTCGGGGGTGCAGGTGCCAAAGGGGCGCGTCCCCTAACCCAATCGGCAAGCGGATGCCGCAGGGTTCACTCTGCGAGTGCCGCGATCCGGTCGCAATGTCAAGCTGCGCAAGCTTTTACGGTTTCTCCAGCATTCACGGCACTGGGGAAAGGCTCAACTTGACGCCCCGTTGCTGGGTGCCGTCGAGCAGATCGGCATCCAGCTCAAGAACCCCGCTGTTCCGCTCAAACTTCCCCTTCACGACGCCAAACGGACGCCGGCCGCCGGACTTGGACGAGATCGACACCGCGGTCTCGAACGATAGCGTGGCGGGCACGCCCAGATACGCCGACCCCTCGGCGAACTTGACGGACTCGATGGCGTCGAACTGCATCGCGCGGAGTTGGAGGTTCACGGCATCCAGCACGGTCTTTTCACTTTGCTTGAGGCGCCGCACGTTGCGCTCGTGGGCCTCGAATCCCGAGTAGCAGCCCCAGCCGACGATCCCCAGGAACACAACCAGCGAGGCAGCCTTCAGCAGGCTCTTGACGAGCCGGCCTCGATCGCGGCGCGATTCGGACGCCTCCTGGACCGCCTTGGCCCAGAGCGACTCCAAGGGAACCTTCGTGGTCGGCTTCTGCGGCGTCCGGGGAGGGACAAACGGACGCGAGGCGCGCTTATTCGGCGGGCGGGCCACGGTCTCGGGTTCGGGAGCGGACTTCGACCCCACGGTGGTGCCCGATTCGTTGGGAGAATAGGCCGCGGTCGCAACTTCCGATTCGCCGCCGAGTGCGTTGCCCGGGCTCTTGCGGGTCATGGCCGCGGTGTTCGCCGTCGGTTCGAGCCCGGGCGTCGCCGCGGTGGGAGCGGCTGCGGGCCGGCCGGCGGGCACCGCGAACTTGCTGAGCGCGGCGATCACGTCGGCCATCGTCTGCAGCCGGTTCTCCCGCTTCTTGGCGAGCATCCGCTGGAAGGCGTGATCGAGCCACTGCGGCGTCTCGGGACGCACGCTGCGGAGCGACGGAATCGGGTTCTCCCGGTGCGCCAGGATTCGTTCCACCATGCTGTCGCCCGAATACAGCGGCTTTGCGGTGAGAAGGTAGTGAAACGTGGCCCCGAGACTGTAGATGTCGGCCCGGGCATCGGCGTCCTTGGTATTCAACGCCTGTTCCGGCGACATGTAGTCGACCGTCCCCATGACTTCCCCGCTCCGCGTCAGCCCGAGGTCGACGGTCTCGGCGTCGGTTTCCACGGCCTCTTGAATCCGGGCAAGCCCCATGTCCAGGATCCTCACGACGCCTTTGGCGTCCAGGATCAGATTCGAGGGCTTGACGTCGCGATGGATCACGTCGGCGTGATGCGCGTAGTCCAAGCCTCGGGCCGCCTGGAGCACGTAGTCCACCGCCCGGTCGAGCGTCAGGGGGCCTTTTTCCTTGACCAACGTCGACAAATCGATCCCTTCCACGTACTCCATCACAAGGAAGTGAATGCCATGATCCTCGTCGGCGTCGAACGCGGTGACGATATTGGGGTGAGTAAGCCGCGCCGCAGCCTTGACCTCGCGCTGGAAGCGTTTGACGGCCCAATCGTCCTTCATCGCCGCGGCGGGCAGGAGCTTCAAGGCCACCACGCGATCCATGCGGCGGTGCTGGGCTTTGTAGACTTCTCCCATCCCTCCCTTGCCCAAACGATCCAAGAGCACGTAGTTCCCCAGCACCAACCCCCGCGTCTTCCCCTGGTAGATCGCCTGGGCCTGGAACTTGGTCAACTTCTTGCGGCGGAACATCGCCTGAGCGAGTTGCTGACCATCGCTCGGCCGCTCGTTCGGGGGAAGACGCTCGACAAACGTTCTCACCTCGTCGGCGGTCATCAGGCCGGATTCGGTCAGGGAACGCATGAATTCGTCAAGAGAAGTGCTCATCGGATCGCCGCCGAAGGGTGCGACTGGAAGAAAATCAAGCGAATCGACGCTCCCTGTTGCTTAACCCGGTTTGGGCAAGCCGTCAATGCCCTCATAAGTTTATAAATGCCCTCATAAGTTTATACTTGTCCGGCAGAGGGAACCCAGTCGAGTCCGAAATCCAACGCCTGGGGAGAGTGCGTCAAGGCCCCCACGCTGATTCGATCCACCCCGGTCTGGGCGATTTGCCGGACGGTATCCAAGGTTACGCCCCCCGAGGCCTCCAATTCGACCTCCGGAGCAACCGCAATGCGGCGGACGACCGCCTCGCGAAGCTGCTCGGGGGACATATTGTCGAGCAACACAAGGTCCGGGCCAGCCGGCAGGACCTCGTCGAGCTGCGCCAGGGAGTCCACCTCGATCTCGACAATCATACGCGTCCCGACCAGTGGCGGAACACCCCGCTCGATCCACCGTCGGGCGCGGTCGATGGCTTCTGCGGGCGAGAAACCGGCCCTGCCCGACGTGTTCTCTCTGCCGAAGGCGAGGTGGTTGTCCTTGATCAGAATCGCATCGTACAGTCCCGTGCGGTGGTTGCGGCCGCCCCCCATCCGAACAGCGTATTTCTCCAGCCGTCGCCAACCGGGCGTGGTCTTCCGCGTGTCGTAGATTCGGGCCTGCGTGCCGGCCACGGCGTCTACGTAACGTCTTGTCAGGGTGGCAATTCCGGAAAGCCGCGTAAGCACGTTGAGGAGCAGCCGCTCGGCCGCGAGGATGCCTCGCACCGAGCCTTCGAGACGCGCCACGCGACCCCCAGGCGCGATCGGTTCCCCATCAGCGATTCGAGGACTCCAATTCAATGAGGAGTCCACCAGATGGACGGCAGTCTCCGCCGCGGGGAGGCCAGCCAGAACCCCTGCTT
>CAYTJV010000785.1:0-3115 GCA_964438165.1 uncultured Planctomycetaceae bacterium | reverse complement strand
AGTGGATACGGTGGGTACGGTGGATACGGTGGGTACGGTTATGGCGGGTTTGGAGCCGGGAGGGGCGGATTTGGTGGATTCGTCGGGCCGAACATCATTAACATGCTCGAAGTCCCCGGCGAGAAGCAGGTGATGCTCAAAGTGCGCGTGGCCGAACTGAGCCGCAGCGCCCTGCGCGAGATCGGAACGAACCTGAACCTCAACTTCGGCGACTTCACCTTCACCACGAATTTCGCGCTCAACGGGACGGTCAGCGCCGTGTTGGACACGGAGCATTTGCAGTTGACCATGGACGCCCTGGCCACCAACGGCTATTCGAAAATCCTTGCCGAGCCGAACCTGGTGACGCTCAGCGGCTTTCCGGCGCACTTCCTGGTGGGCGGCCAGTTCGCCGTGCCGACCACTGTCGGCGTGCAAGGCGTGGGCGCCGTGACCACCAGTTTCAAGAGCTTCGGCACGCAGTTGACCTTCACGCCCACGGTGATCGACAAAGATCGCATCCGCTTGCAGGTTTCGCCGTCGTTCAGCAGTACCGATGCGAGCAATACGGTGGCCGGAATCCCCGGCCTGCAAACCCGAGCCGTCGAGACGACCGTGGACCTGCGCGAGGGGCAGTGGTTGGCCATCGCCGGGCTGGTTCAGGACCAGCAGGAAGGCGGCAAGACTCGGGTGCCGGGGATAGGCGACATTCCTTATCTGGAGACGCTCTTCGGCCGTCGCCACGTGAAACGCGACGAGACGGAACTACTCGTGCTGGTCAGCCCCGAGTTGGTCCATCCGCTGGAAGCCGAGGAAAGCCCCCTGATCTTGCCCGGGATGGAAGTGTCCGAGCCCAGCGATTGGGCGTTTTACGTGGCCGGCGAGTACGAAGGCCCGCCCAATCGCCAGCATCGCAGCACCGTCGCGCACGTCTCGCATGGGTCGGATGGGTCGGGTGGTGGAGCTGGCGGGGGGGCGCGATGGGAAACCAGGCGTCGGCCGGGGTATCAGGCTTGCGAGAACCGCTATGTGCAGGGGCCCCACGGATTCTCCCGGTAAGCTAGCCAGCGCACGGAGATCAAACATGCCCTCGCAACCGCGACTCGTAACCCCGCAACAAAGTAAGTCATGTAGGACGGCCTTTCCAGGCCGTCTCAGACGGCCTGGAAAGGCCGTCCTACTGATCGCCCTGGTCCTGGCCACCGCCGGCTGCCGGCCTCCCGCCCCGCCGCTGGGCACTCTCAGCGATCCGGTTTGGCAGAACCAAGAGTACAATGCCGAGCCCTCGGACTTCGTCGTCCACGAACACGAGTTCATTGCCGACGTGGAGTTCCTCAATACGCTCGGCGAAGACCACCTGAAACAGATCGCGGCCCGGCTCGCCGCCGGCCAGGACGCCCTCGTCTTGATCGAACGGAGCATGAACTCCGCCCGGCCTGAGACCGCCTACAAGTACCGCGTCCATCCCAATCCGGAACTGGACGTGAAACGCCGGGACGTGGTGGTCCGCTCCTTGCTGGCAATGAAAATTCCCGACGCCGATACGCGCACGGTGATCGCTCCGGACCTGGCCCCCCGATACCGGGCCGGAGAGACCGCCACCACGGACTTCAGCGATTCCGGCGGGTTCCAGAGCGGGTTTGGGGGAGCCGGCTTTGGGGGCGGCTTAGGGGCAGGCGGGTTTGGGGGAGGCGGCTTCGCTGGCGGCACGGACGCCGACAGCGGCGGAGGCGGCACCATGATCGGCAGCCGGGATCGCGGCTATCAGCGCTAGGAAGTCAATACGATGAACCGAGCGTTCTTGCTTCCCATGCTGTGCTGCTTCGGCGGCCTGCTGATCGCATCTGGCTGCTCGCAAGGGCCGTGGAGTTGGGGGAAACCGGTTCCCGGCTCGACCGCCGATGCCGGGGCCATGCCCGGGAGCGGTCTGGCCGCACTGGCCGGCGGCGGCAAGTCCGACGCCAAAATGCCCAAGAACCCCCTGGCCCTGGCCCGCCTCAACGAGCGTCAAGGACAAACCGAACAGGCCGAGCGCCTGTATCAGGAAATGATCAAGAAATCGCCCAAGAACCCGGCCCCGTATCATCGACTGGGAGTGATGTACGCCAAGCGGGGAAAAATCCCGCAGGCCGAAGAGCACTTCTCCCGCGCCCTGGCCCTCAAGCCCGACGCCCCTGAAGTGCTCAGCGACGCCGGATACTTCTATTACCTCACCAACCGTGCGCAGGAGGCGGAACGGTATCTGCGGCGGGCCCTGGAAATGGATCCCGGCAATAAAAAGTACTGCACCAACCTGGCCTTGGTCGTCGGCGAACAGGGCCGCGGCGAGGAGGCCTACGCTTTGTTCCGACGCGCCGGCTCGGAGACTCAAGCCACCGCCAACATGGCATTCGTGCTCTCGCAGCGCGGCGAGTACCAGCAGGCGTTGAATCTCTACGACCGCGTGCTGACCGAGGATCCGTCGATGCGCGTCGCGGCTGACGCGATGATCGAGCTCTCCAAGCGCACGCCGGGCAAGGGGCAGGATCGGCCTTCGGCGGCGCCCGGAGAAGGCCGGCCGGCGTTGGCGTCGCACCAGTCTCCTGGTACGTCCACGGAGGGGCGTCCGGCCCCGTCGGCAAGTTCGTCGCTCGTGACCGTCAGCGAGGGACGCTCGGTGTTGCCGGCGAACCGCTACCCTGCGACGCCTGCTGAGGAGCGCCCGGCGTTGGCTGCAAACCGATATCCGGTGACTCCTGCAGAGGAAATCGCGACGGCGCCGACCGGTCCATCCCCGCCCAACCCGGCAGTCCGTGGGCCGGCGCTTGCCGCCGGAGTTCCTTGCGCGTATGCCGTCCCGAGCGACGTTGCCTCGCCGCAGCGGTCCGAGACGCCGTCGCCAACTCCGCCGGGTCTCGTTCCCGCGCCCCCGGCGCCAAGCATGACGGCAGCGTTGAGCCCCCCGGACTTGCCCCCATCGACTTCCGCGGCCACGGATCCATGTGGTCGCGTCTCTCCGAGACGCGCAGACTCGCTCTCGGAGAGACCGACCCACGTGTCGCCGGCGCCTCTGTCGATCCGGCTGCCCGAACCTCTGACCCTTACGATGATCGGAGGCATGGTGCTCATGGGCGTTGGCGCGATCGCGTGGTTCCGG
>CAYTJV010000784.1:0-3133 GCA_964438165.1 uncultured Planctomycetaceae bacterium | reverse complement strand
GGGTTATCTCCATGCACGGGTCGGTTGTTGGTGCCCTTGGGCCACTCTCGGCGTGGGGCAGTGGCCACGTGGTCATACGCCTGCCGGCCTTGCGGGACGGACGGCCGGGCGGCCCGCAGGATTTCGGCTTCGATTTTTTCCTGATCCAGGGGCGATAACAACGCAACCGGGCGTCCCTGCTGTGTAATGACGTAGGCCTGTCCCTCCTGCTGGACGCGGCGCAGGACTTCGGCTGTTTTCTGTCGTAGTTCACGGATACCGATGAGAGCCATTTCTTTCTCCTTTGTTGCGCATTTGTAAATCAATTGTATCACGCCCCAATCCGTTACTTCCCCTCCAGCCTGAAAATCCCATATGGCGTGGCGGCGTAGACGTTGCTGTCCTTGTCCACCACAATCGAATATACCACCGTTGCGCCGAGCAGGCCGTCGTTGATCTCGCCCCAGGTCTTCCCGCCGTCGAATGAGATGTTCGCGCCGCCATGCGTGCCAGCATAGACGATATTGGGATTGTTGGGGTCGATGGCGAGGGTATTGACGAACAGGCTGCCCAGGCCGGTACTGCTTTCACTCCAGTTTTGACCGCCATCAGCGCTGACCAAAACCCCTCGGCCCAAGGTGGCCAGAAAGAGATGATCGGCGTCCGATGGGTCAATGACCAGGCGGGTGGCATACGACCTCGCATGAACAGCGCCGGTTATGCTTTCAGTCCAACTCTCCCCCGAATCGTCCGATGCGTAAATTTGCCAGTCACCCGGGACAAGATAGATACGCTGCCCGGCGCGGTCGCTGAAAAACATGCCTCCGCCGACGAGTTTGTTGATGCCGGCGCTTTTGTGCCAGGTCTGACCGTAATCCGAGGAAACGTAGACGCAGGATGGAACATCTGTCTGGCAAATCGCGTACACCCTGCCGGGAATGGTGGGGTGGGCAACCACCGAATGGATGGGCTGCTGGAAAGAGATTTGTGACCAGGTTTCGCCGGCATCGGTTGAAATATGCAATAATGTTGCCGAGTCTGGCGCTCCTTCCAACCAGTAGCGCGTCTTTCCATCCAGACTTATGGACAGACCGCAGCCCCACTCGGCGGCCTTTTCCCACGTGCGCCCGCCGTCGCTGGAAACGAATGGCTGGCAATCGCCGTTATCGGCATAGAGAGTGGATGATTGCGCCGGGTCGACGCGCAGTTCGATGCGTCCCGCGCCGAGGCCGTTGCTGCGTTCGTTCCAGG
Organism: uncultured Planctomycetaceae bacterium; assembly: GCA_964438165.1. Taxonomy (GTDB): domain Bacteria; phylum Planctomycetota; class Planctomycetia; order Pirellulales; family Thermoguttaceae; genus CALFBP01. Next base: position 1,903 of record CAYTJV010000784.1, on the reverse strand, counting down.
TCAGGCCCCCGTCCGAGGATGACCAGATTCCCCGTTCCCCGAAGAACATCGTCTGCGAGGAATGCGGGGAGATCACCACCAGTGGAGTGAAATACTCCGCCCGCACCGGAAGTGAGGCCACCCGCCACCATACTTGCTCCGGTTTCCCCGGGAGCACCTCAAACTTCTCGAGTTCATCATTGCTGAGGCAATAAATATTCGACTCATCCTGGGGGTCCAGAACAATGGTCTTGCAGCCTGGTTGTACCTCCCAATTTATTCCGCCATCCTGGGATAGATATTGATACCCAACCTGAGATTGAACATAGAGATTGTTTCCGGTCTGCTGTTAGATCAACAGCGAATTGTCGTGAGGGCGGAATATTTCGAATTTCGGTGGTGTCCAGGTGTATCCGCCATCTTCGGAACGATAAACACCCGAGAGCGGGCACCTCCCCCAGGAATTGTGGTTGTTGGTCGCATAGACGGTCGCCCCATTTCGAGGATGCAGGGCTATGGCGGCAATCTCATCCGGGCAGGTGTTTTCATTTTTGACCAGCGTCCAGCTTTCGGCGCCGTTGGATGAGGCGTAGATCATGGGCCCTTCCGTATAGAGAAGTTGGTTCGGGTGACTCGGGTCAATAACAACGATGCCTCGGCCGTCCAGTCTTAGAAAACCCTCATTGGCAACCGCCCAATGCTCGCCGCCATCCGTGGTTTTGTAGACCCCGCCCTGGATTACACCGGCATATAGATTGGATGGGTCGAGCGGGTCGATGACCAGCGTGTAAATGGATGCCCGCCCCAGCCCATTGTGAACGGGTTTCCAGGACACCCCGCCATCGATGGACTTGTAGATGCCCGCGTTGTCTGTCCCGGCATAAACCACGTCCGCGTCTTTCGGGTCGATCACGATGACCGTGATGCGGTCGCGCTGGAATTCCTGCCCCATCGAGAGCCGCTTCCACGCCAGCGGGACGGGGGTCGGCGTGATTGTAGGCGTGGCAGTCGGGCCGGGTGTGTTGGTTGGCCTGGGTGTATTGGTTGAAGTGGCTATCGGCGTCGGTATTTGACTCGCATAAAAATCCCGCACCGACGGCGCGAGCCAAACGCCAAACGCAATCAGCGCGGCCAAGCCCAAGCCTCCCCACAACAGCGGGTGGCTGTACCAGCGCCGCCTCCGCAACTTGACCATCTGCGCCAGCAGGCGGGAGGTGTCCTTGTAATTCTCGTCAATCCGCAAAATCTGCCGAAGCAACTCACCGGCGCGGACGTAGTCCCTGCCCTTGAGCGCGGACTGGGCTTCGCGGTAGAGGGATTCAAGATCGGGCGAGCCTGCCATTGTATTGCTCCCTAAAAACATTACCTTGCTTGATTCTTATCCCTGCGCCAGCGCCTGCGCTGGACGGAGCACAGGCAAAACGCCGGAGAGACGTTCCAATTGTTGGTGGTCATTGGTCACGAGCGTGGTTTGATGCCGCTCCGTCACCGCCGCGTAGACTGCATCGGCGCCGCGCAGGCGGTGACGCGCGGCCAGTTCCGCCGCGGCAACCGCCAACGGCTCATCCAGCGAGACGAGGGTCAGGTTGGGTAAATTCCGAACGGCGATTGCGAAGGCCATGCTTTTTTCGTGATCGTCGAAGGCGCGTGATAGCGCCGCTGCCATTTCTGTGACTAGCAGTGCCGGGCAGACCATTGCGAGGCGTTCCCGTTCCACGCGGGCCAGGAACGCCTGGCTATCCTCGGACTCCGGCTCGTTTTCGTTCAGCGCGTTGATGTGGACGCTGGCGTCTATGGTGTAGGCGGTCATCCTCGGGTTTCATCCAGCAGGGATTGGGTGGCGAGGCCCTTCGGCCACTTCCCGCGTAACTCATCCGCCAGGCGGGCATACACCTCCCAGCCGTCCGAAACGGACTGGCGGGCG
>CAYTJV010000783.1:0-3157 GCA_964438165.1 uncultured Planctomycetaceae bacterium | reverse complement strand
TCTTCGTCGGCGCGTCGACCGACACCGTGGCCTCCGGCACGAGGCTTTGCAGCAGGGGGACGAGCGTGGTGGGATCGACCCGGGTCAGGCGATAAGTCTCCACCTGCGGCGTATTCTCGATCGTCGTGCCGCGTCCGAGCTTCTCCATGGCCCCACGGATGACGTCGTGTTCGGCGCCCGTGCCCCACACGACCAACCGGCCGGCCTTCGTGTCCGTCGTGAATTTCGCGTTGGGAACGAGCGTCTGCAAGTTGGCGGTCAGGGCGGTCGGCTCGGAACCGTGAAGTAGGTAGGTCTCGAATCGCGGCAGCTTATCGGCCGGAACTTGGGCTTGGAGTTGCTCGATGGTCTTCTTGAGGGCCTCTTGCTCCGACGGCAGGGCCCAAACAAGCAGCCGGTTGGTTTTCGGGTCGAGCACGACCTGGAGCGTGGGGAACATGCTCTTGAGCACCGTCGTTACGCTTGTGGGATCGGCCACCGTGAGTGGATACGCCGCCAACACGTATTTTTCCGCCGCGGGCACCTCCCGCTTGAGTTGCTCCAGGATTTCCGCAATCACCTTGTGCTGCTCCGGCTTGGCCCAAATCGAGAGCTCGCCCGGCTCGGCGTCGGTAATGATCTGGATACCCGGCAGCTCCGTCGTCAACGTGGTCATCACGGCCTGGAACCGCTTGCGCTGGGCCTGCGTGACCGGATAGCTCACCAGCTTGTTCTTCTCCTCCGGCGGGGCACCCTTCTCGAACTGCTCGACGGCGTTCTTCACGGCCGTGTGCTCTGCGGCCGGGGCCACGACCATCAGCCGCTTGTTCGTGGGGTCGATCGTCACCTGGGCCTTCGGAGCGAGTCCCTGAAGCACGGTGGCCATGCCGGCCGTCGGCGTGTGCGTCAACTGGTAGAACCGCAGCTCGGGCGTCTCGGGCCCGGGCTTCTCGGGCTGCAACTGCTCCAAAAGCGATTTGATCGCCTTCTGGTCGGCGGCCGACGCGATCGCCACCAGGCTGTTGGTCGGCGTATCGACGGCCAGCCGGGAATGGGGCACGAGGGCCTCCAGCAACGTGAGCACGCTTTTCGGATCAGCTTTCGTAAGTCGATACACCTCGAACTGCCGGGCCGGCTCCGGGATCTCGCCCATGCCGAGTTTTTCCAAGGACTTCTTCAACAAATCGTGATCCGCCCCAGTGGCCCAGGCAACCATCTTGCCCGTCTTGGTGTCCAAGGTGAGCTTGGCATTCGGAACGATCCCCTCCAGGCTCTTCAGGATCTGGGCGCCCCGCGACTCGTCGATTGGGTACAGTCCCGGGGGTGCCGGCTTCTCCGCCGGCTGGCCGGTCTTCACCATTTCTTCGAGAATCGCCTTGACCGACGCCTGCACCGAAGCTCCGGCATGTACGCTGAGCTGGTCGGTCTTCGGATCGAGCACGAAATTGCTCGTCGGCGAAGGATACAAGGTCTTCATCACCAAAAGCGCCGACGGCGGATCGATCCCTTTGATCGGGTAGATCGTGAAGACCGGCGGCTCCGGCTTCGCCGGCTGCGCCACCGGAGTTGCGCCCACGACGGGCATGGCCTGAATCAGCGTGCGGATGGCCCTCATGTTTCCCGCCGCATCGGTCACGAGGAGCTGGCCCGTGGAGGGCAGGGGCACCACCTTTCCCAAGGGGCTCATGAGCGGCTTGATCTCCTCGGCGACCGCCGCCGCGGCCCGCTTTTCGAGCGGAAACAATACGCTCACCAGCTCGAATTTGCCGCGGTAGTCTAGCTCATCCAGCGTCACCCTGGGCACCAAGTTCTCGGGAATGCCCTCCTCGATGTTGATGCATACCAACATCCGGTCCCGGCGGATCAGCGTGAACCCTTTGGTCAAGAGCACGCTGTTCAACAGATCGATCGCCTCGGTGGGCGTGTATTCCTTGTCGTCCGAATAGTTCAGCGTGCCCGGTGGCGGAGCATCGAGAACCAGGGAAAGCCCGGCCTGCCGGGCAACCTCTTCCAGCACGTCGACCCACCGCTGGAAACGGAACTTGAACCTCAACAGCGGCTCGGGGGGGATCTTGGTAAAATCGGCCTGTTGGGCCTCGCTGATCACCGATGCCAGCTTCTTTTCGTTCTCTTCCAGGACCTTGGCGCGATCGGCCTCGGTCGCCTTGGCCAGCGTTTCGCGACGCTCGGCCAAGAGGGTCGCCACCTTCGCCCGCTGCTCGTCGGACAACTTCAGCCGGTCGGCAATCGACGGCCGGGCCAGCAGGGCGAAGCTCATCCCAGGCGGGGCCAACACGGCGGGCTTGGCTTCGGCCGGCTTCGGCTCAGGTGGCTTGGCTTCCGCCGGCTTGGCCTCCGCCGGTTTTGGCTCTGCTGGTTTCGCGGCAGGCGGTGCGGGCTCGGGGGGCTTGGCGGCTGTGGGGGGCGGTGCCGGGGGCATGGCTTCTGCCGGTTTCGGCTCCGCCGGCTTGGCCTCTGCCGGCTTTGGTTCTGCCGGTTTTGCCGCAGGCGGGGCGGGCTCGGGGGGCTTCGCGGCAGCGGCGGGCGGTGCCGGGGGCTTGGCTTCTGCCGGCTTCGGCTCTGCCGGCTTTGGTTCTGCCGGTTTCGCGGCAGCCGGGGCGGGCTCGGGGGGCTTCGCGGCAGCGGGAGGCGGTGCCGGGGGCTTGGCTTCTGCCGGCTTCGGCTCCGCTGGTTTCGCGTCTGCTGGTTTTGGCTCTGCTGGTTTTGCGGCAGCCGGCGCGGGCTCCGGGGGCTTGGCGGCGGGCGTGGATGGTGCGGTTGGGGCTGGAGCACCGGGCGCACTCCCTGAAGATGCCGGCTGCGATGGGGCTGGCGCGGCGGCGGGCGCAGGGGAGTCGGCCCCTTGGGAATTGCAGGCCACGACAGCGCACAGTGCTCCGGCGATCCATGTTGCCACGACCATCGCGGCCACAAAGCGGTTTCGCTGGAAGTTCGTTAGAGAGGCATTCATGGTACCTGCTCCCGATAGGTGGGAAGTTCGGTTCGAGGTACAGCGGCGGGCAACTCTAGGCTAACCCCGGCGTGAGGCTGCGTAAAGCTTGAGGGCGGATTTTTCGGCCACTTATCCACCACTTGGGTGGATCTACGGTACCTCACCCCCGCCTCCCGGATGATTCATGATTCACCGCGCCCAAAGCGGCGAGATGCTACCCCTGCG
>CAYTJV010000782.1:0-3160 GCA_964438165.1 uncultured Planctomycetaceae bacterium | reverse complement strand
GGGCGGCTGACCGGTGGACCCTTTGAACCCGGGGGGGGGACACACATTACCGCAAGGAAGTCATCCTGCCCGGGAGGTTCTCTGAAGACAAGATGAGCGGGAGTTGCAAGAACGGCATTCTGAAGATTCGACTGGAGCACTCATGACGATGACCAAGGCCAACACGACGGCCCAGGAACTCACCCTGACGGTGGCCGAGTCTACCGGAAAAGACGTCGGCCGGGGGATTGCGCGTCTGGACCCGGTGGATATGCAAAAACTCGGCGTCGATGTCGGAGACATGCTCGAGGTTGTCGGCAAGCGGTCAGCCGTCTGCAAAGCGATGCCCACGTTCAAAGAACACCGTGGCAAGTCGCACCTGCAGATCGACGGAGTCATTCGTGAGAATGCCCGCGTCCGTCTGCATGAACCGGTGACCGTCCGTGCCGCTTCCGTGTCGCCCGCAGAAGAAGTGGTGCTCATTCCCCGGGGGCGCGCCCCCTCGCAGCGCGACCTGGAGTACATCGGCGGCTTGCTGGACGGCTTGCCAGTCATCGACAACGATCAGGTGCGGGCCGTGCTGTTCGGCAACCGCTCCGTAGATTTCGTGGTGCATAGCACCCAACCCGCCGGGCCGGTGGTCATCGTAACCGAGACCCTCCTGAAAATCGGCCACCCCTCTCAGCGCGACAACCAGCCGCTGGCCGCCCCCTCCATCTCGTATGAGGACATCGGCGGGCTCAAGCCCCAGTTGGACCGGGTCCGCGCAATGGGCGGGCTGCCGATGAAGCACCCCGAACTGTTCGAACGGCTGGGCATCGACGCCCCGAAGGGGGTGCTGTTACATGGTCCACCCGGCTGCGGCAAGACATTGATCGCTCGCGCAGTGGCCCACGAGACCAAGGCCAGGTTCTTTCCCATCAACGGGCCGGAAATCATCCACAAGTTCTACGGTGAGAGCGAAGCTCATTTGCGGAAGCTGTTCGACGAAGCCGCCAAACAGGCGCCCAGCATCATTTTCCTGGACGAAATCGATGCCATTGCACCACACCGGGAGCGCGTGGTCGGCGACGTCGAGAAGCGGGTCGTGGCCCAGTTGCTGGCCCTCATGGATGGCTTGTCGTCCCGCCAGCACGTGCTGGTCTTGGCAGCCACAAATCTGCCCAACATGTTGGATCCGGCGCTCCGCAGGCCCGGCCGGTTCGACCGGGAGATCGTCATCCCGATTCCGGACCGTCATAGCCGGCAGCAAATCATCGAGATTCATAGCCGGGGGATGCCCCTGACCGGGGATGTGGATCTGGCCCACCTGGCTGAGATCACGCATGGCTTCGTGGGAGCCGACCTCGAAGCCCTCTGCCGCGAAGCGGGGATGCTCGCCTTGCGACGGACGCTGCCGGAGATCGATTCTTCTCAAGCCAGCATCCCCTACGAAACCCTGGCCCAACTGGAAGTGAGGATGAGCGACTTCCAGGGCGCTCTGCGGGAAGTGGAGCCTTCGGCCATCCGCGAAGTATTCGTCGAAGTCCCCAACGTTTCCTGGGACGACGTGGGCGGGTTGGACGAGCTCAAACAGCGGCTGCGGGAGGCCGTGGAGTGGCCGGTCAAGTACCCCGATCTGTTCGAGGCCTGCCGGCTCAAACCACACAAGGGAATCCTGCTCTCGGGGCCGCCGGGTTGCGGGAAGACGCTGATTGCCAAGGTCCTGGCCACCGAAAGCCGAGTCAATTTCATCTCCGTCAAGGGTCCGGCGATCCTTTCGATGTACGTGGGGGAATCGGAACGTGCGCTCCGCGACTTATTCCGTAAGGCACGGCAGGCCGCCCCCTGCATCGTCTTCTTCGATGAGCTGGACGCCCTGGCCACCGCACGGTCCAGCGGGCCGGGTGACGCAGGGGTCGGCGCGCGGGTCTTGAGCCAGCTCTTGACGGAGTTGGACGGAGTGGAAGAACTGAAAGGCGTGCTGGTCCTGGCGGCGACCAACCGCCCCGACCTGCTTGATGCAGCGCTGTTGCGCCCCGGACGATTCGATTTGCAGGTGGTGGTCCCGCAACCGGACCAAAACGCCCGCCGAGAGATTTTCGAGGTTCACTTGCGCAATCGACCGGTCCAACGGGGGGTCACGGCAGCGTGGCTGGCCGAGCAGACCGATGGATTCAGCGGCGCCGAGGCCGAGGGCCTTTGTCGCCGCGCCGTGATGGCGGCCGTCACGGAGTTGATTGAGGCATCACCCGATCGTCCGGCGGCCAGGAATCTTCAAATTGGCCGCTCGCACTTCAAAAAGGTGCTCGGGGAGATTAATGAACAGCGTGGAAGGAGCCCGCATGTCTGAGCTGCATTATCTCTACTGTTTTGCGTGGGTTGATTGCTCTGTGGCGAGCATCGACCAGGCCGTGGACGACCGCTTCGGCGTCGAGCGGGTGCTCTGTCCCCCGATCGCGGCCATCGCCAGCCAGGTGGGGCCAGACCGGTTCCCGGTCGCCAAGCTGCAAGAGGAAACCACCGACATCAACTGGCTGGGCCAGGTGGCCATGCGACACAACGCGATTGTCAACCGCATCGCCCGGCACCATCCGATCTTGCCCCTGCGACTCGGCACGCTGTTTCAGTCCCGATCGTCCTTGTTCGCCAGGACGGTGCAGTGCGCGCCAACCGTGGCGGAGTTTCTTCGCAGTCTGGAAAACCGACAGGAATGGGCGGTCAAGCTCTATCTCGACGAGGACCGAACGATGAGCGGCCACTGTCCAGTGGCCGGTGGTCCGACTTGTCACTCGTCTCTCACCTCTCCCCGCTCATCGGGTACGCAGTACTTTGTTGCCAAACGGCTTGAGAGCGAGCGGCACCGGCAGTTGCGGGACTCCCTCAGACAGGAGTTGCTGGCAGCGGAATCTTGTCTGGAACGGCTCGCGGATTCGTGGCGCCGACTTCGCCCGTTGTCGGCCACGCTCACCGGCCGGTCGGAGAAGATGGTCTGGAATGCAGCGTTCTTGTTGCGATCCAACTCTCAGGCCCCCTTTCGAGCCGCTTGTGAACACCTCCGAACTGCCTTGGATCCCAAGGGACTGATCCTCGAGGTGACTGGTCCCTGGGCGCCTTATCATTTCTGTCCCAAGCTGGCAGGCTGAGCGGCCGCGACCCCGATGCAAAACCCCCGAACGGATTCGCCTGTCGGCGCGACTGT
>CAYTJV010000781.1:0-3161 GCA_964438165.1 uncultured Planctomycetaceae bacterium | reverse complement strand
CCCTGGCGGCCGTGGCGTTGCTGTCGGCCGGCCCACTGGTCGACCAGGCCATCGCGGCCGACGCCCCCGCCCACGCCGGCAAAGCGGCGGCCGAGGCGAAGGGGGAAAGCCTCTTCGACGGCAAGACGCTCAAGGGCTGGAAGGCGCCCCAATTCGGCGGCGAAGGCAAGGTCGAGGTCAAGGACGGAGCCATCGTCCTCCAGCGCGGCGACAGCATGACCGGCATCACCTGCACCGGCAACGTCCCCACCATGGACTTCGAGCTTTCGTTCGAGGCCAAGCGGGTCGAGGGGGTCGACTTCTTCTGCACCACCACCTTCCCGGTCGACAAGTCGCACTGCTCGTTCGTCGTGGGCGGATGGGGAGGGCCGGTCGTCGGACTGTCGAGCCTCGACTACTACGACGCCGCCGACAACGAAACCACCCGCACCAAGGACTTCAAGCTCAACCAGTGGTACCGCATCCGCATCCGCGTGACCAAGGACAAGATCGAGTGCTGGATCGACAACGAAAAGATGGCCGACGTGAAGACCGCCGGCCGCAAGATCTCGATCCGCTACGAGTGCGACTTGTGCCGGCCGCTGGGCATTTCCACCTGGTGTACGACCGGCGCCGTGCGCGATATCCGCATCCGCCGCCTGAGTGATCTGCCGGTGAAGCCGAGCGGAGGCTAAGGGAACCGACACATGGACTTTTGGGAAGGCGAAACTTGTGAATACTGCGGCGGTCCGATTCTTGAGAAGCGGGTCACGCTGCATCGGAAAGTCAAGAAGAACTACGTTTTGATCGAGAACGTTCCCGCAGGCGTTTGCACGCGGTGTGGGATGCGCTATTTCACGGCGAATGTGCTGAAGACCGTCGAGGAGAGCATACGTGGCCGCAAGCGGGCAGCGCGGAAAGTCGTCGTGCCCGTCTATGCTCTGTGAATAGGAAAAACGCTCAAACCGAAGCGCTTCGACAGTGCGGAAGGAGTCGGCCTTGAACCACACGCAACGAGTCCACATTGTCGGGATCGGCGAGGACGGGCTGGCGGGTCTGACCGCCTCGGCCCGCAAGCTCGTCGAAGGGGCGGAGATCCTCCTTGGCGAGCCGCACGCGCTGGGCCTGGTGCCCGATGCGGCCCAGGTCCGCGTGGCCTTGGGCACCAGCCTCGATGAAGCGGTCGCGCGCATCCAAGACGCGCCAGAAAAGAGGATCGCGGTCCTAGCCCTGGGCGACCCGCTGTTTTATGGCGTCGCCCGCTACCTCTGCGATAAGCTGGGCAAAGACCGTTTCGAGGTCGTGCCGCACGTCAGCGCGATGCAGATGGCGTTTGCCCGAGTCAAGGAGAGCTGGGAAGAAGCCTTCCTGACCAACCTCGCGACCCACGGCGTGGAAAGCGTGCTGGAGCAGATCCGCAGCGCCGAGAAGGTCGGGCTGTTCACCAGCGAGTCGTGCCCGCCGGCGGCCGTGGCCCGGACCCTGCTCGATCAGCACATCGACTATTTCACGGCCTACGTGTGCGAGAACCTGGGGGCGCCGGACGAGCGGGTCACGCAAGGTGAGTTGGCCGAGATGGCCGGCCACCAGTTCGCTCCCCTGAACGTCATGATCCTCGTGCGCAAGCCGCACGTGCCGGACCGGCCGAGCGAGGCGATCGGGCGGCGGCTGTTCGGCAACCCCGACGAGATGTTCCTCCAATCGCGACCCAAGCGGGGGCTGCTCACGCCCGCCGAGCTGCGGGCCGTGGCCATTTCGGAGCTCGATTTGGGTCCGGCGAGCGTGGTCTGGGACATCGGCGCAGGGAGCGGCTCGGTGGCCGTCGAGGCCGCCCAAATCGCCGCCCAGGGCAGCGTCTACGCCATCGAGATGGACCCCGAGGACCATCAACTGATCCTCGAAAACGCCCGGCGCTTCGGCGTGGCCAACCTGGTTCCGGTGCTGGGCCGGGCCCCCGAGGCGTGGAGCGAACTGCCCGATCCCGACGCCGTGTTCGTCGGCGGCAGCGGCCGCGGCATTAGCCGGCTGGTCGACGCCGCCTACCAGCGACTGCGCAGCGGCGGCCGCCTCGTGGCCACCATGGGCAGCATCGACAATCTGGCCGAGACCCACCGCCTGCTGCACGGGTACTCGTCCAACGTCAAGGTCTGGATGATCAACATCGCCCGCGGCACCTCCCAGTTGGAGCGGATCCGCTTCGAGTCGCTCAATCCGACGTTCTTGATCGCGATCGTGAAGCCCTAGAAGTACCAAGAATAGGTTTACCACGGAGGCACGGAGGGCACGGAGAAGAGAAGTTGAATCGGAGAAGCTCCCCTCCGTGTTCTCCGTGCCTCCGTGGTGTTTTCTGTCGTTCTCATCATCCGCAATGGACACTGACTACCAATCGCTCGACGTGATCGCGGTCGGGGCCCATCCCGACGACGTGGAGATCGGCTGCGGCGGCTGCCTGGCGCGACTGGTTCAGCAAGGCTACCGGGTGGGGATCGTGGACCTGACCGACGGCGAGCCGACGCCCGGCTCGCCATCTCCCGAGGTCCGCCTGGCCGAGGCCCGCCGTGCGGCCGAGACGTTGGGCGCCGCCGTGCGCGTTACGCTCAACCTGCCCAACCGCCGGCTGTTCGACACCTTCGAGGCCCGTATCCTGCTGGCCAACGAATTCCGCAAGTACCGCCCGCGCCTGGTCCTCGGCCTGGGCGGCAAGACCCCGCTGGCCTCGCCCGACCACTACCAGGCCAGGCTGATCACCGAGGCCGCGGTGTTCTACACCAAGCTGACCAAATGGGAAGAGCATTTCGAGGGCCGTGAGCCCTACGCACAGCCGGCCTTGATGTACTACTTCCTCGCCTTCCGCTCGCTCGGTCCGGCGCATCCCAACTGCGTGGTGGTCGACATCAGCTCGACGCTTCCGACCAAGCTCGCCGCAATCGCCTGCTACGCCACGCAATTTGGGGACCGCCCGGAAATCCTCCAGCGCATCCAGGCCCTCAACTTCCAGCAAGGCCTGGCCGCCGGCCTGGCCGCCGGCGAGGTTCTCGCCAGCCCCACCCCACTAGCCACCCGCGACCTGATGGGCCTCGTCTTCGGCCAACCCGCCGAATCCCCTCAGAAAAGACAAGAAGACGCGAGGACAGAAAGAAAATACGAGGACAAGAAAATGAGGGGAAAAGAAGATGAGGGGA
>CAYTJV010000780.1:0-3164 GCA_964438165.1 uncultured Planctomycetaceae bacterium | reverse complement strand
TCGCCGCCGAGTTGCCCCTAAGCTTGTCGGCGTAATTCGTCCCGACGAGGTTTTCGATGGTGCCCTTGAGCGTCAGCGTGTTGCCGCTGCCGAAGATCCTCTGAGGGTACGAGCTGGCCAAACTGACGTTTACGCCACTCCTCGCGCCGGAAAAGTCCAGGGTGTCGACCCCCGCGGTGTCGCTGATCGTCAATGGGATTGGCAAAGCCGACACCGCGTAGGCGTCGTTCCCACCCAGCCCCCCGAAGCGGACTTGCTTGACGCCGGGCGATTGGAACGTGACTCCGTCGAGCTCCAAGCGGTCCACCAGGGCTTTGAAGGTGTTGTTGCCCGCCGTGCCGCGGAGCACCAGGGTGTCGGTGCCCTTCGCGCCGCCGGTGCAGTCGAAGATGACGCCGCCCGGGATTGAAAAGGCCCCGCCGATGTTGAAATCCACGGTCAGCACGTCGCTCTTGGCGCGGGCGCCCACGATCCGGAGCGAGTTCAGCGAGGAGAGCGGCTGGCTGAGGAGCACTTTGCTGCCGCTGAGCAACTGGACATTACTCCCGTTAAGGCGCAACAGCAGCATGTTGGTCGTGAAGAACGAGCTGGTTGTGGGCGCGGACGCCACGGGGTCCGGATCGTACTGGAGAACGTCTAGGCTCACGGTGGCCGGCGCCGAGTCGGCCCGGCCGTCGTTCACCACGTACTGGAAGCTGTCGGGACCATAGTAGCCTGGACTTGGCGTATAGGTGAACGAACCGTCGGGTGCATTGACCGAAAGCGCGCCGTGGGCCGGACCATTGTTCAGCACCGCGGCGGTCAGCGAATCCCCGTTCGGGTCAGTAGCTCCTGCAAGCAGGCCACTGGCTTGATCTACCTGCAACTGTCGGCCCTGGACGGCGGCGTGCTTGCGATTTTTCGCTACGGGAGCCCCGTTTCCAATCGTGATCGTGATCGTGAAGGTCTGCACGGGCGAGGTATCCTGGCCTTCGTTGGCCGTCCCGCCGCTATCCTGCAACCACACGCTGACCGTGGCCACGCCGTTGGCATTGGCCGCCGGCGTGTAGCTCAACGTCCCGTTGGCGGCGATCGCCGGCTGCACCGAGAACAGGGCCGTGTTGTCGCTGGAGACCAGGAAGCTCAGCGTCTGGCCCGCCTCGTTCGCCGGGCCTGCCGAAATGCTCGTGGCCCAGCCGGCAACGGTCTGTGCCCCGGCGTCTTCCAGGACTGCCTGATTGGCCCCCTTGGTAAACGACGGGATATCATTGACCGCCGTCACGGTGATCGTGAACGTCTGCACGGCCGTGGTGTCCTGGCCTCCGTTAGCCGTCCCGCCGTTGTCCTGCAACCGCACGCTGACCGTGGCCACGCCGTTGGCATTGGCCGCTGGGGTGTAGGTTAGCGTCCCGTTGGCGGCGATCGTCGGCTGTGCCGAGAACAAAGCCGTGTTGTCGCTGGAGACCAGGAAGCTCAGCGTCTGGCCCGACTCGTCCGCGGGACCGGCCGAAATGCTCGTCGCCCAGGCGGACGCCGTCTGCGCCCCGGCGTCTTCCAGGACCGTCTGGTTCGCACCCTTGGTGAACGACGGGGCATCGTTGACCGCCGTCACGGTGATCGTGAAGGTCTGCGCGGCCGACGTGTCTTGGCCCCCGTTGGCCGTCCCCCCGTTGTCCTGCAACCGCACGCTGACCGTGGCCACGCCGTTGGCATTGGCCGCTGGGGTGTAGGTTAGCGTCCCGTTGGTCGCGATCGTCGGCTGCACCGAAAACAGGGCCGTGTTGTCGCTGGAGACCAGGAAGCTCAGCGTCTGGCTCGACTCGTTCGCCGGGCCTGCCGAAATGCTCGTCGCCCAGCCGGCAACGGTCTGTGCCCCGGCGTCTTCCAACACCGCCTGATTGGCCCCCTTGGTGAACGACGGGGCATCGTTGACCGCCGTCACGGTGATCGTGAACGTCTGCACGGCCGAGGTGTCTTGGCCCCCGTTGGCCGTCCCCCCGTTGTCCTGCAACCGCACGCTGACCGTGGCCACGCCGTTGGCATTGGCCGCTGGGGTGTAGGTTAGCGTCCCGCTGGCGGCGATCGTCGGCTGCACCGAGAACAGGGTCGCGTTGTCGCTGGAGACCAGAAAGCCTAAGGTCTGAGCCGACTCGTCCGACGGGCCTGCCGAGATGCTCGTGGCCCAGCCGGCAACGGTCTGCGCCCCGGCGTCTTCCAAGACCGCCTGATTGGCGCCCTTGGTAAACGACGGGACATCGTTGACCGCGGTCACGGTGATCGAGACGGTGGCCGCGTTCGAATCCGCCGTGCCGTCGTTGGCCTTGTAGGTGAAACTGTCCGAGCCGTTGTGGTTGGCCGCCGGGGTGTAGGTGAAGGAGCCGTTGGCGCTGAGCGTCAACGTGCCATGGCTCGGTCCAGCCACCAGCACCGCGGTCAGCGGGTTTCCGTCCGCGTCGCTGTCATTGGCCAAGACTCCCGGCGCTGCGACTGTCAGCGCCGTGTCCTCATTGGTGCTGTAGCTGTCGGCGGCAGCCACCGGCGGGTTGTTCCCTGATGGCGCGCTCAACTGGAAGGATGTCTCGGGATCCCCGAACAAATTCGTCTCGAAGTAAGCGTATCGGTACATCCCCAGGGCACCGACCTTCGGCAGGTTGTCAACCTTGGAATCGTTGTTCGCCTCCCCAAGGTGCGTCTTCCCCTCATTGAACACGGCGTCAAAAAACTCCAGCGCGTAGTCGTGACTATAGGCCGGCGTGCTCCCCGACTGGTACCAGCCCGTCCGGGCGTTCATCACCACGGCGAAGGCCCCCTGCGCACTCACCACCTGCTTTTCCGCAATGCTTACATCCGCCGTGTCGAACGACCCCGGATCGCACCCCTGCGAGTACATGAAATACGGAAACGCGTTGGTCAGATTGCCCACGTCCGTCGTCGTAATCCGCGAATCCGTGCTCGAGTTGGAATGCCCCAACGAGGCGATCATGTTCGGACTGGCGTTCAAAGCGTTGAGAACCGCCGTCCCACTATAGGTGAACGTCGGGGTGTCGTAGAGCTCGACGAAGTTCCAGTTGCTGGGCAGGGCCTGGTCCCGAATCCGCGTCATCGAGGAACTGCCCCAGGTTGAACTGTCCATCTTCTCCCCGAGCAGGACCGCCGTCGAATAGTTGGGGGCCGGCTGGGTCTCG
>CAYTJV010000779.1:0-3174 GCA_964438165.1 uncultured Planctomycetaceae bacterium | reverse complement strand
GCGGCTGGAGCCCTTGATAGACGTCTTGCAGCACGACCGTGGCCCAGGAGCCCGACACGCTCCCGTCCTCCGCCAGCTTGACCGATGCGTCGATCGGGGCACCGGCCACCACCTGCGGCGTCTTCACCGCGCGGACTGGCTGGGGGCTGTAGAAACCCAAGCCATTTTTCGGCTCCAGGAGCGACACCCGGGCGCCGTCGAACGTGCGGAGTTGCAGCACCCCGCGGCGAGTGACGAGGTACCGGCCGTTGTCGATGGGAAACGGTGTCTCATAGGGACCATCCATCCCGTTGCCGTAGACGCCCTCGACCCGGTACATGTCGACCTCCGGCGTGACGTTGCGCACGGCCTGCCGGGCATTGGCGCCCTTGGTGCGGTCGATGACGCAGATCGCCCCGCGGCAGTCGCCGTTGTGATTGGTGGCCAGGGCGAGCACCTGCTGAGTGCCTGGGATCGACTGCGCGTGCATGAAGGTGCCGGGCGAGAGCATGCGGTTCTTGAAAAAGCCGGAAAGCCCCGTGCCGTCGGGGTTGATGGTCCACAGGCTCTGGATCGGGCACGCGGGGCGGTCGACGTACTCCCAGCGCGTGTAGATGATCCGCCCGTCGTCCAGCACGGAGGGCGTAAAGTCCATCAGGTAATTGGCCGAGAGCCGCTTCTGATTGCGGCCGTCGCGGTCCATGCGGTAGAGCACGGGCGAAGTGGTCACCCAGCAGTAGGCGTAGGCGGGCTTGCGATCGGAGATGAAGGCGATGCCGCCGTCGGGCAGCCAGCAGGCATTGAGGTTATTGTGCGTGCCGCGGGTCAATTGCGTTAGCCCGGTTCCGTCCAGGTTGATCCGGTAGATCTGGTAATTGTGGTCCGGAAAGCTGCGGTCCACCTCCGCGCCCCTCGTGTGCGGCTGGTCCATTTCCACCCCGCCCCGCTTCCACGAGAAGATCGCCTCGCGGCCGTCGTAGGATAGGTCGCAATCGAGGATCTCGCCTTGCGAGGAATCGACCAGCCGGCGGAGCTTTCCGCCGTCGGACTCAGGAGTGAACACGTAGAGCCCGCCGCCGGGCCGATAGCCTTCCACGTGGTACGTGTAGACGTGCGTGAGCGGCATGTGGTGCCGCTGGATGAGCAGGATGTCGCGGAAACCGAGCTTCCCGCCAAAGAGATCCTCGGCCAACCGCTCGTCTTCGGCCGTCCGCTTCTCCCGCTTGAAGGCGTGGAGAACCTTGTCCGAAGGGGACGAATGGTCGTACTGGTCGCTCGCGGAAACCTTGGCCTTCCGCGCCAGGTTCTCGGGCTCCCCTTCTGCTGCCGTCGCCAAGGCACTGCGGCCGGCAATCAACAGAGCCGCCAAGGCCAGGATGCCCCAAGTTGCTCGCGATGTCATGGATTCATCCTCCGATCGTTGACCAGAAGTTCGTCTCATGCTCTCTCCATTGGATAGCCCATCTTACCCGATGCGCTCCCCTCATGCAAACCGGGAATCGGTCCGCCCGGGCGCTAGCACCAAACGGTTTTCGTGCCGTTCGGCGTCAACTTTGGACATTGACAGTTTTCGTTTCCCCGCCGGCCCTGTGCCGGTGGAGACGGGTTTGGCAACTACGCCGACCAAACCCTCTGTACTTACTCCCTCGCCCCGCCGCCAAGGCGGCGCGGCGAGAGACGAGAAGAATCAGTTGGGGATCGGTCCCTGTAGTTGCCAAACCTCATTTCCACCGACACGGGGTCGGTGGGGGTTTGTTCAGTCTGTCTCGTCCCAATGTTGACGAGGCGTGCGTGGAGAATCCGTTCGGTGCTAGACACGGCGAGCCGCTTTGCTAAGATGGCCGGTATCGCGAGTCCGGATCGGTCTGGGGCTCGACCCCAAACCGGGACCCCGGCATAGTGAAGCGGAGGATGCTATGAACCCATCGAATCGTGCCGCAGGTGCTTCGTCTGGTGTCGTTCGCTTGCTGGCATTGGCGGTCTCCGCGGTCCTCGTTGCGGCTGTGGAGGCCGGCGAGCTGCGATTCCAACACCATTTCGTTACGCGGGAGCTGCCTGTCAATGCGCGCGGGTATGGCGACTACGGCCTGACGGCGCTGGTGGACGTCGACCGCGACGGCGATCTGGACATCTGCTCGAAGGCCTGGGGCCCGCTCCCCTGGAACGCCAACCGCGGCAAGATGCACGCCGACTATCTGGAGAACCTGCTCATCCAGAAGCCACAAGATGGAAAAAGATGAAAAAGAGGTGCGTCAGTGCGTTCCCTTTCCTGCCTCTGGAAGAGGATGCCATCGGGGAGACATTCTTGTTGCGGACGATTCGACGGGCAGCGACGCCAGACCGGAGGGAAGATTGCATTCACTGACCCTTTAGGGGGCAGCTAAGGGCTTGCGAGAAACCTGCCGTTTCACGAGTTCTCGTCGCTTTGACTTACGAGACGGCGGAATCGGACACCCGCCGAAGGATTTCGCATCGGCGTCAGGTCGCCGGCTGGACGCCGCGAGAAAGGAACGGTTTTCGGGAATGGAGACCTTGCTAGCCACGTGAATGCGCCGGAGTGAACTGCCCGATCCTATCCGCGGGGCTCCTCACCGCAAAGCCGTTCAGCTTGAGCACGTGGGTGTAGATCTGGGTCGTGCGCAGATCCTTGTGGCCCAGCAGTTCCTGCACCGTGCGGATGTCCACGCCGTCGGCCAACAGGTGCGTGGCGAACGAGTGGCGAAACGTGTGGCAACCGGCGTGTTTCGTAATCCCGAGCTTGCGGATCGCCGCATGAACCGCTTTCTGCAAGAATGACGGATCGAGATGGTGACTAATTACGGCGGCGCCGGGCCGGCGGCAGAATTAGAAGTTCGGCGCGAGGCGAATGTGGCGACTGACCAAGAAGACGCAAAGCAAGTGGACGAATGGCTTGCACGCCTCGGCGGCCCCGGTGCGCGCCCCCAAACGCCCGAAGAGCGGAAACGGGCCATCGTGGAGATGTGTGCCGCCGGCGCCGACCGGCTCTTCCCTTTGGTCGTTCCAAAACTGACTGGACCGGACCCGGAAGCACGCTGCGCTGCCTGCGAGCTGGTCCTGCGGATCGATGCCCCCCGGGCGATCGAGCTGGTGCTGCCACTGCTCGATGACCCCGATTCCACCGTTCGGTGGAACGCGTGTGGATGTCTGCACGATTTCGGCGACAAGCGCGCTGTC
>CAYTJV010000778.1:0-3175 GCA_964438165.1 uncultured Planctomycetaceae bacterium | reverse complement strand
AATATGTACGTGCGTATATGTGGGTAATACTGAGCGCTCTGCGTGGGAACGCACGTTTGGCCGCTCTGCGGCCCGGGCTCTAGACGCCGCAGAGCGGCGCGGCTTGCGTTCCCACGCAGAGCGTGGGAACGAGTAAAGACTCCCGAAGTCTCGGAGACTTCGGAAGTCTCGGGACACGATCGAGGACTACCGCGAAGGCGAAACGGGCGATTGGAGCGAGACGGGTTTGGTCTTGGCCTGGGGCTTTGGGGCCGCAGGGGCCTTCGGAGCTGGGGGCGAGGGCATGGGTGCCGGTGGTGGCGCAGCCGGCGCGACCTGGGGCGCGGCGGCCGGCTCCGAGCGGTCATCGCAGCAGTTGCAGCACAAGTACGCGACCACGCACTTGTACTCCGGCACCTCGACGTCGTATTCCTTCTTGACCAGCTTCTGGACGCACTTCGGGCGCCCGCACTTCGGTGTGCGGTACTTCTTGCCGCAGTGATCGCAGCAATCGCCGCTGCAGCTTTCGTCGCAGCGGCCGCAGCCGCACTTTTCGCGCGGGCCGGGGAGCAAGGTGCAGAACTCCTCGCACTCCACGCACCAGTAGTGCTTCTTCTCCTTCTTGACTCCGCACTGCAACTGACAGACCTTGGGTTGGCAGGCGGCGTGGCGGCCGCAGCGAGCACAGCAATTCGGGTCGCCGCCGCAGCCGTCGCCGGCCACTGCCACTTGCGATCCCGGGCAGAGCGCGGCCAGGATCAGGAAAACTCCGAGAGTCCTCATGAGCATTATCCTCCTTGAGTGGGACACAATTCCATCGTGCCTGGCACGTTGAAAACGTGCCCCACGGTCATGCGATCAGAACGTCAATACTCCAGCGCCATGCGCATTCCGAAAATATCCATGGGCACGGTCCAGCCGGCAGACGGCCGAGCGGCGGTGGTATGGATGTAGTTGAACATCAGCTTGGCATAGGGGGTCCAGTACCAGGTGAGCCCGAGGGTATGATCGTCGGCCGTCCCGCCGTTCACGCCCGCCGCCGTGTCCTGCAGGTCGATGGTGGAGTACCGGTAGAGAACCTCCCACGCGCCTCTGCCGGTGCGGACGTTGCCATCGCCGTCGCGCACGCGGAAGAAGTTCTCAAAGGGCTTGACGCGGTCGAAGCATCCGGCGGTCCGCTTGTAGGGCCGATTCTCTCCGGTGAGGAAGTAGCTCACGTAGACGTAGTATCCGGAGAAGAAGGCGTCGGCGTTGGCGCCGGTGCGGTGCACCGAGGCGCCGATCCACTCGCTTTGCACCGACAGCGGCCCATACACCCAGGCCAACTCCGGCCCGTAGAGGAGGGAATCCGCAACGTCTGCGATGTTGCCGGTATCGACCACGTTGCGATCGGCTCCGGCCGAGTCCCTCATCATCCCCACCTCGGGCCGCGAGCGAAATCGCACGATTTCATCGTCGTCATCGCGGTAGCTGCCGGCGAAGCCCACATGGAACAGGCCGCGGCCTTCGGTGGCCTCGTCGTACCAAGGGAGCCAGGTGAGGCGGGCGGTGATCGATCGGCCGCCGTCGTCGTCCGCGCGGAACGGCGGGATGTCGGTCATCTCGCGGAAGACGCCGACCGCCCAGGTGCCGCTTTCCTCCCCGTAGGTGTTCATGGCCCGGATGCCCATATTGCGGCCGGGAACGAAGGCGCTCGGAAGGCCCCGCTCCATGAAGCTGATGAACCGCGAGCTGGTAAGCTCCTCAAGGCTGAAAGGCTCCTTGTAATGGCCGATCTGCACGCTGCCCGCCAGCGGCAACTCCTTCACTTCGATGTAGGCATCCTTGAACGAGGTCACACTGACGTCGGCGGCTGCCCCGTAGGTGTTGCGGGCCGCCAGGTCGACCTCGAGCCGGTAGCTGAACACCTCGAACGCGTCGCCGCCCACGCCGATCCGCGCGGTGCGGAAGTACGTGGCATCCTGGATGTCGCCCAGACGGGTTCGGCTATCGGCGTTCTGGTTGAAGAACAGCGTGTCGGCCTGGACGCGGCCTTGCACGACGACGGTCGGCTTGCCGGCGGCCTTCTTCTTGTCCGCGGCTTCCTTGTCCGCGGCCTTCTTGAGGGCCGCTTCGAGGCTGGCCACGCGCGCGGCCAAGTCGGGAGATCCCGACTCGTCGGCGACCGTCTGGACGGCCGGCCCCGGCTGGCCGACGTTATACTGCCGATCGGCCATCTGGTACTCTTGACCCTGCACGCCCGCCGCCATGGCCGAAAAGGCCACGGCCGCCAGCGTGCAGATGCACCATCTCACGATACCGTCGTGCATGGAAGACCCCTCCTGTTGTCAAGATCCTCGGGAGCGCCCTATCTGCTCGCTCCCTTGGGATCGTTGGATCACGAATTCCCGAAACATCCGCGCGAGGCCGGACAACAATGGCGTACGTTCTGGCCGTTGCAGGCCCTACGCGATGTTCTTTTCATCGAAGCCGATTCCTCGCCAACTTTGTTAGGACCGGATGTTTTCGGCACGAACCGCTCGCGCTCCCCCACACATCCCGCACCGTGGGACTATTGAGTCGCCGCCGCACGACCAGAAGAAGCGATTTCTTCCACGCAGAACACCTCGTCCTCTCGATATATAGCCCTTAAATGGGCAAGCCATCCCCCTTAAAGAACCCCACGGCGACGGTGGGCAAAAAGGGGATAAGTCCAATTCCTCGGCCGATCCTTAGAATTCAAGCTGGACCCGGGTGAAGGCCTCCCAGAGAACGTCGGGGTGTGGGGCAACGGGCGAGGGCCTGTAAAAGTCGCCGGTGAACAGCACACTGGCGCCGAAGTCGGCCTTCAGGCCGCCGCCGAAGTCGTAGGTGAAGATGTTCGCGAGTTCGGTTCCCAGGTCGGTGGCGTTGCTGGTCGGGTTGACGGTGGCGGAGCGGAGCCAGCCTACGGCAATGGTGCCCGAAAGGCGCTCCAGGATCGGGTAGTCGTATTTGGTTTGCACCGTGAACAACCCCAGGCCGCGGTTCTGGAGGCTCACGCCCAGGTCGTTCACGTCGCTGGGGCCGTGCGGACTGGTGATCACCAGGTAGCTCCAGTAGCCTTGGGCGCCGAAGTTATCACGCACGCTTTGGGCGATCGTGCGGAACTCGCTGGAGACGGTCTGGTTGGGATCGGCCTTGCCGGTGGAGTAGAGGATTTGCACGCTCCATTTTC
>CAYTJV010000777.1:0-3176 GCA_964438165.1 uncultured Planctomycetaceae bacterium | reverse complement strand
ACACCTGGGACAGGCAAGCAAGCTGCTTGCCCTACGACCGTGGACTTTGCGAAAGAGGGCAGTTATGACCCTGGAACACCTGCTGGCCCGAAATCGCAGTTTCCGCCGCTTCCGGCAGGAGCCGGCGATCGACGAAAAGACCTTGCTCGACCTGGTGTCGCTGACGACGCTTTGCGCCTCGGCGGCCAACCGGCAGCCGCTGAAGTACCTCCTTTCGTGCGATCCCGAGCGAAACGCGACGATTTTCGCCCATCTCCGCTGGGCGGCCGCGCTGAAGGACTGGTCCGGGCCGGCGGAAAGCGAGCGGCCCACCGGGTACCTTGTCATCCTCGGCGACAAGCGGATTGCCAAGGACTTCTACTGCGATTACGGCATCGCCGCGCAGACGATCCTCCTGGGGGCCACCGAGCGAGGTTTTGGCGGCTGCATGATCGCCTCCATCGACCGCGATGGCCTGACCCCGCAAGCTCAATCTGCCCACGCACCTCGAAATCCTCCTCGTGCTGGCCTTGGGGAAGCCGGGCGAAATCGTAATCCTGGAACACAACAAGAGCCCCGAGCCCGCCCCCTACTGGCGCGACGCCGTCGGCATGCACCACGTCCCCAAGCGGCCGCTGGAGGAGTTGATTGTGCGGATTTGAGGCAGCGGTGGTCGGTGAATAGGGCGGAGTACGCTGCACACGGCTTTGTAGGGCGGACCGAACGGAGCGAGGTCCGCCGGGATCTCAAGCAATTCCCGGTGGGCGTCGCTTCGCTCCGTCCGCCCTACACCACTGCCCTCTGCCTACTGCCTCTCTACATCCGATCCACTACGCTGATTCCCAGCAGGTCCAATCCCTGGCGGATCGTGCGGGCGGTGAGGTCGCACAAGAGGAGGCGGCTCTGGCGGAGCTCTTCGCTTTCGGCCCGCAGCACGGGGCAGTTCTCGAAGAACGTGGAATAGCAGTTCGCCAGCTCGAACAGGTACGCGGTCAGTTGATTGGGCCGATAGTCGGCCACGACCAGGTCGAGGGCCTCGGCGAAGCGGAGCAGCTCCAGGGCCAGCGCCCGTTCGGCAGGGGTACCGAGCCGGATCGGCGCCCCGGAGGCCCGCAGGGCGTCAACGTCCACGTTGCCCTTGGCAAAGATGCTCCTCACCCGGGCGTAGGCGTACTGCATGTACGTGGCCGTGTTGCCGGTCATGGCCAACATTTTGTCGTAGCTGAACACGTAGTCGCTGGTGCGGTTCTGCGAGAGGTCGGCGTACTTGATCGCAGCAATGCCGACGGTTTCGGCCACTCGCTTCCGCTCTTCGGGCGAGAGTTCCGCGCCGCTGGGTTTGGACTGGTCGTTGGCCTCGACAATCTGGGCCGCGCGGCGGACCGCCTCGTCCAAGAGTCCCTCCAGTCCCACCGTATCGCCCGCCCGGGTGCGGAACGGACGCCCGTCCTCGCCCAGCACCGTCCCGAAGCTGACGTGCTGGAGATCCACGTCGCCGTAGCCCAAAAGGCGTCCGGCCGCGAAAAGCTGATCGAAGTGGAGCGACTGGCGATGGTCGACCACGTAGAGGATGGCGTCCGGCTGCCAAGTCTCCATGCGGTAGCGGAGGGTGGCCAGGTCAGTGGTGGCGTAGAGGAACGCGCCGTCCTGCTTGCGCACGATCATCGGCACCTGCTGGCCTTCCAGGAAGATGCAGATCGCGCCGTCGCTTTCCCTGGCGATTCCGCGGCGGATCAGCTCCTCGACCAGTGGGCCGAGGCGGTCCTCGTAGAAGCTTTCCCCGAGAGAGTAGTCGAACCTAACGCCGAGGCGGCCGTACACGCGATTGATCTCGTCCTCGCAAAAGGGCAGGAACTCACGCCACAGTCGCCGGTTCTCTTCGTCGCCGGCATGGAGCCTGGCCGTTTCGGCGAGCACCGCTATGCCGATGTCCCGGTGCTCTTGGGCATCCATCAACTCCCGCACCAGCCGATACAACCGGGCCAGTTCCTGCACCGGGTTGGCGCGGTATGCCTCGCGGTCGCAGAAATGCCGGAAGCCATAGAGGATCATGCCGAACTGCGTGCCCCAGTCGCCGATGTGGTTGTCGCTGATCACGCGGTGGCCGAGGAATTTCAGCGTGCGATAGATGCTGTCGCCGATCACCGTCGAGCGAATGTGTCCCACGTGCATCGGCTTGGCCACGTTCGGGGCGGAGTAGTCGATCACGTAGGTCCGCGGGCGGTCGACGGGGGGGATGCCGAGGCGCGGGTCGTGTACGGCCGCGGCCAATCGCTCGGCCAGCCACGTGTCGCGGAGCTTGAGGTTGATGAACCCCGGTCCGGCGATCTCCGGGCCAAGGGCCAGATCGCTCACGTCGAGCCGGGCGACGATTTCCGCGGCGATCTCGCGCGACGGGCGCCCAAGATCCTTTCGCAGCGGCATGGCCAAATTGGCCTGGTAGTCGCCGAAGCGAGGGTCCTGGCTCTCTTGGACCATGTCGAGCAGTTCCGCCGTTCGCTTGGGATCCGCCACCAAGTCGGCCAGGGCCTGACGAAATCGCCTACGAAGTTCCAACAGGATGCTCATGGGCAGCTCGCGACTGTCTTCCAGGGATGGCCGGCCACGCCCCTATTTCGCAGCGGGACGCGAGGCACGCGGCTCGAAGGGCACGCGTTTGGCCTGGGCCCAGAGGTCTTCGATGGCGTAGTACTGGCGGGCCTCGGCATCGAACAGGTGCATGACCACGTCGCCGTAGTCCAAGAGAATCCAGCGGCTTTCCCGGTATCCTTCAATGCCCAGCCGCCGGTCGCCCAGGTCCTTTTCCAAGGTGCGGTCGATTTCCTCGCTGATGGCGTGAAGCTGGCGGCGGCTGGCGCCGGTCACGAGCACGAAGTAATCGAACATCGCCGTCAACTCGCGCATGTCGAGCACGACGATGTCGCGGCCGCGGTTGTCCGCAGCCACCTGGGCGGCCACCAACGCCCGGTCTAGTGATGGAACGGCCCGGCGGGCCGAGTCGGTCGACGCATCGACAGACTTCGCTTTCACATGCACCCTCGCGTGAGGAAATGGTTTATGTCCAACTGGGGATATTCTATCCGCTGCCGGCCGGCCGTGCCAGGTACCCGTTGTCCGGGCTGGTACAATTCCTCAGTGACGCGGACCCCGAAACACCCCCAAGAGTGATGGAGACCGAACCATGGGCGATTTTCTCG
>CAYTJV010000776.1:0-3176 GCA_964438165.1 uncultured Planctomycetaceae bacterium | reverse complement strand
TTGTCCACCGGCCATTAAAGTATAGCATTCGGCTTCGAAGACGACAAGACCACCGTACGAGCGTTAGGGGTCAGACCCGGTTTGTCGGTTTTCTCCACGGCGAGGGCTCGCTGATCCTACTTGCTTTCATCCGTAATCGTTCCGGTTCCCTACCCAAAACCGTAAACCCGAGCCTGACCCCAAACGCCTGAAGCTTGAGAATTGGGCCAGGGATCAGTCAGACTGAAGCTGGCGGAGTGTCTTGGGCCAGACCTGCTCAAACTGAAAACGCCACCGCCGACCCTGCGTCGGCGGGGCTATGATTGGCAGCTACACGGCACCTACCCCAACGCGCCGTTTTTTCGCTGCTGCCGCCCGGCCGGGCGGCAGCAGCGAAAAGACGGAAGGTCTTACGGAGATCGCGTTGGTAGCTGCCAATCGTCGCCCCGCCGGGATGAACCCGCCGGCGGCGTTTACAGATTGAGAACCTGGAAAAGGGGAGAGGGAAAGTTTGGAGAACCGTGCTACCGGGCGCGATGCCGCAGGGGAATTGCCGAGTTGGATGCATCGGCGGCGACCTCTACCGGGACGATCCAGGCGGCGCTGCCGGCCTTGCAGAGCCCGTCGGCGCCCTCGCGGCAGTAGTAGTAGGTGACGGTCACGCGGAGCGTGTCGCGCCCGGTGGCGGCGTCCACGGGAAGGACGATCTCGAATGAGGCGGCGGGCGGCTTCACGGAGGTCGGCTTGCCGAGGACGGTCTGGCGGACCAGGCCGGCAGCCGACGGGCCGGCGTCTGGAGCTTCTGCGCCCTGGCCATCGTCGCGCTTGCTGCCGGCCGTGACTCGGTCCACCTGATAGAACAGCGGGGCGAGCGGGTTCACTTTGTAGCCCGGCGCGAACTCGAGCGCGATTGCCAATCGGATCGAGCCGCCTTCCGCCTTCACCTGCACGGGCCCGAGTTTCTGCTCAGCCGTGCCGGCAAGCATACGGACCGGCTCCGGCTCGACCGCCGGTTTGGGCGCTTGGAGTCCGGCGATCGCCAGGGTAGTCACTTTGCCGCTGGTCAAATCGACGGCACGGATGGAATGGTTGTTCGTGTCGGCCACGAAGAGCTTGCCCGCCGCGGCGGAAATTCCGGCAGGCTCGTTGAACTGGGGTGGATCGTCGCTTGTGCCCGGCTTGCCCGTGCCGGCCAGGGTTTGCGTCGCTCCGCTGGCCGTGTCGATCACCTTGATCTTGCTGTTGTAGGTGTCGGCCACGTAGAGCCGGCCGCCGTAGAAGGCCACGCCCAAGGGATGCTGGAGCCGGGCCTGTTGCGCCGGCCCATCGACGTCGCCGAACGTGAACAGACGCGCGCCCGCCAGGTGCGCGGTGCCCACCACCGTCTTCACCTCCTTGCGCGGATCCAGGGGAATTGCCCGGATGGAGCTCCCTTCACTATCGGCCACGTACAGCCAGTCGCCGTCGGATGCGAGGCCGCTGGGCTGGGCGAAGGAGGAGTAGCCGACCTGATACGGCTGTCGGGGCAGAAGCGGGCCGTCGACAATGTCCTCGCGCCCATTGCCCGCGTACGGTCCGATCGTCCCCCGCTCCAGCCGCATCTTCCAGATCTGGTGCGACCCGGCCATCGCGACGTACAGATCGCCCTCGTGGAGCCAGAGGGCCCACGGGCTGTTGAGCGGGATCTTCAGGGCCGGCGCCATCTTCCCGACCGGCGGCCGATCGCGGCTTTGACGGCCCGTGCCGGCGATCGTCGTCACGCGCTTGGCCGCCAGATCGACCTTGCGGATCGCGTGGTTCTCGGTGTCGGCCACGTAGAGCGTTTCGCCCTGGAGGGCCATCCCCTGGGGCTGGTTGAACTCGGCCGTGGTGAAATCCCCGTCCCGCGCGCCCGACACTCCCGAGCCGATCACCGCAACCAACGTTCCGTCGAGCCGCGCGACCACGATCCGGTTGTGGTTGCTGTCGGCGATCAACAGCCGTCCGCCCGCCTCGTCGGCCAGCACCTTGCCGGGAAACCGCAGCGGCGTGGCCTTGGCTTTGTGGGCCTCCAGGTCGAACCGCAGCGGCGTTTCGTCCAGCAGCTTGTGCTTGCGGTAGAAAGGAATCGCCGGCTTGAGAACCGCGTCGACCTGCGCGAAAGTGGTCTCGCCGCTCGTGCCCCAGACGGCATAGCCCTCGGGGTCGATTAAAATCACCGTGGGCCAGGAATTCACGCCGAAGCGCTCCCAGAGCACGTGGTTCGAGTCATTGACCACCGGGTGCTCGATCTGGTAGCGCTGGACGGCCTCGGCGATGTTCTTGGAGTCCTGCTCCGTGGCGAACTTCGCCGAGTGGACGCCGATCACCACGAGGTGGTTCGGATACGCCTTTTCGAGCTTCTTGAGCTCCGGCAGGATGTGCATGCAGTTGATGCAGCAGTACGTCCAAAAGTCCAAGAGGACGAACTTGCCGCGGAGCTCGCTGAGTTGGATCGGGCCGGAGGCGTTGATCCAGGTCAGCCCTTCTGGGAACGGCGGCACCTTGATCCGCTCGCGAAACGGCGCCTCCGACATCGCTCGGCCCTCCGCGCAGTACCAGTACCACGTGAGGGTGCCCGAGAGAATTGCCCCGAGGATCAGGCCGTTTCGGAATGATCGCATGACTGTAGGCCAGGTTTTCCCTCTGTAGGGAACGCCCTCCGTGGCGTTCCGTAATTCGGGCAAAGACGCCCGTCCGCTCCACGGAACGCCACGGAGGGCGTTCCCTACAGCGGCTATACGTGATACACATTCTTGTACGAACCCGTGCCGGCAAGCGGACCCAAATGGGTTCCCCACTGGACGGCCAATTCCTTGCCGAGCGAAACCAGCTTCTGGCTCTCTTCCTCCGAAAGCGGCCGGCAGCGTTTGACCATTTCCACGCCCTTGCGGACTTGCTCCACATTGTGGGCCCCGATCTCCAGCGAGGCCACCCCCTCGATGGCCATCGAGTACCGCACGGCCATCTCCAGGTGCTCGATGTCCAATTGCGGCAGGCATTTCGGATCGGGATAATTGTGCTTGCGGGCGCCGCCAAAGACCTTCATGGCCACGATGCCGGTATTGTGCTTGCGGGCCACCGGCAACACCTTCTCTTCAAAGTGGTACGTGTGCCGGTCGACGAAGTTGATGATCGTCAGCAGCACGTCGACCTCGCCCGATTCCAGGAGCCCCATG
>CAYTJV010000775.1:0-3182 GCA_964438165.1 uncultured Planctomycetaceae bacterium | reverse complement strand
GGGACTGATCAGCCCTTACGGCCATGACCAACATTACCTCCAATATGCACCAAACGGTCCGAACGACCCAATAGCAAAAGTCTTGCTGTAGAGATATCAACTTTTTCTCCTCCGGCGTTGGCCGACGAGTTGGGACGCGAGCGACTCGACGGCGGGCCGCACGTCGTAGTCCCCTTGCCGCACTTTGCGGTGGATGGCGCTGACGGCCGCGGAACTGATCCGCCCGTAGTGCTCGCCGATCGCGCGCTCGGTCAGGTCGGTCAGCCGGCAAGCCAACTCCACGGCCGCCGCTTTGGCCACCCCCGCGCGGCGCCCGTGCGCCTGCAAACGCTCCGCATCGACGCCGTAGTGCCGCGCCACCGCCGCGTCGATTTCGTCGATCGGCACGGTCCAGCGCGCACGGCCAGATGCTGCCGAGATCCACGCCCGTCCCGGCGTGGGGTGGGATTGCTCTCGGGGTCGGCAGGGAGGTATAATTGGATATTGTTGGTGGCAGTGAGGCCCTCTGTCGAGGCTGTCTTTCGGCCACTCCTTTCAGCCCGCGCGCCGCACCGATGGGCTTGATTTCGGCGCGAACGCAATGTCCAACGACAAGCTTCGTCGTCGGGTCGCATGGGAAGCGGCCCGGTTGATGTACACGCGCGAGGAGGCGGAGTACTACCGCGCCAAGTTGAAGGCGGCCCGGCGGGTCGCCGGCGGCGACTTCAAGCCGGGCGATCTGCCCACCAATCGCGAGATCCGCGATGAAATCCAGGTTATGGCCCGGATGCACGAGGGCGATCGCCGCGACGAAAACCTGCGGCAGATGCGGATCGAGGCCCTCCGGCTGATGCGCATCCTCTGGAGGTTCCGACCCCGGCTCATCGGCAGCACGCTCACCGGACACGTGCGCCAGGGGTCCGACATCGATCTGCACCTGTTTTCCGACTCGCTGGAGCCGATCACCGCCTTGCTGGAGTCGGAGGGCGTCCCTTACGAGGTGGAGCGAAAACGCGTCCTTAAGGCGGGCGAGGAGCATCTTTATCGGCACGTTCACATCCGCGACCGCTTCGACTTCGAGCTGACGGTCTACCCCGGCGACAAGTCGCACCACGTCTTCAAGAGCTCGATTACGGGCAAGGCGATCGAGCGCGCGAGCATTGCGGAACTGGAGCAACTGCTGGCCGAGGAGTATCCCGACGTGGTGCTCGACCAGGCCGTGCTCGAGGCCGAGAGCAAGGTCGATCGTTTCCAGATCTACCAGATGCTCCTCTTGCCGCTGGAACAGATCAAGGAGAACCCGCGGTTCCATCCGGAGGGCGACGCGCTGTACCACAGCCTCCAGGTGTTTGAACTGGCCCGCGACGAGTTGCCTTACGACGAGGAATTCCTGTTGGCCGCCCTGCTGCACGACGTGGGCAAGGCGATCGACCCGAAGGAGCACATCGCCGCCGGGCTGGAGGCATTGGAGGGGTTCATCACGCCGCGCACGGCATGGCTCATCGAGCATCACGCCGAGGCCCGCGCCCTGCACGACGGCACGCTCGGGGCCCGCGCGCGACACCGCTTGGAAGCCTCCGAGGATTACGAGGAGTTGAAGCTCCTGGCGAAGTGCGATCAAGCCGGCCGGGCCAAGGGAGTGGCCGTGGCCGACGTGTACGAGGCCCTGGAGTACCTGCGCGAACTGGCCCGGACCTGCGGCTAATGACCGCCTTAGCGGCTGCGCGGAAATAATGTTGGAAACGGAAGAACCTGCGCATGGCATCCGCCCCGCAGGAGGGGGTCCGAAATCTGTCGCCTGGTGCTGGTGCATTGCCGGGGATTGCTGGTACACTGGAAGAAGAGTAAACTACCGGTCTATTAAGCGGGCAGTTCTGGCCCGCACGGTTCGTCGGTGGAGTTTCTCCGCCGACAGCGAATTGGGAGACGCACGGCGATGATATCTTCGGCGATCGCATTGCAGATCAAGTGGGAGTACCAGAGCCTGACCCGCGTTTCCGAGGCCGCGATGGTCGAAGCGCTGAATCAGGCCGGCCAGGAGTCGTGGGAGTTGGTCAGCGCTTCCCACTACCGCGATATGGCGGGGATGATGGCCTGGACGGCGCTCTTGAAGCGTCCGATCGCGGGCGAGCCGGCCAAGCCGGTGCGCAAAGAGGCGCCCAGCGCCCCGATGGCGGTTCCCCCGGCGGCGAAGGCGCCCGAGGCCGCCGAAGAGGACACGGAGTTCGAGCTCAATCTTCCCGCTCCTCAGGCGTTCCGGCCGGCTCACGCGCCCAAGGCGTCGAAGCTTGCCCCGGCGAAACCCCGCATGGTGCTTTCCGACGATTTCGATTTCGAGCTCGCCGAAACGATCCCCGCGGCCAAGCAGGCAACGCGGCAGGTTAAGGCGAAGCCGAAGCCGGCCGCAGCGGAGGAGGATTTCGACTTCGAGCTGGGCGACACCTTTCCGGCGAAGCTCCAGCCCGCGAAGCCGGCGCCTCCGAAGCCAAAAGCCGGCGCCGGTGACGACACCGACTTCGACCTGGGATAGCTACTAACCGAGCGGAGGCCCAATCGCCATGAAGACCGCAATCGTCCATTCCCAGCAGAAATGGGAGCACGTGGCCATCCTGCGCAAAACGGAGGGCGTGTTGGTCGAGGAGATGAACGTCCTCGGAGAGGAAGGCTGGCAACTGGTGTCGGTGATCCACTTCAAGGACCCGAAGGGAGCGATGACCTGGATCGCCTTCCTCAAGCGGCCGAAGACCGGCCAGGCGGTCAAGGCGCCGTCGGCGGAGGCCGGTGCGGCCGTGGCGAGTTCCGGAGCCGCCAAGCCGGAGGCCGCCTCAACCGAGCCGGCCGGCTTCGACCTCAGCGGCGAGGTCTTCGAGATCAAGAAGGCTCCGTAGGACGGCCTGGAAAAGCCGTCGGAGACATGCGACGGCCTGGAAAGGCCGTCCTACATGTACTTCATTGCCGGGCTATTGCCTGTTCTTGAGCGCGGCCACCACGCGGTCGGTGATCGCCTGGATCAGGGCTTCCTGCTCCGGCGTGGCCTGCGCGCCGTTGGACGACGCCGGGCTGGCCGCACGGCCCGCGCTGCCGGCCGCCTTGCACGACTCCGGCGCCTGGAACGCGACCCGCTCCACGCCGCTCGCCTTCCAACTGTTGCGGAACACGTCGTTGGCGCAAATGTCGCAGTTGGTCATTTCGCTGCGCGGGTC
>CAYTJV010000774.1:0-3183 GCA_964438165.1 uncultured Planctomycetaceae bacterium | reverse complement strand
GGCTGAAAACGGTCCTCGTCCATGCCCGTGGCATCGCGCACCAGCCCGTTGTCGCCGATTTCCTCGACGTCGCGGAACTCAATCCCCTCGTCGGCGGGGTGTGTATCGCTCATGACTTCTCGGTGATGATGATCTCGAATGGGCAGTCGGTGGGGGTCCAATCCGCTGTCTGTGGCCATTAAATGCCGCGATGTGCTCTTCGGCAAGCCCCTCTCTTTGCCAGCCGCAAACTTCCGAAGTCTTGGAGACTTCGGAAGTTTTTCGGGCAGCCTTTTAGACAACCGGGACGGCGTTTTGCGAGAATGATCTGAAAGATTCCCGCGGTTGGTTTGTGTATTCCTTTAGGAGCAGCCGGATGGCGGAGATCCCCAGAACCCGTGCCAGTCTTCTGGTTCGCATCCGCGACCGGCAGGACCAAGGGGCCTGGGCGGAGTTCGTCGCAAAGAGTCTTTGCTCCACCAAGACCTTGCCGGCCGTCGAGTAGAACTTGACCAGCTCCGATAACAACGCCTCATCCGCTTTCCCGTCTTGACAGTCCTTCACTGCGTAGTCCGCCACGGGTACCGCAAGCCGGAGCCGGTTAGGCGCCGCGCAACAATAAGTTGCCGGATTACGTGGGATAGGCTTCCAGCCTGTCGCCAGAAAAGACAGGCTGGAAGCCTATCCCACGTTTCACGTTGCGGTACTTTATTGTTGCGCGGCGACTTACTGGACCTTGCAGCGGGTCGAGGACATGAGACAGCGCCCCCGAAATCTTGAGCGCCTTTGAGCAGGGCGCGAGGCCCGCCCGCCTGGGACGGGTTCCACGGCCGGGTCCGAATGGTAAACTGGGGGTCGACAATCACCGGCACTATGTCAGCGAGGACAGCCATGAAGCCTATCTACCGACTTTTTCTTGAACTGTCGGCCTTCGCGGCCGTTGTGCTTGCCACCGCTTGGCTTTCGGCCGCGGAGCCGCAGAAGTCCGGGTCGGAAGCGGTGAATTATGGGCGCCCCTTCGAGCCGCCCACGCGCCCCGCGCTGATCCCGTTGCCGCCCGGCACGGTCCAGCCCGGTGGCTGGCTCCGCGACTGGTGCCTGACGGCGCGGGACGGATACACCGGGCACATGGACGACGTCCACGAGGAGTTCAAGCGGGCGTGGGCGGTCGATCACACGATGACGGGGGACCGCCTCAATTGGCCCAAAGGGGCATGGCCCTATGAAGGCGGCGGATACTGGTTCGACGGTCTGGCCCGTCTGGGCTATGTCCTGCACGACGACGCGCTGATCCAACAAGCGAAAAGGCGTTTCGACGTGGTTGTCACCCACATGAATCCCAACAGCATCCTGTTCCTGTGGTGGCTCAACAAGAACAATCCCGACGATACGAAGGCGATTACCTGCGACGGAGGCTGGCCGATTTGGGCCTGCGGGCTGCTGGGGCGCGGCATGGCGGCCTACCATGCCGGCTCGGGAGACAAAAGCGTCCTGCAAACACTGGAGGCGGCGTATGCCGGGGACCGCAACTGGCTGCGTCTGGCCGGCGGCATGTCCAACGTCTGGCCCGCCCTGCAAACCTACACGTGGACGGGAAATAGGGAGATCGCCGAGGCCCTGACCGCGATTTTCTCGAAAGACGGTCCCAGGCAAGGCGTGTCGCCGGGGGCGTGGGGCCGCTATCGCCGAATGCCGAACGAAAAGCCGGGCGCGGAGGCTAACGAGCACGGTGTCATGTTCCTCGAAAGCACCACACCGTGGGCGCTGGGCTACCTGTGGACGGGCAACCGCGAGTTCCTCGACGTAACCGTGGCGTGGCACAACCTCCTCGAGCGCGAGGCGATGCAGCCCTCCGGCGTGCCGGTCATGGATGAGTTTTGGGGACCGACCGGCGCGTTCCGGGG
Organism: uncultured Planctomycetaceae bacterium; assembly: GCA_964438165.1. GTDB lineage: Bacteria > Planctomycetota > Planctomycetia > Pirellulales > Thermoguttaceae > CALFBP01. The sequence goes on along the minus strand of CAYTJV010000774.1, from coordinate 1,300 downwards.
AACGGAGACCTGCGATGTGGCCGGATACCTGTGGAGCCAGATTGTCCTGCTGACTGTCAGCGGCCAAGGGCGGATGGCGGACCGGGTGGAACGGGCGCTGTTCAACGCCGGTCCGGCCACCGTCGCTCGCGACTACAAGACTCACGTCTACTTCCAGAGCCCCAACCGCATCGTCGATGGCTCCCCGCCCTGTCCTCATGGGCCCGGGGCATCCGGGTGCTCGTACAAAGCCACGCACATGCCGCTGTGCTGCACGGCGGCCCTGAACCGCATCCTGCCCAACTACGTGATGCACCTATGGATGGCCACTTACGACAACGGGCTAGCGGCCACGCATTACGGCCCCTGCAAGGTGTCGGCCCTGGCGGCCGATCGTGTGCCCGTCGAGATCACATGCCGGACCGACTATCCCTTCCACGATGTCATCGAGATGAGCGTCCATCCGGCCCGGGAGGCGACTTTCCCGCTCTCGCTGCGCATTCCCGGCTGGTGCAAGAATCCCGAGTTGAGCGTGAACGGGTCCGGCGTCAAAACGGCACCCGACGCGAAGGGGTTTGTGCGCGTCGAGCGGCTCTGGAAGCCGGGCGACGCCGTACGCCTGCGGTTTCCGATGTCGGTGAGCGTGACGTCAGGGCGCGACAACAACGCGCAGGGCGCGCCCTACGCGTCGGTCTCCTATGGCCCGCTGCTTTTCGCCCTGCCGATTCCGGACACCCAAGGCCCGAACACGCCCGACCCCGCCGCCAAATGGAGATACGCGCTGGACGTGCAAGGCGAGAAGCTCGAACAGGATATCGTCGTGGAACGTCAGGCGATGCCCGCCAAATGGGACTGGCCGCTGGCATCCCCGCTGAAGCTTCGGGGCAACGCGGTAGCTATCGACTGGAACCCGGCGCCCAAGGCGCCTCGTCTGCCGTCCGAACCGATCGCGAAACGAGAGTCGGCCGAGAGAATCACGCTGATTCCCTACGGATGCACCAAGTTCCGCGTTTCGATGTTCCCGATTACCGAGCGGGTCTTCAAGCTGTCGGAGCCGAAGTAGCCGCTTCACTCTTCGACGCACTTCTTGCCGAAACCCACCTATCGGGTGTGCGCGACACCGGATCCTGGGCGTGTCCAGTCGGTCGGTCCGAAGGAGCCGTAGTGACAGCGCGCGCTTGCCGGAAGGCCAAAGGGAACTATTTCCCACGCTGTCTCGTCTGTAAGTGCAGGCAAAGATCCCGCCACCCCCCTTCTGCTGTAACGATCAAGGAGCATCTCCATGCGACGTGCCGTGGCCGTAGTGTTGCTAGGCTTTGGC
>CAYTJV010000773.1:0-3184 GCA_964438165.1 uncultured Planctomycetaceae bacterium | reverse complement strand
CCGGACGAGAGTCTCACGCGTGTAATCGCGGTCGATCTGCATGGCGATTTCCAGCGGCATCAGCTCCAGCTCCTGCTCGGCATAGCTCCTTTGTTCCCGCACGGCCCGGTACTTGAGCGCCAGCATGGCCAGTCCCCAGCAGGTGACCAGCGTGGTACAGTGCTGCATGGGCCCGCGCTCGAGGAACAAGTTGCCCAAGTAGTTGCCCTTCGCCAGAGTGTAGATCGCCAGGTAAATCAGCGCCGTGGCCACCAGGCCAAGGATTCCCGCCTGCCAGTCGGGGACGTTGGTCGGACTGAGGTGAATCTGGGTCTCGCGCGAAAGCGGCGTCGTCCCGGTAGGCTGAATCGCCGCGAGCGGCTCTTCCTCGACCGAGGGCTTGATGTCGATCAGCTTCTGGCAATGGGCGCAGCGCCCTTTGCGGCCGACGTGGTCCGCCGAGGCGCGCATCTTGTACTTGCAGTAGGGACACGCGACCGTGATCGTAACGGCCATCGGCGTTTCTCCTCGGCCCGTGGGACGGATTGGCAATCCGTCCTACGATAATCGGCCATGCTTATTTTGGCGCGGCCCCTTGGCGCGCCGCCGCGCCGCGCGAGGGTTCTTCCACCACGCATCGGAACCCGGCGTTTTCCGCGGTGCCTTCAAGCGGCTGAATCAACTGGCTCGATCCGATCCCGTAGCGGAAGCCGAACCTGTTGTAACAGCCCCCTTTGAGCACGCGCCAGCTCTTTCCCTCGTGGTGCATCACGCCGCGGACGTACTCGGCGGCATTGCCCATCATGTTGAAGACGTTCATCGCCGTGACGTCTTGCGGCGTTTGCGCGACCGGACTGGTATAGGGAAACTGCTTGTTGTCGCCTACGTTGGCCCGGCTGTTGTCGTACTGGTCGCCCCAAGGGAACAGCCGGTCGCTGTCGCCGCGGAAGGCCCGCATCCATTGCTCCCGCGTGGGAAGCTTCTTTCCTTTCCAGCGGGCGTAGGCCTCGGCGTCCTCGTAGCGGACGTCGGCCACGGGGTAGTTCTCGCGGCCGATGGGCGGCGTCGTGCCGTGCCACAACGAAGGCGGCGAGTGGCCGGTCGCCGCGATAAACTCCGCGTACTCGGCGTTGGTCACCTCATAGCGGTCGATGTGGAAACCCGGCACGAAGACCCGCTCCTGCGGCTCTAAGGTGAACCCCTTCAGCACGGCCCGGATCTCCTCGGCGCTCATTGTGGCACACTCCGGGCGCGAGGAAAAGAACTTCTGGAGCTTGGCCGGATCGTTGCCAAGCTGGGCATAGCCGGGCTCGATGTAAATCATGTTGACGGGGGGCGGAGGCGGGAGGGGCGGGTCATGCCGCCCGCCCGCCACGGCCAGCCACACCAACAGCGCCAGCGCGCCCAGCCCCGCCAACGCCCCGCCGACTATCGGCAGCTTGCTCCGCGCCACGTCGCGCTGCGTCACCAGGGGCAGAAGTTCCCCGATCGGCGTCAGGTGCGGCTGAGGGGCCGCCGGTTCCGGCGCGGACTGTTTGCCGGGCAGAGTGATCGTTGGGGGGGCGATCGCGCCGCGGAGGATGTTCCCCAACTTCGTGGCCATCTCCGCGGCCGACTGGAACCGACCGCGCGGGTCGGCCGCCATCGCTTTACTCAACAGTGCGATAACACCCGGCGGAACCTCCGCGTTGAACAGACCGACCTCCGGCGGGCGGCTGCCCGAACCGATCATGTCCAGCACTTCCCGCGGATCGTCGTGTAGAAACGGCAGCCTGCCGGTGACCAGACAGTAGAGAGTGCTCCCCAATGAGAAGATGTCGCTGCGACGGTCGAGCGGCTCGCCCCGGCACTGCTCCGGGGACATGAAGGGGATGGTTCCTTCGATGCTCCCCGATCGCGTCGACAGCGGATTGGTTTCTTCCCGCACCAGTCCAAAGTCCATCAAGTACACGCCGCGGTCTACGGAGAGCATGATGTTGGAGGGCTTGACGTCGCGATGGACCAGCTCGTGTTTGTGAAGCGCGTCGAGACCCCAGGCCGCCAGTTGCGTGATTCGCAACGCGGAACGCCATGGAAGCGGTCCGCTGGCGGCCTTCAAGAGCTCCCCAAGGTTCTTGCCGTGGATGTGCTGCATGACGATGTAGTACAGATCGCCCTCTTGCCCAACGTCGTGGATGGTGACCACGTTGGAGTGATAGATCTGCGCGGCCAGTTGGGCCTCTTTCAAGAACTGCTGCACGGATCCTTCGCGCGCCGGGTCGGGCACAGCGACCTTCAGGGCGACCCGCCGTTTCAGGCCAACGTGTTCCTCCCGGCCAACCTGTTGGGCCAGGAATACCTGCCCCATGCCACCCTTTCCCAGATAACCCAGGACGACGCAGCCTCCGATCTTCTGCCCGATCTTCAGCAACCAGTCTTGCTGGTCCATCCGTCCACCTGTCGTCCAGTTTGCTTTCGCGGAAAACCGAAGGGCACCAAGTTGGCTCTCGGCGGCACCCCCCTCACAGGATGGGGATGTGTAGTCTATCGCGCTGCCGATGGACGTGCAAGGCTCTGTTCCGTCCAACCCATAGAGTTGCACGGTTTGCCGCTCCGCCTGTCTTTTTATTGGCGCCGCCTCGTACTCGTCACGCTCCGCGTGAGGGAACCCGCGTTGCGCGGAGCGTGACGAGTGCGGTTTTCCGAAGCGGCAATGCCAGTCCATAGAGGGGATTGCTGCCGCCTGCCAACATGTTATCTTCAGGGGACGCCATCTGCTGGCTTTATCGTTCGGTCCGGAATCGCGGCCGCCTCGCGAAACGGAAGGAAGAAGGGCATGATTCATCGGGCTTGTCAGACGGTCGGCATTGACCTGGGGACCACGTATTCGAGCCTCGCCTATGTCGATCCCCAGGGGGTTCCGCGCGTCGTCTCCGACAATTCAGGCCAGACCGTGATGCCCAGCGTCGTGTTTTTCAGCGACGATGGGATCATTGTCGGCGAGATGGCCTTGGAGCAGGCCAAGCTGCACGCCGACCGCGTGGTGCAGTTCATTAAGGTCCACATGGGGGACGCTTGGCGCAAGGAGCTTCAGGGGCACGTCCACACGCCGGAGAGCATTTCCGCCCTGATCTTGGGGCAGTTGGTCAAGGAGGCCGAGCCGCAAGTCGGACCGATCTCCAGCGCGGTCATCCCCAGCGACTGGAGATACAGGCTGAAATAGGGC
>CAYTJV010000772.1:0-3198 GCA_964438165.1 uncultured Planctomycetaceae bacterium | reverse complement strand
TTCTTAAGCGGGATGGGCTCCAACAGGGCCTGCCCCTCCACCTCCTTCAAGAGCACCATGTTGTCGAACACGTCGACCAGGTAGATGCCCCAAAGGGCGTCGGGAGTCGGCTTGCAGGAGACGAGGTAGTAATTCTCGCTCAACGGCCAGGGGTGCAGGAACTTGGGCCAACTGTGCTCGGTCAGCTTGTCCTCGATGATCGGCTCGACTTTCTGGCCGTAGCCGGGGATCCGCTGCACGACGCCGTCGGTTTCCTGACGGCCCTTGGCCGGGTCGAAGATCACCAGCTCTCCCACCCGACCCACGTGAGGCCCGGTCACGTTTCCCACAACTTTCGTCGAGGGCCCAGACACGGGCCGGGCGTAGAAGATCGCATTGGGCCAATACGAGTTCGAGCCGTAATACTCGGCCTGGCCGGTGCCGTCCGGATTCATGGCAAACAGCACTCGGTTCCAGACGTGCGGCGTGTCGGTATAGTCCCAGCGGAGATAGAGAATCCGCCCATCGTGCAGCACGGTCGGACAGTGGTCGTGATCCTGCTCGAAGCAAACCTGGCGGATATTCCCACCGTCGGCATCCATCAGGTACATCATCCCCACGATCACGCCGGCATTGCAGGGCACGCCTTGAAGGGGGGCCGTTGAAATGAACGCGATCTTCCCGTTAGGCAAATAGCAGGGGTCGTAGGAATGCACCTCGGGCTGGTCGCCGGGCGTTACCTGGCGCAGTCCGCGGCCGTCGGTGCCCATCTCGAACACCTGCCATTTCTTCAGGGTGCCCGGCATCGAGAAGAGCAAGCGATCGGCGTCCCAGTGCAGATCGACGTCCAGGATGAGTCGCCGGCCGTCCGGCTTGTAGAGCGTGGTCAGCCGTCCCTCGGGCCGAACCGGTTGGAGCACGGCGATCTCGTTGTCCCAGTTCGCCGGCTCTTCGATGCCCGGGGCGCACTTCGAGCTCTGCCGCGGCAGGCCGAGGTATTCGCCCATGCCGTAGCCGGTGTCCATGGGCCGGCGGGCATCGCAGTGCGGCTCGCGGCGCACCAGCAGCAGCCGGTCGAAATCCAAGAGCGGATTGGCGAGAAGTGCCTCGCGCTGGAGCCGGTCGAAGCCGTCGACCAGGGAGGCGATCTTCTCAAGGCGATCGAGTTCTTCCGCCGACCCACCACCGGCGTTCCCTACGGTCTCTGGGACGCCACCGGCAGCCAATGCGGCCCGCAACTCCTTCTCAAGCGATTCCAGCCGGGCCTGGCACTGCAATCGTTGCCCATACTTCGGCCCAAAGGTCTTGCTAAGATCGTCGATTGCCAACCGCAGGGCCTTAAGATTGAGGTTGCTCGCGCGCTTTAGCGATTCGTCGAGCTTCCGCGACCGATAGTACAGATCGCGGACCCGCTTCAGTCCCTCTGCGTCGTGAATGCCGGCCGCGAGCCGGGTAGACTCCTCGGCGAGCGGCTTAACTCGCCGGGCGGCTGCCGCGTAGCGCCGTGCCAGCGTGCCATACTCGCCCGGCGTCCAGTCCGCGGCCAGGATCTGATCCTCGTATTCCCAGCGCATCTGGCGCCGCGGAGCAGCTTCGATGAAGTCGCGGCGCACGAGATCCCACAGATCGCATCGGGCCGCCCCGGCCGCGTCGAGGACCTCGAAGCGAACCGCGCCCCGCCGTCCGACCCAATCGTCGATGCCGATCCACGCCTCGAAGCGGACGAATTTGCCTTCCAGCGGCAAGCGGACCTTGCTGTCGGCATAGACGTGGATTCCATGCGAGAACTTCCGCCCGGCGATCGCCAACGGCCCGCTGACGCCGGACTTCAGGTTCACGTCGATCGCGTGTCGCCCCTCCAGGACCGAGAGGCCGGGCAGACGACTTGCGCGGGTCGCGGCGCCGTCCCGGGCGATCAGTTGGGCCTCGGCCCACGTGCCGGCCCCGCCGATCGGATCGCCAGCGCCGGTCACATAAAGAAACAGCTCCTTCTCGCCCGCAACAGGCACGCTGACATGGATCGCCGGCTCACCTCCGCGGATCACCCGGCTGGTATACGCTTGGAACCGGCCCGGAGCCTCTCTTACCCCTTCCGCCCGCACAAGCGCCTCCCGAGAGGCCAGCATGGTCTCTTGCCAGGTCGCTTTCCTCACGTAGTAAGACGGGCCCGATGCCGCAAACAGCAGTCCGCCCTCAAGCAGGCTGACGATCGGCACGCCGACCAGAATACCCAGTAAACTGGTGACGAACTTCCTATGGATAATCTTCAAGAGCGACATTTTTCAAATGACCTCCGCCTTGATCCTTGAGCGGCATGACCTGATTCTACCGCGGACAAATCCCATGCCGCAACGCCCCGCGATCACGCCCGGCCGGCTGTCGCAACGGTCGAGCACCTGACTTCGGATCCGCCGCGCTGGGTGGTCTGCCCTCTTTTCTGACGACGAGGGCAAGTCGTGGAAGCGAAGCAAATCGCAAAGGCAACGCGGCGCCGGCGGTGCGTGTATGCGTCAATGGAGAAGAATTCCTCCGCGAGACGCAGAAGAAGTAATCGGCTCCTCTTTCCGCTTCCTGTCCATCGGGGGAAGTTCAGCGCAAAACTGAGCAATGCCCCACCACAAGGGGGCATTGAACTTGAGCCGCCCTTCTCGGTAGATTGTTGTTCGTGGCTTGGCTCGGCGTGGGACTCGCTGGGGCGGAATCTTGAACGAGCTTCAACGCCGAACGGGTGCCCGGCCATGGTTTGTTGCGTTCGTGCGAGGAGTGGTGTAGCGATGGCACAGGGTGTAATCAAGAAGGTTGTTTCGGATCGAGGTTTCGGGTTTATCTCCGCAGAACGCGGAGACGTGTTCTTCCATTGCTCCACGGTGGTCGACACGGCGTTCGACGACCTCCAGGTCGGCCAGGCCGTGGAGTATGATCTGGAGCAAGGCGACGGCGCCCGGCGGGGTGCAAAGGGGCCCCGCGCGGCGACCGTCAAACCGACCTGAGCTCAGGCGGCCAGAGCGGGCGTCCGGCGGGGAGAAGCATCGCGTCCTTGCACGCCTCCCGCCTTCCAACGCATCGGCGCTGCGGTGTCGATCTGCGCGCCGCGCACAACGCCGCTCGGCGCGGCGTCCCCCCTCTCCTCTCCCCCTTCTCCCCTCTTCCCTCACTCCTCCATCCCCGACTGCGGCAGCCCGTGGCCGGGCTTGTTGGCGTAGAGGAGCCAGTAGACCA
>CAYTJV010000771.1:0-3200 GCA_964438165.1 uncultured Planctomycetaceae bacterium | reverse complement strand
GAGGGCCTCGCCAAACGGCGCGGCGCCGACGACGGCGGCGTCTACGACCGCATCATTGGCATGTTGCTACAGCGCTTGGACGACACCACCGACGATCTGGCGGGCCTGCCGATTTTCTTCTTGGCCACAACCAACCGACCGGAAATGGTGGATTCCGCAATGTGGGCCAGACTGGCAAGTGTGGCAGCGAGGTTCGAGCGGCTCGATCGCGAGGCAACCGCCGCCATCTTGGGCAAAAAGCTCAAGCCGACGTTCCCCTACGCCTCCGACAACGGCACGCCTCCGGAACAGCTCCGCCAGTCGGTCATCGACCGCACCGTGGCCTGGATGTTCAGCCCCAACGGCGACGACCCCGGCCAGGTGGAGCTCACGCTCCGCGACGGCGCCAAAGTGACGAAGCACCGCCGCGATTTCCTCACCGGCCGGCTCATCGAGCAAGCGTTGGCCACGGCGATCGACCGGGTGGTGTTTGCGGCCGAAGAGCCGGGACACAGCGACCACGGCCTCTCGACGGCCGTGCTCATCGATGCTCTGCGGGAAACGATTGACGCGCTGGCCGACAACATCACGTCCCACAACGCGGCCGACTACCTCGACCTGCCCGAGCAGGCTCTGGTGGCCAGCGTGCGGCGGATCCGCGGCCACAACGGGCGGCTTGCGCACCTCGTAGTCTAGGAGACCAGCCATGGCGATCATCGATCAATTGAGCGATCAGTGGACGGGCGTGTTGCGGGAATACGCGGTCCAGGTCGCGGGCCCGCACGACGAGATGCTGGAACTGAAGGCCGTGCTGGCCGGGGCGGGCTATACCAAGCCGCGCACGAACCTGCTCTTGCGCCGTGTGCCGGGGCTGGACCGCTGGGAGATCTTCGTCGACGACGACTTCCACTACACCGGCGCCGACGACCGGCGACGCCTCCTGTTTTGCGGCGATCGCGTAAACCAATGGCTGGCCTTGACGCCGCCCGAGCCTGTCGAGGGCGACGTCCATCGGGCCCTGCTCTGTGCGCTGGAGTGGCTCGACAGCCCGATCCGCACCAAAATCGCCCTGCCACCGCCGGCCCAACCGCCGGCCCAACCGCCGGCCACATCGCCGCTGGACCCGCAGCTTGCCCGCGCGGGCCGGCTCCTCTTGCGGCGAGACCTCGAGCAACTAGCCGTCGAGCCGACCGCGGCCCAAGCCGAGGCGATCCGGCGGATTGCCGAGATCGCGACCCGCGTCATAGCTCCGGCCTGCGCGGTGGTGTGCGGACCAGCGGGGTGCGGCAAGACCGCGACGGTGGCCACGGCGGGCCTGCCCCTCATGGGCCCTTCGTTCATCTGGGAAAGGCTGCAACTGGGCGGGGCCGCGATCGCCTCGGGGGCGATCTTTCCCCAGCAGCGCGACGAGCGATTGCGTCAGGTCCTGGAAATGGCCCACGCGCGCCGCGGCGCCCTGGTGGTTCTCGAACAGTTCGACCTCGTCGCGCGGCATTCGGAGACCGCGGCCTGCCTGATCGCGGAGTACGTCGATCGCGGCATCCGGCTGGTCGGCATCGCGCGATCGGCGTTCTCGCCCGGGGACTTGGAGCACTGCGACGTGCTCGCCCGGCGCGCCGAGCCGGTGGTGCTCGACGCCCCAGAGCCAGCCGAGCAGCGGGAGATCGTGCTGCGGCGTTTGCGGGCCCATCCGCTGGCCAAGCGCGTGGAGGTGGCGCCGGAGGTGGTCTCGGCCGTGCTCCTCCTGGCCCGCCTGCGCCCGGGGGCGAATCCCGGCGCGGCCCTGAGCCTGCTCGACGCCGGCCTGGCCCGCGCCGCATGGTGCTCCGCGCCCTTGCTCGGGCCCGACGATCTCTACGACCTCGTGCCCCGTGATCTGGAAGACGACTAACCCGTTCCACGAAAAGGAGACCTAACCATGCTTCAAGAACGAATCCGCGACGACGATTTCACCGGCGCCATGCCCGCCGACGAGTTCTTCTCCACGGCCGCCGTACCCGGCGGCAACGTGGAAGTGATCCACGGCGTGTACGCGCACAGCCTGCCGCTGGCGGGCATGACGGTCCGCCAGGCGCGGGCCGAGCTGGAACAGCGAATGAACATCGACCCGGACGCAATGGCCGTGGTCGACGGCCACGAAACGGACGAAGACACCATCCTGGCGCAGGGCCAGGTGCTGAACTTCGTCAAACACGCGGGCGAGAAAGGGGGGTAATTATGGCGGATCGACTATCTATCGAAGAAGGAAAGGTCGTCGTCACGACCGAAGAGGGCTGCAAGCTGGAGCGGCCGGAGGCGGCGCTGGGCGAGATGTTCCGCCGCGACCTGACGCCGCCGATCCACGGCGCCGCCTTGCCCGACGGAGTGAAATTCCTCTACTGGCGGCCTCCGTTGATGCTGGTGGTTCACCAACTGCCGCCCCACGTGCGCCTGGTGCGGTGGATTGCCGACGATTCGCCGGCCGACTACGGGCCCGGCACAAAGTACCGCAACGTGCGCCTGAGCATCCCGTATGCCGTGACGTTCGCCATGTATTTCCAGCACGGCAACCGGCTCTGCCTGGGCGACGCCAACGAGCTGTACTTCCGCAACGAGCCGCTGCGCTCGGAAGAGGAACGGCTGGGCTATCCGGCCTTGCTGAACATCTCCTGCATTCCGGCGGCGCGCAGGCAGCGGTCGTGGATATGTTCGCAGCACCTTCACCGCCCCCCTTCGGCCGATTGGTGCCGCCAGCTTCAACTGCTCATCGATCATACGTGGAACGGGGCCTTCAATCGGAGCTCCGAGCGGCATGAAGGCAAGAGCATGTGGGGATACAGCGAAGGGGTCCATCCGGACCTTCATCCGGTCTCCCGATGGGAGGCGGCCACGGAGCGCAACGAAGCCTGGGCCCTGAGCGTGAACTGGAAGCCGGCGCCGATGTGCGTGCGCGAGTTGGCCGACGAGATGTTCCACGAGCAGGGTGCGGCGGCGCTCTTCTGCCGCGCCGCGCGTTCGCGCCCGGTGGAGAGTCTGATCGCACGGTTCCTCAACTTCGCCCAGCATCCCGAAAACAGCGAGAAAACCCATGTCTGAAATTGGAATCCTCGTTCCCACGGTCTCCGTGGGAACGCACCTCCGCGACGCTCCGCGTCGCGACCCTCGACGCAGAGCGTCGCAAAAAGCGGGTTCCCACGCGGAGCGTGGGAACCAGGAGAAAGCCCATGTCTGAAATCCCCGTT
>CAYTJV010000770.1:0-3203 GCA_964438165.1 uncultured Planctomycetaceae bacterium | reverse complement strand
CCGCCACGACGGCCCCGGGCCGGACGCGCCGCACACCTCCGCAGGGAGCGTCAACGCACGCCGGTCCTCGGGCTTCACAGGAAAGTTCACGAACGCCGATTGCAACTTCTCAGGCCGGGAATTGATCAACTTGCCGTGCTGTAAGCCGGTCAGCATCAGGTAATTGATGATCTGGTTCCGGTGCTGCTGGTGCAAGTGCTGGACTGTCTTGAGCTCGAACAACGCCCCGCGATCTACCAAGAGGTCGATCCGGTACGTCTTGCGGAAGTCGTCGAACGTGACGTGGATGCACACTTCGGTGTCGGCCCGATCGCCCAGGCGATGCTTTAATCCGTTCCGGTAGACGGATTCGTCGAAGAAGCGTCCCATCTCGTTGTGGATCGCGAAGGCGTGCTTCAGGACCTCGTAAGAGGTCGAGGCGAAGTGAGCCTGGTCCAGAACTTGGAGGGGGACGGTTGTTTGGACGGGCATGAGGATTGACAAAAAGATTGGTGACAAAAAGATGAGAGGTGGATCAGCGTTGCTTGGGATCACGGGGGAAGGCGTCCCAAGGGACGGCGCCGGCATTGGGCACGCCGTCGCCGTCCCAGTCGGGCTCTTCGTTGTCCGGGATGCCGTTGTGGTTGAGATCGTCGGCGACGCCGTCCCCATCGATGTCGGCGTCGAGATTGTCGCCGATTCGATCGTGGTCGACGTCGGCCCACTCCTCGCGCTCCAGCGGGAAGGCGTCCTTCGCGTCCGGCACGCCGTCGTTGTCGTCATCGGGGTCTTCGTCGTTGGCCGTGCCGTCGCGGTCGATGTCCGGCGGCCCCTCCTCGGTGATCAACAGGGCCAGATCGACGGAAAACGGCGGCGCCGTGAAGTTTTGCCGGCCGGCCGGGGCGGCCACCCGGGCAACGATGCCGGCATCGAGCGGATTGTACCAGTATCCCTTGGCCGCTCGCGGCACGTCTACCGTGACACGGAGCCCCTTCACTTCGCCGCGGTCGTGGTCCCACGAGTGATGCGCGTGCTGGCCCGAACTGGCCAGCTTTGCACATTGCATACAGGCAGCGTGGTGCAGGTAAACCGCGGCGCGTTTTTCCGAACGCAAACCATAGGCGCGAACATGGCCGGCGTCCGCTCCCTCGATCGGCGCCTTCACCATTCTCACCCCGGGATCGAGCCGGTGGGCGAAATCCTGGAGCGCGTGGACGTACTGCCGTTCCTCCGGTCCGAGCCAGATGTTCATGTGGTGGCCGTCCTTGGCATAGGAAGTCTCCCAAAACACCAGGCTCGTCTCGTGGAACATCGCCGTCCAACAGCGGACCCGCATGCGCCGGGCGGAACCCGGGTCCCACGCGCCGCCAATGCCTTGCGGCGTCAGTTCCATGCGTCCTCCGCCGTTGCCTTGCTCGCCGTAGACAACCGGCTTTCCGGCCCTCTTGTGGCGCTGGGCATGGCTTGCGGTCACGCTGTCGGAGGAGAGCTCGTCCTCGCGACCGTACCAGTGCGGGGCATTGATGTCGATGCCTTCCAGTTCGGGCCGCTCCCAGCTCGTGGCGATCGGCTTGTGATAGGGGTCGATCGACTTCAAGTAGCCGATCACGATCCGGTACCACTCGTCGGAGGCCTTTTGCTCGTTGAGGATCTCCCAGAAATCGACGTAAGCCCCCCAGCGGTCCACGCTGTACTTGACCAGCCGCTTGACCTTCGCCATCCCCTCCTCGCTGCGCGGCTCGTCGTTGAACACCCGCATGAAGCCGAAGATGCCATAGAAGTTGCGGATGCCGTATTTGCGAGTCAACTGGAGCATTTCGTCGACCATGCGGGCCTCTTCCCACTTGACGTTGTCGAGCGAGAAAACGTCCAGGGAGAAATTGTGCGGCGAGAACCGCCAGAGGTTGAAGCCCGCCCGGGCGTGGCGACCGAAGTAGACGTCGCCGTTCTGCGGGTTCATCGAGGGGCCGCGGGCGAACAGCGGACCGGGCGGCGGCTTGGGCCGCTTCCCTTCGGGATCGGGGCGGAACGGCCCTTCCATGCTCAGCGCATCCATGGCCGAGCCGTTGTGGTTGGCGTCGAAGACTCCATCCTGAAAGCCGACCGGGAAGTACGGGCTGCCGTCCTCGAAGATGAAACGATAGGGGTTGGCCGGGTTGACTCGCACCCAGCCCTTCGGATCGGCGCGGCCGCGCACGACCTGAAACTCCCCTTCGCCCTTGGTGCTTTCGCCCTGCTTATTGTGGAACACATACTGAAAGGACCAGCAGCCCAGCTCACTCGGCGCGTAACGGGCCTTCCATAGATCGGCCGGGTCACAGGGCCAGGTTGCCTTGGTGCGGGCCCGCCCCTGGTCGTCCTTCCACGATTGGACGCTCGGCTTCTGCGGCCGGCTCGAACCGTAGAAGAAGCCCCCGACCGGATACTTGGTCCCGTTCGGGGAAGTGAACGTCACCTCGATCGTAACGTCCCAGGTAGGGTTCTTATACAATTGCTGGTGCTGGAAGGTCAGCTCGAACACCTGGTAGGGCGCGATCTGACGCGCGTTCTGCGTCATCCGGACCTCCAGTGCCACAGCCGATTGCGCCACGCCCAGGGTCAGCACGCAGAATACCGCATGGTTCCAGCACATTACTTCGCCTCCCATTCCCGTTGCCTACAGTTGGATGCCGGACGAGACTAAATCTTCGTTGCGGGTCCAGGCTTTGTCAATCGTCTCCGAGACCGGGTTGCGGGGCCAAAATGACTCTGCTAAGCTTCCGGGTGCACTTGCCCTTTCCAGAAGCCTGTAGGGAACGCCCTCCGTGGCGTTCCGTGGCCTTGCAAACGGGAGTCTCTTGGTCGCATCCCGGAACGCCACGGAGGGCGTTCCCTACAGACGCCATTACGCAACATTATCTCCGCGCAGGCCCGAAACGATGTCGAACGTCGACCGGTATACCCTGGAAACGCCCGAGAACATCGAAGTCGAGTTCGAGCTGGCCGGGCTCGGCTCGCGATTCTGCGCCATGCTGATCGACACCGTATTCATGGCCCTGCTGATCTTCCTGTTGTTTCTGCTCTTGGCGCTGCTGGGCTTCAGTGTTGGACCCTGGATGACGGAGGGCGAGCCGGGCGCCGGGCGCTGGTTCGGGTGGTTCTTCGCCGTGGTCTTGGCGATCGTGGTGGCGCTCGTTTCGGGCGGTTACTTCTTGCTGTTCGAGCTGGTGATGCGCGGTCAGACG
>CAYTJV010000769.1:0-3205 GCA_964438165.1 uncultured Planctomycetaceae bacterium | reverse complement strand
CCGTGAAAGCGAAGCTGTCGCTCCCCGCATAGTTGGCCGCCGGGGTGTACGTCACGTTGCCCGTGGCAGGATCGAAGCCACTCAGCGTGCCGTGACTCGGACCGCCTGCAATGCCGAAGGTGAGGGTCTGCACCACCCCGGGATCGCCATCGTCGCCGCTCAAGCTGATGCCCGTGGCCGCGCCTTGCGCCGTGGTGACGCTCTGCGCATCGGCCACCGGCGGGCGGTTGACCGCGTTGACTTGGATTGAGACCGTCCCCGGGGCGCTGGTCAGGTTCGGCGGCGCGCCGGCCTGGTCGTCGTCGGTGACCGTGAAGCGGAAGCTGTCGCTTCCCGCATAATTGGCCGCCGGGGTGTACGTCACCTTGCCCGTGGCAGGATCGAAACCGCTCAGCGTGCCGTGACTTGGACCGCCTGCAATGGCGAAGGTGAGGGTCTGCACCACCCCAGGATCGCCATCGTCGCCGCTCAAGCTGATGCCCACGGCCACGCCTTGCGCCGTGGTGACGCTCTGTGCATTGGCCACCGGCGGGCTGTTGGCCGGGTGGACAAGAAGCGAAAACGACTGACTGGTGACGTTGCCTGCCAGGTCTGTCATTTGAATGGTCACCGGGTTGGCCGATCCGCCGACTTCGCCCGGTGTCCAGGTGATCAGCCCGGTCGCGGCGTTGATGGTCATCCCAGTCGGCGCAGCCGTCAGCGCGAAATTCGCGGCGCCGCCGGTGTCGTTCGTCGTGAGCTGATAGGAATACGGCGTGTTTTCGACGGCGGCGGGCAGGCTCAGGGAAGTGATCCAAAGCCCCACCGTGTCGACCGTGATGGAAATAGGATTTGAGTCGTCGCTCGCCAGGTCGATGGTGTCTTGCAGGTTGCCGGCATTGACGGCCTGGTCCTTGAGCGTTTGGCGGACGATGAGCGTATGGCGACCATTGCTTAGCCGATGGACGCCGTCCGACTCGATGGTCATCGAAATGCCCGTTGCGATGCCCGTGCCGATCACAACGCCGTCGGCAAGCACCTCGACGGTTGCGCCGGTGGCCGTCCCGTTGACAATGAAGTGGAGTTTCTTGTTGGCGGTATTGTTCAGCTTCGTGACGCCGTCGGTGTTGGAAAGGCCGGTATCGGAATCCGGGGCGAGGGCTACCGTGGGGGCGGCAGGCCGGATGTACACGGGCACGACGTGCGTATCCCACGGGTTGGAGTCGCCCGGGTCGGGAGCAGGCTTGCGCACGCGGAGGGCCACGGCCCTGACGCCGACCGCCCCGGCCAGCGGCGCGACGGTCCCTTGGCCCGTGCGGTTGTCGACCGCGAGCGTGATGTCTTTCGAGGAAGGATCCACCGTCCCGGTGTAATAGATCGGGTCGTTTTCGGCGTCATAGGCGTTGATCTGGAACGTGACCGGGGCGCCCGCCACCGTTTCGATGGAGTCACCCGTAGGGTCCTGGGGAGATCCGATCGGGCCCGTCCGGTCCAGATACGGCCGGTTGTCGTTCATGTCGTCCTGAATCGTGACGTTGAAGGACCGGCTCGCCAGGACGTGCTCCATGCCACTCGTTGGATCAGCGCCCAACGCTTGCACGGTGATCGTCGATGTCCCGGTCGTTCCCGCCGGCGCGCTGAGGTGGAGCACGCGGTCGAGGTCGTCCGTTTCCGTGCCCGCGGAAGTAATCCGCACCGGGTACAGCGGCTTGTTGTTGCTGTTGACGGGAACTGCCGCGATCTTCTGGCGGATTTCGTCGCCGCCGGTGAGGAAGCCGACAATCGTGTACCTGAAGTCGCCGTCGCGGTAGGGTCCAGAGGTGATGAAGAACTGGGAGTCGTTGGTGTCGGGGCCGCTGTTGGCCATCGCCAGGAGGCCCGAGCTCGTGAACTGCAGCTCGGGGTTGAATTCGTCGTCGAACTTCGTGCCGGAGCCGCCGGCGCCGTTGCCCTTGGGATCGCCACCCTGGACCATGACGTTCTGGATGATCCGGTGGAACGTCAGCCCGTCGTAGAAGGGCGTGTAGTCGGGGCCGCCGCTATCGGCCAGCGCGGCGATCTGCCAGGTGGCATTCGGCGCCCAGTCTTCGAACAGTTGAAACACCATGTCGCCGCTGAAATCGTCGCCGCGATCGTTCGGCTTGCCGGTGTAGCTGACCGAGATGCGAAGGGATCGGTTCCCGTACGGATCCAGCAGCGTGGGGGCGACGGCGGGATTGCTGCTGGTGACCTTGTAGCCGCTGATCTCGGAACTCGGGTCCGACGCGTGCAGCGCGACGTTGAGCGGCGCGTCGGCCAGGAGCGTCACGTCGGCCAACGGGGCCAAACTGGCGGCCAAGGCAAAACGCGGCTCGAGAACCTCAAGACCAGCCCGGTGGTACTCCACCTCGGGCCGACGTGATCGTCGACGACGCAATACTCGCCCCCAACCGCGCAAAAAACGGTTCGCAATCATGGTGCTCTTGCCTTGACTCTGCCCTTGGTATCACTTTCATCTAGGAAACGTCCAACTTGGCAATAGAAAAAGGCCGCCGTGCGGGAGCTTCGTTGGATCAGGTAGAGCCCCCACGACCGGCATGAGCGGAATCGCGAACATCCGCTTACCGGTAAAGGGAGGAAAGATGCTCCGGTTTCGCGGTCCACCGATTCTTTACAGGCCCCACGGGTGGAGTGATACCCCACACGTAGACCTATGTGCCACGGCGATACAATGAGAATGGGACCAGGAGCCACGGCACCCGAGGCAAGTGTCACCATGTCAGCTTGGAAGTTGAAATTGCTCTACGACGGTCAGTGTCCGTTCTGCCGCCGCGAGATCGACTGGCTCAAGCGGCGCAATCGCAGGATGCTGCTGGCGTTTGAGGACATTGCCGATCCGCAGTTCGATCCGGGACGCTACGGACTGACGCGGGAAGAGGTCAACGGCCTCCTGCACGGCGTCCTGCCCGACGGCAGGGTGGTGCGCGGACTTGCGGCGGTTCGGCTGGCGTACAGCGCGATCAGGCTGGGCTGGTTGATCGCTCCCACGGGCTGGCCGGGCATCCGCTGGGCGGCCGATCGGCTTTACGCGGCCTTTGCCCGCAATCGCGTGGCCCTGGGGCGAGTCGCCGGCCGCGGCTGCGCCCACGGCACGTGCGGCCTGGGCGGCAGCGATTCGGGACGGGCCGAAGGATGACTTTCGCAGTCGCGCGACAGAGACTTCCGAAGTCTTCAAGACTTCGGAAGT
>CAYTJV010000768.1:0-3220 GCA_964438165.1 uncultured Planctomycetaceae bacterium | reverse complement strand
GACACGAAGAACACAAGGAGTGGACGAAGGAGCAGGGAGAGGAAAAGGCTCTTCCTTCGTGTGCGTCGTGCCTTTGTAGCAACACCCTTCCTGGAAGCACGGCGGCGATATCATTCCGAGTTGACTTCCGAGTGGCCGTCGGCCAACATAGGGCATCCAGTGCCTGCCGGTTGGCCACTGGACCGGCGGCAGCTTTCCCGTACCATTGCACATTGGCTGGAGAGGTCCGACGATGCTCCCTCGATCCGAACTTAGCGTCCTGTTGGCAGTGATTCTCGCTTCGCTGGCCCACGGCGGCGGATACCGCGGCGAGACGAACGTCCCGGTGGAGATCGCCTTCCAGGCTGCCGGCGACCACGCCGATCCGTTCAACACGATCGAAGTCGATGCCGTGTTCACGGACCCTGCCGGACGCCAGTTCCGCGTGCCGGCATTTTGGGCTGGGGGGCGGTCGTGGAAGGCGCGGTACGCCTCGTCCTTGGCTGGCGTACACCGCTTCCGAAGCGAGTGCCGGGGGGCTGCGGATCAAGGATTGGGCGGCGTGGCCGGCGAAGTGACGATTGCCGCCTATACGGGCCGGAATCCGCTTTACGCTCACGGGCCGCTGCGCGTGGCCGCCGACCGGCGATACCTCGAACACGGCGACGGCGCCCCCTTCTTCTGGCTCGGCGATACGTGGTGGATGGGCCTTTGCCATCGGCTCCGCTGGCCCGACGAGTTCAAGCAACTGGCGGCCGATCGCAAGGCGAAGGGCTTTAGCGTAATTCAGATCGTGGCCGGCTTGTATCCCGACATGCCGGCCTTCGACCCGCGGGGCGCCAACGAGGCGGGATTGCCGTGGGAACCGGACTACAAGGGCATCCGTCCGGCCTACTTCGACGCGGCCGACGCGCGGCTGCGATATCTGGTGGACGAAGGGTTCACGCCGTGCATCGTGGGGGCGTGGGGCTATTTCCTTCCCTGGATGGGCGAACCACGAATGAAGCGGCACTGGCGTTACCTCATCGCCCGCTGGGGCGCCCTGCCCGTAGTCTGGTGCGCGGCCGGCGAGGCCAACTTGCCGTGGTATCTGGCCAAGGGCTTTCCCTACGACGACCGGCAACAAGTCCGCGGCTGGACCGAGCTCTTGCGCTACATCCGCGCCACGGATCCTTTCCGCCGGCCGCTGACGATCCATCCCACGGCCATCCGCCGCTATACCTCGCGGCATGCCACCGACGACGCTGGACTCTTGGACTTCGACATGCTCCAGACGCCGCACGGCCAGCGCGAGACGGTGCCGATCACCGTCAGTGCCGTGCGCGAGTCGTATTCGGCCGCGCCGACCATGCCGGTAATCAACGGCGAGGCGAGCTACGAGATGCTCCTCGACAGCCTTCCCACGCGCTGGACGCGGACCATGTTCTGGCTCTGCATGACCAGCGGCGCGGCCGGCCACACGTACGGAGCCAACGGGATCTGGCAGTGCAATCGCAAGGGGCAGCCGCACGGGGCGTCGCCGCACGGCGGGACCTACGGCAAGATCACCTGGGACGAAGCCATGCGCCTGCCCGGCTCCCAGCAGGTGGCCATCGGCAAGAGGCTCTTCGAGCAGTATCCCTGGCACCGCTTCCGGCCGCACCCGGAGTGGGTGGCCGTGGCCGGGCCGCGATTCCCCGATCTGACGGCGGCCCGGTGGATTTGGTCGCCAGAAGGTTCGCCGGCCCGGGACGCCCCGGTCGGCAAGCGGTTCTTCCGCAAGACGATCGCGCTGCCCAGCGGCACGGCGATCGCCAAGGCCCGACTGTGGATCACGGCCGACGACGCCTTCTCGGTGCGGCTCAACGGCCAACCGGTCGGCTCGGGCGGCAATTGGAAGATGCTGGCGCGGTTCGAGGGACTCCAGCGTCTCTTGAAGCCGGGCGACAACCTGCTGGCCGTCGTCGGCGAGAACGGGGCGGCCAGCGTGCCGGCCAATCCCGCCGGCCTGATCGCCAAGATGGAAGTCGGGCTATCCGGCGGCCCGACCCTTGTTTTTGCCAGCGACGCGACCTGGCGGGCGGCGAAAACCGAAGTCGCCGGCTGGGACGCCCCAGCCTTCGACGATCGTTCCTGGCCGGCCGCGGCGGTCGCTGCCCGCTACGGCGATTCGCCGTGGGGAAAGCTTGAAACCGACGTCTCGGGCCTTTCCGGGGCGCAAGCCGTGGGGATGGCCGATGGCGTGCGGATCGTCTATGTTCCCAACCTCGAGCCGGTCACCGTGAGCCATCTCGGATCCAAGGGCGTTTTTGCGGCGTGCTATTTCGACCCGCTCACCGGCGTCAGGACCGAGATCGGCCGCGTGGTAGCCGATGAGGCGGGAACCTGGACGTGCAGTCCGCCGCGGGCCGCCCAGGAAGATTGGGTGGTGGTCCTCGAACCAGCGCCGCCATCGTAAGGCGAGCGAGACGCCTCGGGTGTCGAAGGCCGAACTGCCGAACAAGAACAACCTGGAGATAGGAGGTCTTACCGTGGATAATCCATACGAGCAAGGGCATGAGGCATACCTCAAGGGCTTGGCTGCGGAAGCCAATCCTTACAAGGGACAAGTCGAGAAGCAGGAAGCATGGGAGGAGGGTTGGGAGGACGCCAAGATCGGCGCCGAACTCAAACGACGCTCCATCTGTTCCGACAAACTGGAGCCGATCGAATAACACCGCGTCAATCGGTAACGGTGCAGCAGCCATGGGCAGGCCGGATACGCTGGCTGGAAAACGAACACCCTGCCTGAAGGATACTTCCGCGAGGGTTCATTTCCTAGAGTGAAGGCACGATGGACCGACGCACCCGCTGGGATTATCATGGTGTACTGAATCGTCATCTGCGCGGTTGCGACTGAATGTGCTGTCCCAGGCACTAAGGCAACGAGAGAACGGACGCTCAGCCCATGGCCGTCGAATTGGCCTTTACACCTTCGGGTCACGTCACTGCGGTCGAGTCCGTCCGTGAAGTTCCCGAGAGTTCCCCGGGTGCAAGCTCCGACGGCCGCATCAATCGAGTGGTGAAGGCCTTTGCATCCAGCCAGACAGAAGGGCTCTTTGCGCTGGCCATTGAGACGTTTGGGGCATCCCTGGCGCCGTCGCTGGCCTATTGGAGGGATCTTGCCGCACGGTACTTGACGGAACTCTGCCATACTCCCGAACAAGCCGGCGTCCAACTTGCAGCAATCCCGCCCCCGGCATCGTCGGAACTGGCCATCATG
>CAYTJV010000767.1:0-3234 GCA_964438165.1 uncultured Planctomycetaceae bacterium | reverse complement strand
ACCCGCTTCCCCAGGGCGTTGCCCTGGGCTATCGTATTTCGCCCCTTCGGGGCTGCGGAAGGCCGCCGTCGGACACCGAATAACCTGGAACAAAACCGGTATCCAGGCAGCAGCTCTCAAGGGCCGATTTTTCACCGCCCCACTCCCGACCCCTTGTTGCCCGGCACGTTGAGAACGTGCCCCACGGCCGAAGGACGCAACCCACGGAATCTGCAAGGACCCGACCCCCATGAGCGACGCCAATCCCCGCATCGCGGTTTACGCGGGCTCGTTCGACCCGATCACGCTGGGCCATGTGGACGTGATGGAGCGGGCCAGTCGCTTGTTCGACAAGTTGATCGTGGGCGTGGGGATCAACATCGACAAGGTTCCCTTGTTCGACGGCGACGAGCGGCAGGAATTGATCCGCTCGGCGATCTCGCACCTGGAGAACATCGAGATCCGCACGTTTCACGGGCTGGCGGTGGAATTCGTCAAGGAGTGCGGCGCGCGGGTGAT
Source organism: uncultured Planctomycetaceae bacterium (assembly GCA_964438165.1). Classification (GTDB taxonomy): domain Bacteria; phylum Planctomycetota; class Planctomycetia; order Pirellulales; family Thermoguttaceae; genus CALFBP01. The sequence goes on along the minus strand of CAYTJV010000767.1, from coordinate 2,736 downwards.
GATTCGGGGCGTGCGCCCGATCACCGACATCGCCGCCGAGCTGACGATGATGATGGCCAATCGCCGGCTGGCGCCCGAGGTGGAGACGCTGTTCATGATCGCCGACGGCGATCTGGCCCACGTCTCCAGTTCGCTCATCAAGCAGATTGCGCCGCTGGCCGACGACGAGGCCCTGGCCCGTTTCCTGCCGCAACCGGCGGTCCGGGCCTTGCGCGCCAAGCTCGACAGGCTCCGAGCGACGTCGAGCGGGCAGCAGCCGCTGTAGCGTCGGGCGGACATGGTTGGGTGACATCTCTATTTGGCGCTCTTCGACGAGGTCGCTGGCAACGCTTGATCCGGCTTCCCCGGTTCCGCTTTCTGCTTTCCGCTTTCCCCTTTCAAGGCCGCCTTCTCCGGATCGTTCTTCCAGCCGTATTTCTTGGAGAACTCTTCCGGCGTGAGCGTCTCCTGGCCCTGGTCTGTCTGGACCACGTAGACGAGCATGCGCTCCACGTGCGGGGAGCCGCGATAATGGCCGCTGGGAGATAACCTGATGTACGCGTTGTCGCGCAACAGCAAGACGGTGCCTTGCAGTTCGCCCTTCTCGGTGTCCCAGATCTGAGCCTTGTCTAGACCGAGCGCGGGCGAACTGTAACGCGGCCAAGCCGCAAGCTTTCCATCCGGCGAAAAGACCCCCGCTCGGATCCCGCTGAGCGTCCTAAGCAGCCGACCCGTTTGGACATCCCATTCCCGCAGCGTTTCGTCTTGACCGCCGCTCGTCAGGCTCTTTCCGTCGGTCGACCAGCGTAGACCAAAGATCGGGCCCTGATGTCCTTGAAAGGTGTCGACGATTTGTCCGGATGAGGCGTCACAGAGTCTTATTTTTCCGTCGCTGAGTCCCAAAGCCAGGGTCGCTCCGTCGTTGGAAAACGCAAGACGGGAGGTCGGGCTGCCGACCTGCCAGAGGAGTTTTCCCGATTCCACGTTCCAGATCTTGGTCGCGTTTCCGGCGGCGGCCAGGGTTTTCCCGTCAGGCGACCAGGCTAGAGTATAGAGATCGAGAACTCCGTCGAAGGTCTTGAGTACTTCACCCTTCGCGGCGTTCCAGACCCGCACCGACGACTGGTCGCTGACCTGGAATGCGCAGGCCAGTTTCTTCCCGTCCGGAGACCACGCACGGGCAACGCCGGAACCCGCCGGGGCCTGTAGAACCCGTAGCGGGTTGCCGGAGGAAGCTTCGCAAAGGACGACATCCCCCTCGCCCGCCGCGATGGTCTTGCCGTCTGGCGACCACGCAACGGGATAGCCCCAGTTCATGCAGGCGCCTCCCACCGTACACATCAACTGGCCTGATCGCGCGTCAAAAACCCGGGCTCCGTCTAAGCCCGCAAGGGCCATCTTTCCTTGGTCGGGCGACCATTGCACGTCAAAAATGGCCGCGTGACCTGGGATGACCACGCGCATCTGGCCCGAGTGGGCGTCCCAGATTTGAACTGTGCCCCGCATTGTGCCGACGGCAAGAAGCGACTTCCCACTGGGCGACCATGCCATTGAGGCGATACGCTCCGACACGTTGAGGTTCCGCAGCAAGGCGCCGGATGCCGCATCGGCGACTTGGACGCTGCCGCCGATTCCGGTGACAATCGTTTTGCCATCTGGCGACCACGAGAGAAAAAAACCCGATGCTCCGAACTCGCGCTGTAACTGGCCGGAATCGTTCTGCCAAATGCGACATCGCTCCTCCAATCCAGCAGATACCAAATACTTGCCATCCGGCGACCAGGAGGCGAAGCACGCCCCCTTATGCGGTAAGCCGGGGAGGAATTTCTCCGACTTTCGGTCCCAACGATACACCGCATGCCCGTCTGCGAAAGCGAGCAGGGAGCCGTCGGGCGACCACTTCACACAGCAGTCTTTTTCCGAACCATGAGGTGACGTGACGTGGCAACGGCCGGATTCGAGGTCGAGCACTTGCGGCGCGTTTGGATGGCCAATCGTGGCGATGAGCTTTCCGTCCGGCGACCAGTCCATGGTGCTGACGCTGAATTCGTGGGGGATGGTCTTCAGAATCCTCCCGGTCTCGGGGTCCCAAATCCGGATGGCTCGCATCGGTGGGGTGCCTTCTAGCACGACAGCGGTTGCCAACAGGCGGCCGTCGGGTGACCAGGCCACGACACTCCCAGCCCCCGCCAATGCCCGAACCAGTTGCCCGTCCGAGGCGGCCCATATCCGGATGGCTCCGTCCAAGCCTCCGGTGGCCAACCGGGTGCCGTCGGGACTGTAGGCCACACCGACATACCCCCGATGCCCCCGGGTTTCGAGGGTCCAGGACGTGATCCCTGGGAGCGTCGCGGGGCGGGTCACCAGGGCCATCTTGCTCATGGGGGCACCGGCCGGCAGGTCCAGCGGCTCGGGAGTGAGGTGGATCGACACCGGCTTGGGACGCTCGACCGGCTTGCCGATCGTGATAGGCCCCGGCGGGACCTTTTCGGGGGACGATTTTCCTTGGCTCGGCACGGGGGGGACGGCGACGGGCTTGCGGCCGGATATATGAACAATCCGGAGCTGACCGCCGAAAAGTTCATCGACAATCCCTATGAAAAAGGCAATAAGATGTATAAGACCGGCGATCTGGCCAGATGGTATGCAATGGGCGAGATCGAATACCTCGGGCGGATCGATCAGCAGGTCAAGATCAAGGGATACCGCATCGAACCCGGCGAGATCGAAACCGCAATATCCCCCATGTACGGCATG
>CAYTJV010000766.1:0-3238 GCA_964438165.1 uncultured Planctomycetaceae bacterium | reverse complement strand
CGAACTTGCCGCTCTGGATCTCTTTGAGGATCTTCTTCATCTCGGCGCGGGTGCGGGCATTCACGATGCGCGGACCGCGAGTGACGTCGCCGTACTCGGCGGTGTCGCTGATGCTGTAGCGCATGCCGGCAATGCCTTCCTCGTACATCAGGTCGACGATGAGCTTCACTTCGTGCAAGCACTCGAAGTAGGCCATCTCGGGCTGGTATCCAGCTTCGACGAGCGTCTCGAAACCTGCCTGCACCAACGACGTCAGACCGCCGCACAGCACGACCTGCTCGCCGAACAAGTCGGTCTCGGTCTCTTCGGCGAAGGTAGTCTCGATCACGCCCGCCCGCGTGCCGCCAATGCCCTTGGCGTAGGCCAGGCCAATGGCCAGGGCGTTGTCGACGGCGCCCTCGCCCAGGGCGATGAGGCACGGCACGCCGCCGCCCTTGACGAACTCGGAGCGCACGAGGTGACCGGGCCCCTTGGGCGCCACCAGGATCGTCGAGACCCCCTTGGGCACCTCGAACTGGCCGAAATGGACGTTGAACCCGTGCGAGCAGACGATGAACTTGCCCGGCTTGAGGTGGTCGCGGATCTGGGCGCGGAACACGTCGCCCTGGAGCTCGTCGGGCAGGAGGATCGTGATGACGTCGCCCTTCTGGACCGCCTCTTCCGTCGCGAGCGGCTTGAAGCCGTCCTTGACCGCCAGCTCGTAGTTGGCCGTGCCGGGCAGCTCGGCCACCAGGACCGAGCAGCCGCTGTCGCGGAGGTTCTGGGCGTGGGCGTGCCCTTGCGAGCCGTACCCGAGGATCGAGATGGTCTTGTTCTTCAAAAGCGACAGATCGGCGTCCTGGTCGTAGAAAGTCTTGGCGGGCATGAAAACGGGCTCCTTAGGACTTGGGTTTTAGGTCTTGGGTCTTGGGACTTAGGTTTTGGGTCTTGGGTCCTGTCTATCAGCTCTCCTTCGGCGGCTGGCTGCTGGCGCCGCGGACCATGGCGATCCGGCCGCTGCGCACGAGCTCGATGATCCCGAACGGCCGCATGAGCTCGATGAAGGCCTCGATCTTCTGCTCCTTGCCGGAGATCTCGATCATCACCACGTCGGCGGCCACGTCGACGATCCGGGCGCGGAAGATATCGGTCAGCTCGTTGATCTCGCTACGTTTTCCGGGCGGGGCGGCGACCTTGATGAGCATCAGGTCCCGCTCCACGTGATTCTGCGAGCTGACGTCATCGACCCGGACCACGGTAACAATCTTTTCGAGCTGCTTGCGGACCTGCTCCAGGATGCTGTCGTCGCCGACGACGACGAAGGTCATCCGCGAAAGCCGGGGGTCTTCGGTCTCCCCCACGGCGAGGCTGTCGATGTTGTATCCGCGCGAGGCCAACATGCCGGAGATGTGCGAAAGCACCCCCGGGCGGTTCTGCACCAAGGCCGACAGGACATGACGCATACGAGACTCCCCAGTCAAACAAAACGCCCATCTTACCCCCCGCCCAGACATAGGACAAGGGGCGTCGCCGTCCGCGTGCCCCCCCGAACGGAGATCAAGCTCGAAACACAAGATGCCCTTTGTCCGGGACCATGAGGAAAAGGCTCATCGTCCCAGCTCGTCGGCCAACTTCCCGGCGTCGTAGATCTTGCGAAGGGCCTCGATGATGGCGGCGGAGTGGACCGAAATCGCGCGGGCTTGCTCGTCGGTGTAGATGTAGTCGAGCACGAGCGAATCGAGGTTGCCGTCGAAAATGATCCCCACCAATTCGCCGTTGCGATTGACCACTGGGCTGCCCGAGTTGCCGCCGATGATGTCGGGGGTGGCGACGAAATTCATCGGCGTGTCGAGATTCAGTTTCGACTTGCGCTCCAGCCAGCTCTTGGGCAAGTTGAACGGCGCCTGGTTCTCGTGCTCCGCGGCCCGCTGATACGCCCCGGCAAGCGTCGTCCAGGGCGGCACCGGGCGGCCCTGCTCCGTGTAGCCCTTGACCGCGCCGAACGCCAGCCGCAGCGTGAACGTGGCGTCGGGATAGACGCCGGCGCCCAGCAGGGCGAATCGGGCGTTGGCGATCTTGGCATACGCCTGCCGCAACGGCTCCTCGACCTTCTCTTCGTGAATCTTGCGCACGCGGCGGGCCGAGGGATCGACGAGCCGGGCAAGCTGGATCATCGGATCCTCGGACGACTCGACGGCCTTGATTCCGCCGTCGGCCAGACGCTTGCGCAACCCCACGTCGCGGAGTTTCGTGCCGCGCACGAGCTGGGCGGCCCGCTCCCGCGGCGACTTTCCGGCCAGCACCTGCTTAACCAGCGGGTCGTCGGCGCCGGCCATTTCCATGAACATCGAAAGCGAGTCGGCTAGCTTCAGCGTCTCCAGGTCGTCGTAGATCGGGGCCTCGGAAAAGAGCATCTGTTGGAGCGATTCGAGGTTCGACTCGCGGTACTCGCGGAGCCGCTGGGCGTTGGGCCGGGTCGATTCCTCGGCCAGCCGGACCAGCGTCCGCGCGATGCCGAAATACTCGGTGTTGAAGGCGGATCCCTGCTCCAGCAGGACCATCGGCTTGTAGATCGGCTCCCACGTGCGCAGGGCGGCGACGACCTCATCCCAGGCGCTGCCGTAAGCGGCTTTGAGCTTCGGATCGCGATCGACGGCGGCGCGGAACTTGTTCTCCTCGGCCCGCTTGCCGTTCATGATGCTCGGGTCTTGCAGGCCGGCCAGGCCGCCCAGCCGGGCCTTGCGGCTGTTCTGGTATCCGAACAACTCGTCCCGGGCACGCCGGGCGTTCTCCCGGCTTCGCTCACTGTAGGTCGATAAGAGGACCTCGCGGCGGAAGAGCCGCTCAAGGACCCCCGGATACACGCGATCCCGCAGGAATTCCAGATGCGTCACCGTGTTCAGCCGGTTGGTGCGGCCGGGATGCCCGGAGACGAACACCAGCTCGTCGTCCTGCGGGCCCGCGGCGTTCCATTTCAGAAAGTGCGGCGGCCTGGCCGGGCGGCCGTTCTCGTAAACGCGAAAGAAGCAGATGTCGAGGTCAAAGCGGGGGTACTCGAAGTTGTCGGGGTCCCCGCCGAAGAAGGCGATCGCCTGCTCCGGGGCGAAGACCAGCCGCACGTCGGTATACTTCTTGAAGCGGTAGAGATGGTACTGCCCGCCCTGGTACAGCGTGACCACGTCGCTCCGCAAGCCCGTCTTGTCGAGCGACTCCTTCTCGACGGTGTTCATGGCGGCGCGGCGTGCCTGGAACGCCTCGG
>CAYTJV010000765.1:0-3254 GCA_964438165.1 uncultured Planctomycetaceae bacterium | reverse complement strand
TTCGTGCTCTCCAAGGCACTCCAGTTTCGTCTGAAGCCGGTAGTGGTGATCAACAAGATCGACCGCTCCGACGCCCGGCCGCACGAAGTGCTCAGCGAAGTCTTCGACCTGTTTCTCGACCTCGGCGCCGACGACGAGCTGGCCGACTTTCCGCACATCTTCACCAGTGCCCGCGAGGGCTACGCCACCGACGACCCGGCGCGGAAGACCGATTCGATTCATCCGGTTTTGGACCTGGTGCTGGCAACGATTCCCGGTCCGGAGATCGACCCGCACGCGCCGCTTCAGATGCTCATCACCAATCTCGACTGGTCCGACTACGTGGGCCGGATCGCGATCGGGCGGATCTACTCGGGCACGCTCCGCCGCGGCCAGTCCGTCGTGCTCTCTCAGGCCGGCAACACGCTCACGCCCGGCAAGGTGGTTGCCGTCAACGTGTTCGACAAGCTCGGCCGCAACGACGTCGAGGAAGCCACGGCCGGCGACATTGCCGCCGTGGTCGGGCTGGAGACGGTGGCCATCGGCGACACGATCAGCGAGCCGGAATCGCCGCGGGCCTTGCCTCGCGTCGAGGTCGACGAGCCCACGCTGCAAATGACCTTCGGCATCAATACTTCCCCGCTGTCAGGCCGCGTAGGCCGATTCCTCACCACGCGGCACCTTCGCGATCGGCTGCTCAAGGAGGTCGAAAAGAACGTCGCCCTGCGGGTCCAGTTCGCGGAAGGGGCCGACAGCTTCCAGGTCTCCGGCCGCGGCCTGCTGCACCTCTCGGTGCTCATCGAGATCATGCGCCGCGAGGGATTCGAGCTGGCCATCGGCAAGCCGCGGGTGATACTCCACGAGCGCAACGGCGTGACCGAAGAGCCCTTTGAGTCGCTCGTCGTGGAGATCCCGCAGGAGCGGATGGGCCCGGTGATGGAATTGGTCGGCGGGCGCCGCGGCCAGGTCGTCGAGATGCAGACGCACGGCAGCTACACGTATCTGGTGTTCTCGATTCCCGCGCGAGGGCTCCTCGGGCTTCGCACGCGGTTGCTCAACTCGACCCAGGGCACCGCGATCATGCACCACCGCTTCGAGGGCTACAAGCCCTGGGAAGGCGAGATCCCGGGGCGGCCCAACGGCGTGCTGGTCTCGATGGCCAGCGGCCGCGCCGTGGCCTTCGGCCTGGACAGCCTCCAGGAGCGGGCCGAGATGTTCATCGCCCCGGGCGAAGACGTGTATGAGGGGATGATCGTGGGCGAGAACAGCCGGCTGGGCGACATGGTCGTCAATCCGACCAAGGAGAAGAAGCTCACCAACATCCGCGCGGCCGGCCGCGACGAAAACATCCTGCTCAAGCCGCCCCGCCTCATGACGCTCGAAACCGCGTTGGAGTACATCGAGGAGGACGAGCTGGTCGAAGTCACGCCCACGAAGATCCGGCTGCGAAAAACGGTGCTCTCGGCGACCGATCGGAAGCGCCTAGCGCGGCGTCGCGAGTGAGTTGCCCGGCCGTTGGAGTTTTTCACCACGGAGGCACGGAGGACACGGAGGATTTGGTGAGTCTGCCTTCGCTGAATACTACGGAGGAGGGATAGGGCTGGTCGGGGTCGAAAAAAGGATTTCAGGGATTCGGCCGCTTGTGCCGATTCTCCCTCATAGAGCCGCCGGGCGCACGGGACCCATAAGTCCCGTTTTCAGGATGAAGATCATGGTATGACGACGGATCGACTTACCATGATCTTTTTTGTTGCGCCGTACGTGGCGCAAACTCTTGGTCTCAAAGGAATTCGGTTTGACGCCCTTCTTTGTGCGGGGCTGTTTAAGGCCGGCTGTTGCCAAGATCGCTGCCGGATATGACTGGGTTCTGCGAGCCGAGCAGCGGCGGAGCAACGCCATCTCGTCGTCCTACCCACCAAGGCATGGATTCTCGCCGCGCTATGCTCGATGCTTGTACCTCGGTAGAATGACGAGGATTACGGCTTTGCCCCCACTGCCCGAGCAGGACCGGGATGAGCAAGAAGCCAACTATTTACTTGGACACCAACATTCCTTCCGTGCTGCACTACCGCGGGACCAGCGTCGCGACGATCCACCAGCAAATGGTTACTCGCGAGTGGTGGGAGACGGAAAGGAAATGGTTCCAAGTGCTTGCTTCCGTCTTCACGGAGGGCGAGTTGCGGCAGGGGCAATTCGCGGGCCAAGACCGGGCGATCCGGTTGGTTCGTCGCTTGCGATACCTGCCTTTTGCCGCAGCGGTGCGGGAGTGTGCCGAGACCTATCTTGACCACCGCCTAATACCGAAAGAGTACCCGGGCGATGCAGTCCAGTTGGCGTTTGCGACGGTCCACAGGGTGGACTACCTCCTGACATGGAATTACGCTCACTTGGCAAACCTTGATACGCAACGGCGGCTCCGGGCCGTCAACTCGCGTTTCGGTTGGCACACGCCCTATTTGGTGTCGCCTGAAACGGTTCCCCGTGTCGGGCTCGGACAATCTATTCGGAGACGAGACGACGATGCGAACGATTGAAATACCTTCGGACGACGAAGTGGAACGCTGCCGCCAAGTGCGCCGCGCGCTGGAGCAAACGCACGGCGGCTTGGACGGCCTTTGCCATTGGATCGACACGCTCGAGCGGAAGCAGGGCAAGAACCGCGTCAAGCAAGGCGGCGACAAATCTCCTTCTCGCCCGAGCAAGGCTCGCCGACAATCTTGAAGCGGCCGACAAGCGCAAAACGTGGTCGGAACGACTCCTTACCCCTGCCTCCTGACCCCCTTTTGTGCCTCGTTGCCACCCGTTGCCGCAAGTCCACTGCTTGCTCGCACGCGGGCACAGGCTCACGCCGGCTTTCGCACCCAAGTTCAGCACCCATGGCAGTTCCGCGTGCGAGCGAGCAGTGGCACACCGATGGGAATTCGATCGGGAAAGCAAGGGCACCCTCAATGCCGTAAGCCGTTTGACGGTAAAGCTTTTCGTACTGATCTCGGTTTATACCCATTGATACCTGTTTATAGCCGCTCGGGATTATACTTGGCTATAAATCCCCGCTCAGACCTTGAACACCTTCATTACCTCGTCCCCCAAATGGTTGATGACCTTGACCGCGATGCGCCCGGAGGCGGGCTTGTCGAACGGTCGCGAGGTGTCGCTGTGGAGCGTGGCCCAGGCGTCGGCGTTGACTTCGGCTTTGAGCGTGGTCTTTAGGGCGCTGTAGGCATCCCAGTAAAGGTCTTAACCTTTTCTCATTTCACGCTTTATGGTATGAATCT
>CAYTJV010000764.1:0-3265 GCA_964438165.1 uncultured Planctomycetaceae bacterium | reverse complement strand
GCACCTTCAGGGCCATGCGGCGGCCGAGCGAAATCTGCTCCGCCTCGTACACCACGCCCATCCCGCCCCGGCCGACCTCGCGGAGGAGGCGGAAGTCGCCGAGACAGCCGGAGACCGCGTCACGCCCGGCCGGCCGCGGCACTGCGGAAGTCTCGCGGATCGCGGAAAGCCCGAGGTCTGCCAAAGCCCGCATCGCGGGCAGCATCTGCCGGAGTGGTTGCGCCAACTGCGGATATCGGCACGTATAGTCCTCCAAGTCAACGGACTCACCGGCGTGCAGCTTGTTCGAGATCTCGGCGAGCAGGTCGTCAAGGATCGGGTTGGCCGCTGTCGCGTTATCGGAGGTGCAGGGACGGCTGTCCATCGCTAGGGCTCCACGATGTTGCTGTCGAGGGCGGGGAGCATTCGTTCGAGGGCCCGGCGGTGGCGAGATTTCACGCCTGCTTCCGTTAACTTGAGCAGTGCGGCGATCTCGCTGACCGAGAGCTGCTCCAGATGCCACATGATGAGGACTTCCCGGTCGTGCGGCAGCATCTGATCCAGTGCATGGCGGACCCGCGCGCGTATTTCGGCCCGGACCAAATGCCTGCTCGGGCTCGTTCCACTTGCCACGAGTCGATCGGCCAGTTGCATCGCAGAGTGCTCCGAGAGGGCCATATCCAGTGTTTCTTCGCGGTTGACCGTGCGTTTCTGGGCCCTGACGTGGCGAGCGTGCAGGTGGACCAGGCGTTCCCAGGCAATCTGCCGCAGCCAGGGGTAGAAGGGCAGAGGACGGTCTCGCAAATAGTCGGGGAGCCTTCGGACGGCCTCGGCCAAGGCCTCTTGCACTACGTCGGAAGGGTCGAGTCGAGCAGTCAGCCTCGTGTCCATTCGCACCGAGATCATCCGGCGGAGCCGAATCCGATGGCGGTCGAAAAGCTCAGTCGCCGCCGACGCGTCGCCGACTCCGGCCCGAGCCAAAAGTCCGTCGGTATCCGGTTCCGCGTGTCCCATGGAACGCGTTTCCCTACTACTAATCCTCCAAAACCATCGGAAAAGGATTCACCGATTTCGGCCCGGTTTGGAAGGAAGCTTGTAAGTCGCGGCTGGCACGAAACTTGCGCAGGATAGTTATGACAGAAGCTTCGGTGCCTGGGAAGCAAGCATGACCAAGAAGGGGGTGGCGGACTATACACTAGCAGGATTATTCGGGGACCGGGTGCAATGCGGCGCAGGGTGCGCGTAGCCGAAGTGAGGATCCTACTTGATCCGCTCCCAGATCAACAGCGCGGTGCCGCGCGGCGGGAGATCGATCAGGTACTGCAACCCTTTGCGCACGGCCTGGATCTCGCGGTACTTGCCGTCGCTGCCGACGAGCAGACGCGGCGGTCGCGAGTAAACGTCGAGGTGGGCCTCGCGGGGCCGGACGGCGACAAGGACCTTCTCTTGGTGATTCATCGCACGCGGCCTTTGCGACTTACGCGGTGTCGGTGGGCTGACGCCGCTGCTCCGCCTCAAGTATCATGACTTGATGGTCGACGCCGTGGCCGGTCTGGGCAGGCCGGAAGAGATTGGCAAGGTTTTCGCCGGGTTCCAGAAATCTTTCTATCAGGAGGCGGCATGATGGAAGGGAACGTCATGAGATCGAGTTCGGACTTCGCGGCGAGTGTCGGGCCGGCAGGTCACTGCTTGGGGATCTTGTTGTGCATGCTCTTTTTCCTGCCGGCCGCGCCGGCTCGTGCTGAATGCCGCGTGGCGACTTTTGAGGCCGACGTCACGATCCCCATCGGACATGCGTGCATGGGCGGCGGGGTGGCGGATGCACGTCAGATCGTCGATCCGTTGTTCGCGAAAGGATTTGTCTTGCTGGGCGCGGGGGATCCGATCGTCGTAGCCGCGCTGGATTGGTGCCAGTGCAACAACGACTCGTACGACCGTTGGCGCGACGCGCTCGCATTGGCCGCGAGTACGACGCGAAAGCGGGTGATGCTCGCCACGGTACACCAGCACGATGCGCCGATCTGCGACCTCACGGCGCAGAAGCTCTTGGACGAGCACGGGCTGAAGGGCTACAACTGCGATCCGGAGTTTCACCAGCGGGCCGTGCAGCGGACGGCCGAGGCGCTCAAGAAGTCGTTGGCCAAGGCGCGAAGAGTCACGTCGTTCGGCGTCGGGCAGGCCAAGGTGGAGAAGGTCGCTTCCAATCGTCGCGTGGTCACGCCGGAGGGTCGCGTTCATTGGGGCCGCGGCAGCGGCAGCGGCAGCGGCGATCTCTACGGCGCGCCTGAGGGCGAGATCGATCCTTGGCTGAAGACGATCAGCCTCTGGGACGGCGACCGGCCCGTGCTGGCGTGGAGTTGCTATGCCGTACACCCGATGAGCTACTACGGGCAGGGCGGCGTCTCTGCCGATTTTCCCGGGATGGCGCGGGCACGACGACAGAAGGATGATCCGAGCGTATTGCAGGTTTACTTCACGGGCTGTGCGGGCGACACGACCGCGGGGAAGTACAACACGGGAAATCCGGCCAATCGTCCGATCCTGGCCGACCGCCTGTACCAGGGCATGCTGGGCGCGTGGAAGGCCACGAAACGCTTCCCGCTCGACAAGATCGACTATCGAGTGGCCGATTTGCCCCTCCCGGCGCGCAGCACCGGCGATTTCACCCTCGAGGCGATGCGCAAGACGCTCGCCGATCCAAAGGCCAGCCGCTGGCAGCGGATCTCCGCGGCACTAGGGCTGAGCTGGCGCAAGAGAGTTGATTCGGGTCAGCCGGTCGACGTGCCGTGCCTGGACCTGGGCGGCGGCAGGGCCCAGTTCCTGATCATGCCGGCCGAGAGTTTCGTGGGCTACCAGCTTGCCGCCCAGCGGCTGCGGCCCGACTCGTTTGTCGTGGTGGCCGGTTTCGGCGACGGGGCTGCCGGATACATCCCAACCGACCAGTGCTGGAAAGACGGCTACGACGACAGCTACTGCTGGGTCCCGCCGATGACCGAGAAGCCCATGACCGAGGCCATGGCCAAGGCCCTTGCGGCACCGGGGGCCCGATAGGGCGGGAGGACGGACCATGCAATGGCTGTGGCAACGGCGCGCCCAAATTGTAGACGTCGGGAATCTGGTCTTAGGTCTTGGGCCTTAGGTCTTGGATCTTGGCACTAAGCGACCGCGCAGAAATAACATGGTCGATTGTTGGTTGTGGTGCAGGCGTCTCGCCTGCGGTTTTCGGGGCAGGCGGGACGCCTGCACCACAAGAAGTTGTCCAAGTTATTTCTGCGCAGATGCTAAG
>CAYTJV010000763.1:2363-3277 GCA_964438165.1 uncultured Planctomycetaceae bacterium | reverse complement strand
TATGTACGTGCGTATATGTGGGTAATACTGAGCGCAGAGCGTGGGAACGAGGATCGCAAAGCCTGACCTACGAAGACAGCTTTTCATGAACGAACTCGCCCCCAGCAGCAACGGAAACGCGCTCGTCCGCCTGGAGAAGGTGAGCAAGCGATTTGGCGAAGGCGAGGTCGCGGTCGTGGCCCTGCGCGATGTCTCGTTCGAGATCCAGGAGGGGGAATTCCTGGTGATGGTCGGTCCGAGCGGGTCGGGCAAGACCACGATCCTGAACATCATGGGCGGGATGGATACGGCGAGCGAGGGCCGGGTCTGGTTCCGCGGTCAGGATATCACCGCTTACAGCGCCACGGAGCTGACTCGCTACCGCCGCGATTCGGTCGGATTCGTCTTTCAGTTCTACAATCTCGTGCCGAACCTCACCGCCCGCGAAAACGTGATGGTGGCGACCGAGATCAGCCGCGATCCCATGCCGCCCGAAGAAGCCCTGCGCCTGGTCGGCCTGGAGGACCGGATGGAGCATTTCCCGTCACAGCTCTCGGGCGGGGAGCAGCAGCGGGTGGCGGTTGCCCGGGCCATGGCCAAGAACCCGATGCTGCTCTTGTGTGACGAGCCGACCGGGGCGCTCGACTTCACCACCGGCAAGCGGGTGCTGCGGCTCCTGGTGGACTTGAAGAACACGTTGCGGAAGACGATCGTGCTCATCACGCACAATGGCGCGATTGCGGCGGCGGCCGACCGCGTGGTGCGCCTGCGGAGCGGGCAGATCGTCGAAGTCCATCCGAACCCCGTTCCCGTTCCGCCCGAGGAGATCACCTGGTGAGCGCCTTGGATCGCAAGCTGGTGCGCGATTTGAAGGCCGCCGCAGGCATGTTGCTGGCGATCACCGGGATCATTACGGTCGGCGTGACGTGCTACGT
>CAYTJV010000763.1:0-2353 GCA_964438165.1 uncultured Planctomycetaceae bacterium | reverse complement strand
CTCGTCTTACGACAACCTGGCCGACGCCAAGCGCCGCTACTACGCCCAGTGCCGCATGGCCGATTTCTCCATCGAGGTCAAGAAGGTCCCGCTTTCGGAGCTCCGTGCCGTGGCCGACTTGCCCGGGGTGGCGGAGATCCGGCCTCGCATTCAGTCCAACGCCGCAGTGGACCTGGAAGGCGTGCGCGAGCCGCTCAACGGGCTGGTGCTCTCGCTGCCCGACCGCCCGCAGCCGATCATCAACGACGTGCTCGTGCGCCGCGGAAGCTACTTCACCGACCGCCGCGAGAACGAGGTCCTGGTGAGCGAGTCGTTCGCCAAGGCCCATCGCATCTCCCCCGGGCAGTGGATCCATCTGCTGATGAACAACCGGCGGCAGGAGCTTTTCGTCGTCGGCACGGCGATCTCCAGCGAGTTCGTCTACATGCTCGGCCCGGGAGCGATCACGCCCGATCCCAAGCACTTCGGGGTCTTCTACCTGAAGCAGTCGTTCGCCGAAGACGCGCTGGATTTCAGCGGCGCGGCCAATCAGGTCCTCGGCCGGCTCGACGCCTCGGCGCGGGCCAACACTGGGGAAATCCTTCGCCGGGCCGAGAACCTCTTGGCCTCCTACGGCGTGTTCAGCACCACGCCGCTGGAGGAGCAGTTCTCCAATCGGTTCCTGAGCCAAGAGATCCAGGGATTGTGGAGCTTTGCCCTGATCACGCCAACCATGTTCCTGGCCGTAGCGGCGCTGGTGCTCAACGTCTTCCTGACGCGCCTCACCCGGCAGCAGCGCACCGTCATTGGCACGCTCAAGGCCCTGGGCTACTCCGATGCGGAGCTTTTCTGGCACCTCCAGAAACTCGGCATTTCCGTGGGACTGTTGGGCGGGCTGTTGGGTTGCGCGATGGGGCTTTGGCTGGCCCACGGGATGAGCAGCATGTATCGCTTGTTCTTCCAATTCCCCGAGTTCGAGAACCAGTTTTGGGTGGGCACGCATGGGCTGGGACTGGCGATCAGCATCGGCTGTGCCTTGCTGGGGAGCCTGCGTGGGAGCCGGGCTGTGCTCCGGCTGCGTCCGGCAGAGGCGATGCGGCCGGCCGCTCCGCGCCAAGGCGGGAGCGTCTGGCTGGATCGCGTGGAGTGGTTCTGGAAATCGCTCAGCTCCGGGTGGCGGATGGTCTTGCGCAACACGCTCCGCAATCGAGTGCGGACCATCGCCGGGTTGTTCGCCGCCGCCATGGGGGCCAGCGTGCTGGTGAATGCCTGGATGATGGCCGACTCGATGATCTATTTCCTCGATTTCCAATTCCGCCACCTGTTGCGGAGCGACATGGACCTCTCGCTGAAGGACGAGCGGAGCGACGATGCCTTGCTGGAGGCCGCCAAGCTCCCCGGCGTCGACAGCGCCGAGCCGTTCCTGAGCGTGGCCTGCACCTTCCGCAAGGGCGCCCGGGAGAAAAAGGCCTCGATTACCGGCCTTGCCCCCGGCGCGCGGCTGACCGTGCCGCGCGATCGCGAGGCGCGACCGATCCGCGTCCCCTTGGCCGGGCTGGCCATGAGCCGCACGCTGGCCGAGATCCTCCGAGTGGCCCCTGGCGATACGGTAATCATCGAGCCGGTCAAAGGACTCCGCCGCGCCGTGGAGGTCCCGGTCTGCGAGATCGCCGACAGCTACTTCGGCATGACGGTCTACACCGATATCCACTATCTGAGCCGGCTGGTCGGCGAGGAGTCGGCCGTAAGCGGCGTGCAACTAGCGCTGGACGGCAACCCCGCGCACCTGGCCGCCCTGTACCGCGAGCTGAAACGCCTGCCGGCCCTGGAAGGCGTTGCGGCTCGGGCCGACGTCATCGCTGGGATTGAAGAAACCGTGCTCAAGCACCAATGGGTGGTGATCGATGTAATGATCCTGTTCGCGGGGATCGTGTTCTTCGGCAGCATCGTGAACGCCTCCCTGGTGAGCCTCGCCGAGCGTCAGCGGGAAGTGGCCACCTTGCGCGTGCTGGGCTACGGGAACTGGCAGATCGGCTCCCTGCTGTTGCGCGAGAGCATGATTGTCACCATGCTGGGCACGATCCTCGGCATGCCGATGGGATACCTGCTCACGCTGGCGACCGTCTGGTCGTACAACAGCGAGATGTTCCGAGTGCCGATCGTCACCCGCGTCGGCACCTGGTCGTGGACGCTGGTCCTGGCCATCCTGTTCGGCCTGGTGGCCCACTTGTTCGTCCAACGATCGATCCACCGGATGGCGTGGCTGGATGCGCTAAAGGCACAGGAGTAGCTGCGGATGAATGCAGTCACTGCAGTCACGGGGTCAGGCCGGGATTAGCTCTACAGCAAGACTTTTGCTATTGGGTCGTTCGGA
>CAYTJV010000762.1:0-3284 GCA_964438165.1 uncultured Planctomycetaceae bacterium | reverse complement strand
GTGGGTTGAGGGCCGCCACAGCTTGTCCTTTGGCCAGGACGAGTGTCCCCACCGGCTCGCCGGCCAGGTTCTTTGCCAGCGTGCCGGGAGTCCGCCCGCTGGCAATGATCACGTTTTCGCCGGACGTCACGGCCTGCTGGGCCGCGCGGAGCTTGCTCGCCATCCCCCCCTTGCTCACCCCGGTGACTCGGTCTTTAACCAGCTCGAAGACCGAGCGGTCGAGCCGCTGGACCGTGGGGATGACCTTCGACTGGGGCTCGGCCGGGTCGCCGTCGAAGAGCCCCTCCACGTCGGAAAGCAGGACCAGCAGCGGAGCTTGAATGAGGTTGGTGACGATGGCTGCCAGCCGGTCGTTGTCTCCGAAGGTGGTTTGCAGCTCCTCCACGCTGACGGTGTCGTTCTCATTGATGATCGGCACCGCCCCGTATTCGTTCATCAAGGTGAGAATGGTGTTGCGGGCGTTCAGATAGCTCGTGCGGTGGTCAAGGTCTCCCGCCGTCAGGAGGATCTGGGCAGCATGGCGTCCGAAGGCCCGCAGCGATCGCTCGTAGGCCTCCACCAGGAGGCTCTGGCCTACGGCAGCGACGGCCTGGAGACGAGCCACGTCGGTCGGCCGGCTGGTTATGCCCAAGCGTCCCATGCCCGCCCCCACGGCCCCCGAGCTTACCAAAGCCACTTTCCGGCCCGTCGCTATAACGTGGTGAAGCTCCTCCGCCAACTGGCCAATGCGCTCTTCGTTTAGGCATCCATGATCCCGGGTAACGACGCGCGTGCCCACTTTGACCACGATCGTCGTGGCCAAAGCCGCGATTTCCTGGCGTAGAAGGTCGGTCATTGGGGGGTGCGAAGCCTGAAAGAGTGGTCAGCTTTCAGCCGTCAGCCGTCGGCTATCAGCTTATCACGATCGGATTTCGGCTGACAGGTTTCATTCTTGGGCCCGAACTGGCGGAATCCCGCTACCCTTCGGAGGGGCGATTGAGGAATGCGGGAATCCTTCTTACAATGTCTTTGCCGGAGCGGCACCCGGTCGACGGGCAGGATGGGGAGATCGACCGGGACGCTTTGCTGTGCATGTCGTTGTGTCAAGGTGGGTTTCGTCCTCTAACCGTGATCTACATCGACCGATGAGCGACTTGCACGATGAATGCGGCGTTGCCGCGATCTACCATCTACCGGGACGCGAGGTCAGTCCTCTGTGCCCGGAAGGTAACCCGAGACAAATCGCCCGGCTCATGCCGCGGATGCTCCTGGATATCCAGAACCGCGGGCAGTTGGCGGCCGGGATGACTTCGTTCGATCCGCAGCGGAAGCAGTTGCTCGACACGCGCAAGGACGTGGGCAGCGTCACCGAGGTGTTCCGCCTCAACCACCGCGGCAAGTACGAAAACCTCATGAAGAGGTATGTCGGGATTGCCGCCATCGGGCACGTGCGTTACGCCACGTGCGGGGCCGAGGACAAGGGCTATGCCCAGCCCTTCGAGCGGCACCACATCAAGCGGCACAAGTGGTTCAGTTTCGCCTTCAACGGGCAGTTGGCCAACTACCAGGAGCTGCGCGAAGAACTGCTGGCCAATCCGAACAACCACCTCGCGCGCGAGAGCGACACGGAAATCATCATGCACGCGCTCAGCTCGGCGCTGTCGCACGACGAGCAGCCGCCGCTGGTGGAGGTGTGCGGGGAGATTGCGACCCAGTTCGACGGGGCCTACAGCCTGGTCTTCCTCGATGCCCTGGGCGACATGATGGTCGCCCGCGACCCGCTGGGAATCAAGCCGCTTAGCTATGCAATCGAGGGGTCGCTGTTTGCCGCGGCCAGCGAGAGTGTGGCCCTGTTGAACCTCGGGTTCTCGTCGGAGAACATCCGCTCGCTCTTGCCGGGGCAGGTCGTCACGATCAAGGAAGGGCAACTGGAGGTGCAGCAGTTCGCCGCGAGTCCGCGCCGGGCTCATTGCTTCTTCGAGTGGGTCTATTTCTCGAACGTGGCCAGCACGCTCGACGCGCGGAGCGTCTACATGGCCCGCAAGGGCCTCGGGGAAGAGCTGGCCCGGCTGGAAACGGTTCCCTTGGATGAGGACACGGTCGTAGTCCCCGTGCCCGACACGAGCAAGGCCGCGGCCGCCGCCATGGCCTACAAGCTGGGCGTGCCGTGCCTGGAGGGCCTGATCCGCAACCGTTACAGCGGCCGCACCTTCATCGAGGGGAGCGACACGCGGGTCAAGAAGGCCCAAACCAAGTACACGCCGCTTTACGAGGTGCTGGAAGGCAAACGGGTGATCCTGGTGGAGGATTCGATCGTGCGGGCCACCACGCTTAAAGCGCTCTTGGAGCGGATTTGGGTGGTGGGCCAGCCGCGTGAGATCCATGTCCGCGTGGCTTGCCCGCCGATCATCTCGCCGTGTTTCTACGGCATCGACATGTCGACGTTGGGCGAGCTTTTTGCCCCGACGTTTCTGGGCGGCGGCCCGCTGACCCCGGAGATCGAGGCCCGCATGGCCGCCCAACTCGGCGCCACCTCGCTCCGCTACCTGCCCGTGGAGTCGATTGCGCGGGCGATCGGACTCGATGCCGATCAGCTTTGCCAGGCATGCATCACCGGCCAGTACCCCACCCCGTGCGGCCGACGGCTGGCGCAGATCGCCACGGAGAATTTCCACAAGGGGATCTCCGGCCGTGCCTACGAAACCTCCGGCAACGGCAACGGACGCAACGGCAAGAAGAACGGCCAAAGGGCCTTAAGCGGCCATCCCGTGGAACCGGGCCTGTAGCAGGCACACTCCGTGTGCCGTCCGCGCACTTACGGCACACGGAGTGTGCCTACTACATTGGATTACGCCAGGGCGTTGATCGTCGCCCCGTCCGGCGACGTGTGAATCGCGGCGAACTTCTCCAGCCATTCCAAGCGGCGACGCAACGACGCGGTCAATGCCTGGGCACCTGCCGCTCCGAGCTTCTCCTCCAAATCGCTGGCGTCCTGCTCGGCGGCCTTGACCCTCTTGCCGTACATTTCCAAGAGGTTCACGCGCTGATCCAGGCCGATGCTCTCCCGGTCCAGATCGGTGCGGATCTGAAACAGCTCTTGGAGATCCTTGTCGGGCAAGAGGCCCGACTGCTGGATCTCCTGGAGCAGCCCGGAGAACGCCTTCGGCGTGATGCTGGTGACGTCGTATCCGGCGAGGATCTCGCGCAGCCGGCCCGTGGCGGCCGTCGTCGAGCCCGTGCCTGTGCTGGAGGGTTCGACCGCCTTGCGAGCGGCCGATTCCACGGCATCGCGGTTTTGGCCGAAG
>CAYTJV010000761.1:0-3294 GCA_964438165.1 uncultured Planctomycetaceae bacterium | reverse complement strand
GGGGGACGGCGGGTTGGGTTCCAGGCCAAAAGCTTCCCGGTCGAGCGCCTCCGCGGCCCGGGGAACCGGCGATTGGACCTGGCCGCCGATCCGCTCGGCGCTAGACCGCGGCACGTCGGATGGCGCCGGAGCCGCCGAACCGGCGTGCAATCTAGCCCCGGTCAATATTAACCAAGCGACGGACCAGATGATGTAGGATGGTCTTTTCAGCCCCAAAAGGGCGTGATATGACAGCCCAGGGCAACGCCCTGGGGAGGAGTCCAGCGCGAAACGGAAAGCCCTGAAAGGGCGGCATAGGAGCCACGTACGAGGCAGATTTCGCCCTTTCAGGGCTTTGTCGCTCATTGCGACCCGCTCCTCCCCAGGGCGTTGCCCTGGGCTGTCGTATTTCGCCCCTTCGGGGCTGCGGAAGGCCGCCGCCCGACGCCGGATAGCGTGCAACAAGACCGCCGCCCGCGCAGCGGCTCTCAAGAGTCGTTTTTTCATCTCTCCAGGCTTCACGGCTTGGGCTCCTCGGAAGGACTTGGGGCGAACAGCTTCTGGAGCAGCTCGCCGAGCCTCGCTTGCTCGCGGCCCAGGGCTTCATACCGGCGGCGGGCCTCGGCGCTGGATCGGTCGGCCGGGCCGAACGATTTCTCCAACTCCTGCGTGTGGCGGTTGATTTCTTCCTGGATCCGCTTGATTTCTTTAAGCGACTGCTCGACCTGTGCCGTCGGTTGCTCAGCAGGCTTGGGCCGCTGGCGACCGGAGAGGAGATCCACGATTTCCCGCAGTCCCTCCTGGACACGCCTTTGCTGCTGGGTGGCTTGGCCGAGCTGGTTCTGCTGGATCTGCTCGCCGGCGGAGCGCATCTGGCCGGCGAGGTTGAGTTCCCGGGCACGGCGCAGACCTTCGGCCACGTTGGCGGCGGCAGGATCGCCGGGCGAGGCCTGACCGATGGCCTGATCCATGGCCTGCCCGACCGCATCCAAGCGGCCGGCGATCCCGGCCTGTTGCCGGGCCGCATCGGCCAGTTCGGCCGCCTCCTGCGGCGTGAGGTCCTTGAGTTGCTTGGTGAGGGTCCGGCGGACGAGGTCGCGGGTCCGGGCGGCCAGGTCGTCCTGCTCGCGGGCCAACTCGCCCACGTCGCGAGAGAATCCGCGGAAGCGATTCCACTGGCTTAGCTCGTCGGTCATTTGCTCCAGGGCGGAGATGATTGCGTCCTGGTGTTTTCCAGCCGCGGCGATCGGAGTCCGCAACGACGTCGCCGGACGTTTCGAGTCGCGCTGGTCGAGCAGGGCCTGGGCGGCTTTGATCGCCGCGGTCAGTTCACGGCCCGCTGCCGGAAGCTCTTCGGCCGCCAAACGCTCCAAACGGGCCAGAAGCTTTTCCATGCGTTGCCTCATGCGAGGCTGGTCGAGCCGGTTGTTGGCCAGGTCGGCCAGGAGGCTGAGGACCTGCGCCGGAATGCCTTCGCTACGGCTGGACAGCGTGTGCTCGATCTGCCGCTGATTGAGCTCCGCGCCGCGGAGTCGATCGACGTCGAGCTGTTCCAGGCGCGGATGCTCGGCGGCCCGCTTTTCCAGGGCCGCCACCTGCTCCCGGCCGCGCCGCTGCACTGCCAGCGCGCGGGAAAGCTCGCCAAGGATTGCCGCTTCCCGGGAGGCAAGTCGCTGGGTCAGGTCTTCCTGCGCGATGACCGAAAGCCTCCGCACCTCGCTCTTGGCGGTCTGCGGCTTGTAGTCCGCCGCCTCGGCCCAGAAGGCCACCTGGGCGCCGGGCGCGAGCTTCAACTCATCGAGCTTCCAGGCGGAGCGGACCGTCTGCCGGTCCGCCGTGCCGTGTGTCCCAAGCGCTGCCGACTTGGGCCGGCTGGGGCCGGTATACAGCGACTGCCTGGCCGGCGGATCGGCCGGGCGGTCGGAGCGGGTGAATTGAACATCAACCCGTTGGATTGCCAGATCGTCGCTCGCGCTGACCCCAAGCGGCACCACCGCCTGCGGCGTGACGAACAGGTCCGCGCCGGCGCCGGGCTCTTCCAAGGTGACGCTGGGCGGGGCATCGGGCACCACGCGAATCTCCCAACGCACGTCCTCGCCGTCGGAGATCCCTTCCCGGTCGGTGAGCCGGAACCCGTATGAACCCGACTTCTCGAGGATCCATGGCGAGCTCGACTCGGCGGGAACCGTCAGTTGCAGCCCGTCATCGGCGATCCGAGCGGGCAGGGCCGGAAAAGGTGACAGGCACCTTTTGCCTGAAAGGCCCGCGACCAACCTTCGGTCGGTGCCCGGCTCCGCACAAAAGGTGCCTGTCACCTTTTCCGGCCCTGCCGTTCCACGATCGACAACAAGTGCGGCGACGGCCAACGGTTTGGTCGCCGACGCGGCGATCTCCGCCCGGGTGCCCGCCAAGGCCCGGATATTGCCCTCGGATTGTCCTTGCGGCCAGCCGGTGTAGGCGGGCGGGGTGAGCGTCACACGGAGCGCGGCGATGGTCGGCGGATCGACCACCTCGACCGGCCGCCAGGGCATCGAGCGGTCGTCGCCCCCTTCCACGCGGAACGAGAAGGGCCGCGTCATTCGCTCCCGCCGCGCCACCATCATCCCGTGTACCAGGCGCATCGGCTCGCTCTCTTCGCTGAAGGGGCCGTCGGGGTTTTCGAACCGGTAGAAGATCTGCGCCTCGGCCGGCAGGCGGGCGCCTTCGGCATCAATGACTTCCGCCTCGAACGGCTGGCCGCGGGCAATCCGCTCCACCGGATTGCGGATCGCAAGGTGGTGAACTTGAGGCCAAGGAATGTCGGCCAAGGGCTGCGCCAACCGGACCAACGCGATCCGAGCCGAGGTCGGATCGGCGATCACCAGCAAAGCGGCCAAGAGAGCGGCCAGCACGGCCACAAGACCCGCGAGCCAGGCGGGGCGGGCATGAACGACGCGGCGAAAATCAAGGCCCGCCGCCGCGTCGGTCGCGCGGGCGACCACGGCCCGGCGAAGCGGCAGCGAGCCGGCCGTCGGATCGTCGTCGGCCTGCTTGAGGAATTCCACCGCGCTGGCTAGGTCGTCGCCAAGCGTTGGGAACCGCATTTGGACGCGGCGGGCCAAGTCGACGTCGCGGAATCGGACTGTCCAGGGCAAGTAGATGTATCGATACGCTGCCCACGCCAGCACGCCCGAAACACCCAGCGTTGCCAGCACGCGGATTCCCGGATCGCGGAAGCGAACCACGTAGTCGGTCAGCGCGCAGACCAGCGCCGCACTGATCCCACACGCCAGCCAGCACCCGAGGCCATACACCGCGACCCACCCCCGCACACGG
>CAYTJV010000760.1:0-3297 GCA_964438165.1 uncultured Planctomycetaceae bacterium | reverse complement strand
CCATGACCGTGCCCATCTTCTTTTTCATGAAGCAGGCCGAGGGGCTCAAGGAGTTGCTCGCCAAACAGAACTTGAAGCTCAATTCGTTCTCGGTGTATGCCGGCGGATATCCGCGTTATGCGGAACTGTTGGGCCAGTGTGGCGGCGGCGTGGCGATCACGGGCAGTGCCGGCCCTTGCGATCCGAAGGACCTCACCGCCCGGATGCGAAGCTTCATCGAGGAGTTGAAGCCGCAAGTCGATCTGGCGGAGAAGCACAACTCGTACCTGGCCATCGAGAATCACGGCCACGCCCTGTTGGACTGCCCGGATTCGTTCAAGGCGTTCGTCGACATCAACAAGAGTACACGCCTGGGGATCGCCTTGGCGCCGTATCACGTGCAAGCGAAGAAGGACTCGGTGGAAGAGGTGATCGCGATCGCCGGCGCGCAGCTCTTCTACTTCTATGCCTGGCAGCTTGCCCCCGGGGTTGGGCAGCTTCCCGGCCATGGTCCCACCGATTTCATCCCCTGGCTGGCCGCGCTGGCCAAGATCAACTACCGCTGGTACGTGAATCCGTTCCTGCACGGCGAGCCGCCGCCCGACGAGACCTCCAAGGCCCTGGCCAAGTCGGTGGCGTATCTGAAGGGGTGCTATGCGAAGTTGTGAAGGCAGGGCGTTCGTTACCGGGGCCAACGGGTTCATTGGCACGCGGCTGATCGAGGCCCTGGTTCAGCGGGGGCAGGCGGTCCGCGCCCTGAGCCGCCGCCCGAATCCCCGGCCGGATCCCCCGCCCGGTTTCGATTGGAAGAACGGCGGGCCGCTGGCGTCGCCGCTGGTCGAGTGGGCTCGCGGCGACATCACCGACCGCGACTCGCTTGTGCGCGGCATGGAGGGCTGCTCGCAGGTCTACCATCTGGCTGCTTACGCGAAGAACTGGGCCCGCGACCCCAAGGTATTCCACGAAATGAACGTGCAGGGGATTCGGAACGTCTTCGATGCGGCCGCCGAGCAAGGCGTCCAGCGAGTGGTAGGGACGTCGACCCTGCTCACGTTTGGGCCCACCCCTCGCGGCCAGATACACGACGAAGACAGCCCGCGGAGCACCGACCGCTACTTCGCCGACTACGATGAAACCAAGACGATCGCCGAACAGGAAGCGCTCCGCCGCGCCGCCGAGGGGTTTCCGGCGGTGATCGTCAATCCCGCGCGGGTCTACGGGCCGGGGCATCTGACCGAGGGCAATTCAGTTTCGCTCCTGATCGACCAGTACGACCGCGGCCTGGTTCCGTTCCTGCTCAACCTGGGCGTCAACGTGGGCAACTGGGTGTACATCGACGACGTGGTGCAAGGGCACATCCTGGCCATGGAAAAAGGGCGGATCGGCCAACGCTACATCCTCGGCGGAGAGAACGCCTCGCTCAAGCAGTTCTTCCGCCTGGTCGACCGGGTGAGCGGCCGGCGGCACTTCCAGGTCCCCGTGTTCCGCTATTCCGCCTTGATCTTCGCGTGGTTTCTGAAAAAGCGGGCGGAATGGTTCGGGATCTATCCGCAGATTTCCCCCGGCTGGGTACGGATGTTCCTGGCCGACTGGGTGTACAGCACGGACAAGGCCCAGCGCGAGCTGGGCTACCGGCCGACGCCGCTGGCCGATGGCCTGAAGATCACCTACGATTGGCTCCAGCGGGTCAGAAAGGAGCGGGCATGAGCGGCCGGGCAGTGTGGGATGGTCTGGCTTCGGCGTTCCGCGGCGAGCAGCTCAAGCCGACGGTCATCCTCCTGGTCGCGCCGTTCTTGTTGGTTACCTGGAGGTACTCCGGCGATCCGAAATGGCTTGCCGAGGCGATTCCCGAGTCGTGCGTCTTGTGGGGCGACCGTGCGGCCAGCGGCGCCGTGTACTCGTTCCTGGCCGGCTTCGTGCTCTTGGGCCTCGCGCCGGCGATCCTCGTGCGGTTTGCATTTCGCGAGCGGCTGGCCGACTATGGGGTCCGGATCGGCGACAAGGCGCGCACCTGGCGGTCGATCCTCGTGCTCTGCCCGTGCTTTGTGCTGGCCGGATACCTCGCGTCCACGGACCCAACGGTGCAGGCCCACTACCCGATCAACCCGAGCGCGGGCAAGTCGCCGGCGATGTTCGCGATTCACGCCGCCACGTACCTGCTGTTCTACGTCGGCTGGGAGTTCCATTTCCGCGGTTTTCTGCAAGTTGGAATCCGGGACCGAATCGGGGACGTGAATGCCCTCTTGGTCCAAGTGCTCGCCTCGGGGCTCCTCCACCTCGGCCGGCCCGCCAGCGAGACCTACGCCTCGCTGCTGGCCGGCCTCTTGTGGGGCGTGCTGGCAATTCGCACCCGATCGCTGCTGTCCGGGCTCTTGCAGCATTACCTGCTTGGGATTTCTTTGGACTGGTTCCTCACCGGGCCTTTGGAGTGCGGCGATTGATCGCCGCTTTCTTTTGGCGGTTCGAGCAGCTACGGCCCAATGAAAAAGAAAGCGGCGACAAGTCGCCGCACTCCAAAATGGGCGGCCTTCGGCCGCTCGTTACGCCTGCTCCTTCGCCTCGCCCAGGGCCACGGCAAAGGCGGTGGCATGGCTCCGGCAGTGGGAGATCGAGATCAGCACCTCGGCGATGCCGAGCCGGTCGGCGGCTGCTTTCGCTCCCCCGCGCAGGGCGATCATCGGTTTGCCCCCCGGCTCGTTCTGGACCTCGACATCGCGCCAGCTAATGCCCTGCCGCCATCCGGTGCCCAGCGCCTTCAGCACCGCTTCCTTCGCGGCCCAGCGGCCGGTGAAGTGCTGCGTGGCCTGCTTTCGCCGCTGGCAATAGCGGATCTCCTCCGCCGTGTACACGCGATCGACGAACAACTCGCCGTGTCGCTCGATCATCTGGGCGATTCGCAGACACTCCGTGATGTCGGTGCCAATTCCAAGAACGTCCATGGGGAAGGGGGTAGGGGTCGGGGGTTAGGGGTCGCTCAATGACTCGGCGTTTTGCGCGCGCTGTTCGGCTGTCGCACCCTCGCTGGTTGCTTTCGGAGCGTTCTGTTGCGATTCTCGATGGCTGAGTTGGTCCAGAATCTCGACGACCCGTTGACGGCCCGCGGCGTCCAACCAGACGACTCCCGAGGAGGCACGACCGCCGGCATCCTCGCCGAAGAGGATCAAACCCGTCGGCCCACAGCCCCCCTGGCAGGCAATCAATCGATATCGGCGGCAGACTTCCGAAGTCTTGGAGAACTCTGAAGTCTTCGGGGTAGGGCCCAAGCCGGTTTCGACCAGGGCACACAACTCCGCCGCCGTGTGGGAGCCGATCCTTCCA
>CAYTJV010000759.1:0-3318 GCA_964438165.1 uncultured Planctomycetaceae bacterium | reverse complement strand
ATCTGCTACGACGGCAGTCAGTTCGAACACTTCGTCAAGGAGGCGTTCATTGTGGCCGAAGGGCAGCCGGTCTTGATCGACCGCTTCCTGGAGGATGCCACCGAGGTCGACGTCGACGCCGTGGCCGATGGCGAGCAAGTGATCGTGGCCGGCGTGATGGAGCACATCGAGGAGGCGGGCATCCATTCGGGCGATTCGGCTTGCGCCATCCCGCCGTATAGCCTGGAAGGCCCCGTGGTAGCCGAGATCAAGGAGGCCACGCGGGCCATGGCACGCGACCTCAACGTCCGGGGCCTGATGAACGTCCAGTTCGCCGTGAAGCGCGAGGACGGCCGGCCGAACGTGTACATTCTCGAGGTGAATCCCCGGGCGAGCCGTACCGTGCCTTTTGTCTCCAAGGCGATCGGCATTCCGCTGGCCAAGGTGGCGACCAAGGCCATGATGGGCACAAGCCTGGCCCAGCAAGGCCTGACCAGCGACCCAATCCCGGCCCACGTTTCCATCAAGGAGTCGGTTTTCCCGTTCGTGAAGTTCGCCGGGGTCGACATCGTGCTCGGCCCGGAAATGAAATCGACCGGCGAAGTGATGGGAATCAGCGACCGGTTCTCGATTGCCTTCGCCAAGAGCCAGATTGCCGCCGGCACGGTTCTGCCGCGGAGCGGCCGGATCTTCCTTAGCGTGGCCGAACGCGCGAAACAACACATCGTCGGCCTGGCCCGTCGCCTGGAGCGATTGGGCTACGAGCTGATCGCCACGCGCGGCACCGCGCAGTGCCTGGAAGAGGCGGGCATCAAGGTCCAGCGGGTCAAGAAGATCCAGGAAGGGCACCCCAATCTGATCGACTACATGCGCGACGGCCAGATCCAACTCGTGCTCAACACGCCCAGCGGAAAAGGCGCCCGGACCGATGAAGGGCGAATCCGCGCGGCCGCGGTTTCCATGGGCATCCCTTGCATCACCACGCTCCAGGCCGCCGACGCCGCCGTCAAAGCCATGGAAGCCCTGCGCGAGGAAGATATGACGGTCCAAACCATCCAGGACCGCTTTCCCAGCCGCAGCCGCTCGTAGTCCCGCCTTGAGGCGGTGTTCTTCGCGAAAGACGGCCGGAATAGGTCTTCAGAATCCCAGGAGGCCGCGAGTCCCTTCGAGGATGGTGAGGAGTTGATCGGCGGAGAGGTTTTCCAGCACGTCACCGCCGCCGCCGATCCAGCGGACCTCGATGCGGTCGATGCGGTCGCGCCGGCCCAGCCCGAAGTGCAGCCGCGTGCCGAAGTGGCTCTGGTAGCCCCGCCCGCTGTGGACCTCGGCAATCTGGACCAGATCGCCCGCGGTCACGCGCACCCGCGCGCCCACGCCGTCGCGATTGGTCTTCACCCCGCGGAGTTGGATCTGGAGCCAGTGATTCTTCACGCCCGACTCGTTGAGCATGTTGCGGAGGATGGTCGGCCGGTCGCGGGAATTGAGAACCACCACGTCGATATCCCCGTCGTTGTCCAAGTCGTCGAAAGCCGCGCCGCGACTGGAGAGCGCCGGCAGCAGTCCGTCGCCGCAGCGGTCGGAGATGTCCTCGAATGTGCCGTCCCCCCGGTTCCTGAGCAGGACGTTGCGGGCCCGGTAGGAGGTGGAGGTGTCGTATTGGTCGATGAGGTCCTGGAGGTGTCCCATGGCGATGAACAGATCGCGGTGGCCGTCGTTGTCGAAGTCCACGAACCCGCACCCCCATTTGACATTGTTGAACGTGCCGCGCCCGGCGCCGGAGCGCACGGTGGCGTCTTCCAGCGTGCCGCCGCCGAGATTCTTGAAGAGCACGGGGAACTCGTCCTGGTAGGAGGTCTGGTAGAAATCGAGCCAGCCGTCGTTGTTGTAGTCGCCGCAGTCGACGCCCATGCTGCCCAGCGGGAGTCCCTGGCCGTTGTACTTGAAGCCGCCGGCGAGCGAGACTTCTTCGAACTTCCCCGTCCCGTCGTTCTGAAAGCAGAAGTTCCCGAACACGTCGTTGAGCAAGAAGATGTCGGCGTCGCCGTCGTTGTCGTAATCGGCCGAGACCATGCCCATCCCTTTGCCCAAGTGCTGCCTGACGCCGCGGTCCGCGCTGACGTCGGTGAACGTGCCGTCGCCGGTGTTGCGGAAGAGCGTCTGCTCGTCGGGCGGGTAGCGCCTCGGCCCGGCGTAGTCGGTGTAGTTGCCGCGCGATTCGGTGACGTGGGTCGCGAAGGAGAACTTGACGTAGTTGGCCACGAACAGATCGAGGTTGCCGTCGGCGTCGATGTCCAGGAAACAGGCCCCGGCCCCGACCTTGTTTCCGTCGGCCACGCCTGCCCGGCTGGTCACGTCGGCGAACGTGCCGTCCCCGCGGTTCCGGAAGAGGACCTTGGGGCCGAAGTTGCTCACGTAGAGGTCGGGGTGGCCGTCATTATCGAAATCGCCGGCAGTCGCCCCCAAGCCATAGCCGGTGCAGGCGACGTGCGCCGCTTCCGTGACGTCGCGGAACTTCCAGCCGCCGAGGTTCTTGTAGAGCGCGTGCCGCGGAGGCTCGTCGACCTTCGTGCCCGGCAGCGGCGCGCCGTTGGGAAAGTAAATGTCGATCAGTCCGTCGCCATCGTAGTCGAACGTGGCCAGCCCGGAGGCGACCGTCTCCACGATATAGTGCCGGCCGCTGGACCCGTCGGTGTGCCGAAACGCGATGCCGGTCTGGCCGGAAACGTCGCGGAGTTGGATCGGACAAGCGGGACCCGTCGGCGCGCGAGATTCCCCAATGGCGGTCCGGCCTGCGGCGGATGAATCGCTCTGGGCCGAGTCATGCCCACCGGCATCAGGACGCGCAGGCAGGCGGAGGTGACACAGCCCGACCACGGCGATCGCCACCGCCGCCACGGTGCAGCCGAGGAGCACGATTTTTCTGCTTACGGTGTCCAAACTATCCTCCGAACCCGCTGTAGCGCCGCACGCCGAAATGAAACACTAGGCGGCTGGTGATGATAAAGAAAACGACCCAGGCCAATTGCATCGCCAGGCCCCAGGCCAGGGCCGGCCCCGTGATCTTGCCCAGGAACACGGCCGAGGGAAAATACGCCAGGTATTGCAGGGGGATCAGCCGGACGATTTCACCCCAGATGCCCGGCAATATGTCGATCGGAAACATGTGGCCGGAAAAAAAGAAATTGAAGAGCATGTAGACGAACAACAGCGAGCTGACCTCAAGGAACCAGAATCCGACCATGCCCAGCGTGGCTTCGAGGAAAAAGCCCAACAAGAACGACATCACCAGCGAGGCCGCGAAGGCCGCAAGCGTGTACGCGTCGGGCCAGCCGGGGAAAA
>CAYTJV010000758.1:0-3319 GCA_964438165.1 uncultured Planctomycetaceae bacterium | reverse complement strand
TGATTCGCCGGGCCAATCTGGACGGCACGAATGTGGAAATCCTGGTGAATACCGCGACGCTGGGAAACAGTTCCAATCCACTCGGACTCGCGCTCGATCTTCCGGCCGGCAAGATCTACTGGACGGATGACCTGACCAAAACCATTTATCGGGCCAATCTGGATGGCTCGATGATTGTCAGTCTCGGTTCGGGTGCGGGGCTTGAGGGGCTGGCGATCGTTCATCCGGGTCCGCAAATCAGCGTGACCCCTGGAACCGGGCTGGTCACAACCGAGGACGGCGTCAGTGACGTCTTGCGGGTGACGCTGACCTCGCAGCCGACCGCGAACGTGACGATCGCGCTCAGTAACGGCGACCCGACCGAAGGGACCCTCTCGACCTCCAGCCTGACCTTCACTCCGGCCAATTGGAGTATCACGCAGACCGTGACGGTCACGGGGGTCGCCGATTCCCTGCTCGACGGGGACATCGCCTACACGATCATCCTCGCGCCGGCCGTCAGCAGCGATCCCACCTACAATGGCTTCAACCCGGCCGACGTTTCCGTCGTCAACCGGGACAAGGCTGCGCTCCAAACCAAGTTCTACGTCGTCGACGATGCCACGCAGAACAAGACATACGAGTACAACGCCAGCGGTGGATCGGTCGAATCGTACAGCCTCAACAGCGGCAATACCGCCCCGCGGGGAGCGGCCAGCACAACGGCAGGCGACAAGACCTGGGTCGTCGACGCCAACCGCAAGGTGTACGTCTACAACACCAGCGGCGGCCTGCTCGGCTCCTGGACCGCCGGCACCCTGCCCAGCAACGCCACGGTGGAAGGCATTGCCGTAAGCGGCACCGACGTCTGGATCGTCGATGCCAAGAGCGACAAGGTCTACAAGTACACTGGGGCCGCGACGCGCCTATCCGGCAGTCAGAACGCGGGCAGCAGCTTCAGCCTCAACAGCGGCAATACCAGTCCGAAGGATATTACGACCGACGGAGTGAACCTGTGGGTCGTGAACGATTCCACCACCGACAAGGTCTTTAAGTACACGCTCTCCGGCTCGCTGGTGGGAAGCTGGACGATCAGCACCTCCGGCGCGACCAGCCCGAGGGGCGTTACGATCGATCCGAGCAACGTGAGCAACGTCTGGATCGTCGATAGCGGCACCGATCGCGTGTATCAGTACAACGCCGCCGCCAGCCGGACCTCAGGCAGCCAGGCGGCGGCCGTCTCGTTCGCACTTGCCGTCGGCAACACCAACCCGCAAGGCATCGTCGACCCGCCCGCACCGGGCAGCATGCTGGCGACCCAGCCGCAGGCTCCCTCCGCGCCGCTCTCCCAGGCCATGGACGCCGCGATTGTCAGCCTGCTGGGCGGGCAGACCAAGACCGCCAGCACCAAGACCACGAGCACGGTCGCCAGGAAGACGACGGTGGATTCCACCTTCGCCTCGCCTTCGCCCCGGGCCGACACGGCCGTGTCCCCCGCGGTGGCCGCGACAAAGTCCCCGATCAGTTCCGCAGGCCGCCGCAGCCCGGCCGTTCGTGCCGTCGATCACGCGATCACGGCACTTGCCGGCGATGACCTGAAGTTCGAGTCCGCCCTGCAAAGCCTCGCCGGTAGCCGGGCATAGTCGCGTAGGTTATGCTTCAGCATATCCTCCGAACCTGAGCGTTATGCTGAAGCATAACCTACGAGGAAGAAAAGCGGCCGGGGAGGTCCAAGGCGCCAACCACGTCGCCGTTACTCTGAGTGCATCCGTGTACATGCTACGGGTCCTCCTGACCAAGTTGAGTTAAGACAACAACTTAAGTCAGCGAGGATCCGTTCTTTTTGTCAATACCAGTCCTCCAAGCTTAGTGCCATTGGGGCGGGCCCGGCGGTGGCGTCGCAGATTGACAAGCCGGCACGATCCCCGTAGGATGGGGTGTGTCGATTTTCCGCATCCCTCAAGGACAAGAGCCGACCAATGTCCTCGCTTGGCAAGGTGCGTGGTGTGAATCGGAGGCGATTCTGCGGTTTGGCGGCAGGCGGTGTCTTAGGAGTCGGCCTGATCGGCGATGCGCTTTCCAACCCACCCGCGAAAAAGAGTCCCGCATCCGGAGTGCACGTCTCTGACGTCCGCAATGGCGAAGACCTCTTCTCCTATGTCCGGCGCGTGCGGGGCAGCTTCGATCCGACGCTCTACCGGCAAATCATCGGGGCCGCCAACGAGTTCAAGGAGGGCGATCAGATCCTGGGCGTGGCGGCCGCGGATGAGGCGTCGCGCCGCCAATCGCGGAAGCTGCTGGCCAAGACGCGCGTCGGGCAACTGGCCGCCCATCCGTTGTTCTACGACGCCCTCTACGCCCGCCTCCAAGCCGACCTCGATCGGGCCGCGCAGCGGAAGTGCTCCGAGCGGACGTTCGGTGGGCTGCGCGAGTTCCTCCTCAAGCATGAGGAAGCGGAAATCCGGCCCCTGCTCGATGGCTTGGCAAGCGACGTCATCGGCTGTGTGATCAAACTCATGTCAGAAGAGGATCTGATTGCCGTCGGGCGCAAGCTCTTCCATCCCTTGCCGGGCACGCAGATCGGCGCCGCCGGGTACCTCGGCGCTCGCATTCAGCCGAATTCGCCCACCGATAACGTCGACGACATCGTCTGGCAGGTGTTCAGCGGCTGGTCGTACGCGGTGGGCGACGTGGTGCTCGGCACCAACCCGGTGAGCAGCGATCCCGATAGCGTGGCGGCCGTGGAGGCGGCCTTGCTGGATCTCCGCCGCGCGTTTGGGCTCGAGGACGTTCTGCCCCATTCGGTCTTGGCGCACGTCGACATTCAAGCGGAGTTGGAGAAGCGCAACCCCGGCACCACCGGCATCTGGTTCCAGAGCCTCGCCGGGAGCACGGCGGCCAATGCCACCTTCGATCTCACCCTGGAGAAGATGCTCGACTACGCCTCCCGCCGCACCGGCAAGTACGGCTTCTACTTCGAGACTGGGCAGGGCGCCGATTTCACCAACGGCCACGGCCAGGGGACCGACATGGTCATCCATGAGGCCCGCAAGTACGGATTCGCCCGACTGCTGAAGCAGAAGGTGGCGGAGGCCCAGCGCCGCGCCGGCCGGGAGTCGGCGCCCTGGGTACACTTGAACGACGTGGCCGGCTTCATCGGGCCCGAGGTCTTCCGCACCAGGGAACAGATCGTGCGCTGCTGCCTGGAAGACATCGTGATGGGCAAGCTCCACGGCCTTACGACCCCCCTTGCCGTTGGCCCGGCGCTTCACATAGACGGTTCCCTACAGCGTCTGGTCCGTCCACCTGCGCCTAGTCATGCCAGACCTCCCGCCATACC
>CAYTJV010000757.1:0-3328 GCA_964438165.1 uncultured Planctomycetaceae bacterium | reverse complement strand
AGGGCTACCGCATCTGGACCGTGGGCGACGACATCGCCTGGATGCGGATCGATACCGACGGCCGGCTCTGGGCCATCAATCCGGAGACGGGGTTCTTCGGCGTGGCCCCGGGAACGAATTCCAAGACCAATCCCAACATGATGAAGACCATCAGCCGCAAGACCATCTACACCAACATGGTGCTCACCAAGGAGGGCACGGTGTGGTGGGAAGGCGGCGACGGCACGCCACCGGAAGAGGGAACCGACTGGCTCGGCCGACCCTGGAAGCCGGGCATGAAAGACGCCGACGGGAAACCGATCCTCGGGGCCCACGCCAATAGCCGTTTCACCGCGCCGCTGGCGCAGTGCCCCTCGGCCTCGTTCCGCACCGAGCATCACCACGGGGTGCCGATCTCGGCGATCGTGTTCGGCGGGCGCCGGGCCCGGCTTGCGCCGCTGGTCTACGAGGCTTTCGACTGGGAACACGGCGTGTTCGTCGGGGCAACCATGGCCTCGGAGCGAACGGCCGCCCAGTTCGGCACGGTCGGCGAGGTCCGCCGCGACCCCATGGCCATGCTGCCCTTCTGCGGCTACCACATGGGCGACTATTTCCAGCATTGGCTGGACATGGGCAGGCGGATGACCAACCCGCCCAAGATCTTCCACGTCAACTGGTTCCGCACCGACGAGAACGGCAATTTCCTCTGGCCGGGGTTCGGCGAGAATCTGCGGGTGATCGAGTGGATCCTCGATCGCTGCCGCGGCGAGGCCGACGCGGTCAAAACCCCGATCGGCCACGTCCCCACGCCCGATAGTCTCGACCTGACCGGATTGGACGTCCCCCGCGAGACGCTCAACAAGCTGTTTGCCGTCAATCGTTCCGACTGGTACGAGGAGACCGACAGTATCGCCAGCTTCTTTCAGCAGTTTGGGAACCGGTTCCCCAAGGTCCTTTGGGAACAGCTCGATCTCTTGCGGCTGCGGCTGAAGGCCCCGATCACGCTGATGACGCCGGGCACGGAGATCCGCCCGCTGGCCGTCGAGCTGAACGAGATCATTGAGCGAGAGAATCCCCACGTCTTCTCGATGCTCTCGGAGTTCGCCAAGCGTGTCTACTTCCCCAAGGGCATCCTGGCCCAGAGCGCCGAAGCGAAGGAGAAGGCCAAGCGCTATGACGCCACCATCGGCATTGCCCGCGAGAACGGCAAGCCCATGCACTTGCGCTCGATCATGCAGTTTTTCAACGACCTGAGCCCGGCCGACGCTCTCACCTACGCGCCGGCCACCGGGCGCCCCGACCTGCGCGAGCGGTGGCGAGCCGATCTGGTGGCCAAGAACCCGAGCCTGGCGAAAAAGAGCTTCTCAACGCCGATCGTCACCGGCGGCGTGACGCACGCCCTGGGCCTGGTGGGCGATCTGTTCGTCGACAAGGGCGACATGGTGCTCCTGCCCGACAAGTTTTGGGAAAACTACGAGCTCCTCTACGGCGTGCGCTACCAGGCACAATTGGCGATCTACCCGTTTTTCAACGCCAGCGGCGGCTTCAACGTGGAGGCCCTTCGCCAGGCGTTAGCCACTCGGGCGGGGAGTTGGAAGACGATCCTCGTGCTCAACTTCCCGAACAACCCCACCGGCTACGCGATCAGCAAGTCGGAGGCCGACCAGGTCGTGGCACTGCTCCTCGACACCGCCGAGGAGGGCCGCAACCTCGTCGTGGTCACCGACGACGCCTATTTCGGACTGTTCTACGGCGAGGACGTTTACCAGGAATCGCTCTTCGCGCGCCTGGCTGGGAGCCACGAGCGGATCCTGGCCGTCAAGGTCGATGGGCCCACCAAGGAAGAGTTCGTCTGGGGCTTCCGCACCGGCATGCTCACGTTCAGTACGCGGGCCTTCCTGAGCGATGAAGCCCTCTACGGCGCCCTGACGAAGAAGGTGGCCGGGGCGATCCGCAGTGCCATCTCCAACTGCTCGCAGGCGTCGCAGTCGATCCTCGCTAAAGCTATGGCTAAGCCGAGTCTTGCCGAAGAGCGTGCGGAGAAGAAGGCGATCCTGGAGGCCCGGGCGAAGAAGGTCCAAGAAATCCTCCGCGCGCCGGAGTACGCGAAGTTCTGGGAGCCTTATCCCTTCAACGCCGGCTACTTCATGTGCCTGAAGCTCAAAGGGATCGACGCCGAGACGTTCCGCAAGCACCTCTTGGAGAAGTACGGGGTGGGCGTGATCGCCGACGGCGACCGCGACATCCGAATTGCTTTCTCCTCGGTCGACATCGGCGAGTTGGAGGACCTGTACTCGCTCATGGCCGCCGCGGCCCGCGACCTGTTGTGCGGCACATAAAGCCGCGACCAGCGGTCGCGCCCCGAGTCGGGAGTGAATAGCGAATACTGAATACGGAATAGCGAATGGAGAATGCCTCCGCGCAGATTCATTCTGCCTTCCGTATTCACTATTCGCTATTCATTCCTAGGCGACTCCAACGGGAAGTACTTGTTCAACAGATCGCGCACGGTCCAGGCGTGCTCGCGGAGAAGCTCTTCCCAGCGGCGGGCCTCCTCGTCGGTGTACTCGTAGAATCCGCGGCGGTTGGCGATTCCGCGGGCATCTGAGTCGGCCAATTCCTGCATTGACCCCGGTAGCTGCGTGGCGTTGGAGAGCGTGGGCAGCACGCCCGCGATCGCCTTGGCATACAGCGCCGGGCCGCCGGTCAAGTCGATCCAGCGAAACGGGCCGCACATCGTGGCCCAGAGGCCCAAGGCGTTGCGACACGAGCGGTCGATCGTCTCCACGTCGGCCACGCCCATCTCCAGCAGGTTCAGCGCCTCGCGGTACATGGCGTAGCCCAGCCGGTTGACGATAAACGCCGGCACGTCCTTCAAGACCAGCGAAGGCTCCTTGCCGATCGCTTTTGCCAAAGCCACCGCGGCCGCGAGCGCCGCGTCGGAGGTTTGCTCTCCGCGCACAATCTCCATGAATCGCGTGGCGTGGGCCGGCTCGGCCCAGTGCATGCCCAGGAATCGCTCGGGATGCCTCCGCCCTTGCTGGAGTCGGCTGATGGGCAGCGCCGAGGTGTTGCTGGCGATCGGCACCGTCGGGCCCACCAGCGATTCGATCTGATCGTAAAGCTCGTGCTTGGCGGCAATGTCTTCCAAGACGCTCTCGATCAGGAATTCACACTCGGCCAGCGGCTCGCACGAGCGGACCGGCACGAACCGCTCGGGCCACTCTTGGGCGAGCGATGCGGAGAATCCGGCCCGTTGGATCAGGTCGTCGATTGCCCGGCCGATGTACTTTCGGGCCTCGGCATGAGTCGATTCCTGCCGGGTGAAAGCAATGACGCGAAATCCGTG
>CAYTJV010000756.1:0-3329 GCA_964438165.1 uncultured Planctomycetaceae bacterium | reverse complement strand
AAAAGCGGCGATGAATCGCCGCACTCCAAAGGTCAGAACTTGAGGATCCCGCGGCGGCGGAGCTCCAGGGCCACCTTGCACAGCTCGATCATCTCCGGCGTGTAGCGGCAGCCAATGTCCCCGCCGTCCGACGCCTTCCCAATGCACGGGCTGCCGGGCTTCAGGCGATAGTCGAAGTTCTTCGGGTCGACGAACATCGGGTCCGCCTTGAAGCACCCGCGAGCTCCCTCCGGAACCTGCCCGGCCAAGAGGGCGCAGTTCTCCAGGACCTGAACGGCGGGGGTTTCCTCAGCCATACCGACGATTGAATCACGGACGACAAAAGCCCGACGACCACCGGCGTTATAATGTAGGCGCCCTAACATAATGCAGTACCGCGCTTCGCATCCGCCCTCGAGCCACGACCCGATCTCGTGTCCTGCTTGCGCGTCGCCGAGGAATAGGCAGTTTCTGAACACGGCAAGCGCTTGAACGCTCGCACCAAGCGTAACAACGCATTCTTCGCACTCGCACTTCTGCTGGTAGCCGCCGGTGGCGATGCTGCCGTGCACGATCAGCCAGCGGAGTCGGACATCGCCGGCCGACACGGAAAGTACGCCATCCAGGACTACGAGTCGCTCCAGGAAGGCGCCCGACCCTTCGACTGTCACCAGAGCACGCGGCCCAGGCGGCGTCCCTTCGGAAGTGATTACCGGCCAGCAACCTTTCTTGCCGCGGAGTCTGAGTTCGTACTTGTCTTTCGGGATGAGGACCTTCTCATGATAGGGGCCGTTGTCTCCGATTTCGATGAGGCTGCTGGGGGGCGCGGCGTCGATCGCGGCCTGGATGCTCTTGAAGTCACCCTTTCCGTCCAAGCGGACCGTGATCGCCTTGCGCACGCCCGCGACGGCCTTCTCCATTTCGAACAGTGTGGGCTTGCGCCGGAGGTCTCTGACGACGCCTGTATCCGCGTACTCGCTCTTGAGCTTTTCGACGAGAGCTTTGACGTCGAACAACTCCTTCTTGCCATAGAGCCGCGCGGCCTCGGCGTACAGATTCTCCGCCTCCTCGTTCTTGACAATGCCGGCCTTCGCCACGTTCCGGGCGGCGGCGATGGGTTGCTTGTTCGAGGCGAACCAGGGGATGCCGGCATACTTGCCTTCAAGATTGGCCAGTGCGGCGTCGGCCTCGGTGAATTGCTTTTTGTCCAGAAGGTCCTTGGCCCGGGCGAAGGCGGCGGCAGCCAGGGGGGTCAGGTAGCGGTCGATGTTGATGCCCAGTCCGCGGGCCTGATCGAACGAGCGCTCGGCGAACGTCGGGTCTTGGCAGACGAGGGCCAACAGCCCGGCGGCGATCCAGTCGTCGGCACTGGCGCGATCCACACCGACCTGTGCCAATTTCGGCGTGGCTTTCGCGCCCAGATCGCCCCAGGCGAGCATCTCGCTCTTTCCGTTGAGGAGCTTGCAGGTGATCCCCGCGTCGTCGGCCTTGACCACCTCGCCGCCCATGCCCTTGATGCCCAGGGCGATCTTCTTGAGCGGCGGGGTGGCGGCGTTGATCGCCGAGATGATCTTCTGTTTCAGCCCGTGCATCCGTTTGAGCTCGTCGCGCCGCTGGGCCAATCGGGCCGTGAGCTCATCCTCCTCGAAGCGGACGTTCGACAACTCGACGGCCGCCCCGCGGAAATCCCAGGCCGCGGCCAGGGCCTCCACCGGCTTCATGGCCTCGGCGTAACGGGCGTCGAGGGCCTCCAGACGCTTTCGGGCGGCGATCGCCTCGGGAGTCTCTGGCGGCACAGCCGCCCCCGGCTGGGCCCCCTTCGGCTTGGCCGCGTCGGGCTTGGCGGCTTGAGGGCTCGCGACTTGGGAGGGCGAAGCTCCGGCTGAGCCGGGTTTTTTCTCCACCATCTTCGGCTCGGCAGGAGCCTCGCCCTCCCGAGCAGGCATAGCCGAGGGCGGCTGTGCGATGGAAGCGAGTTCCTTCCAGGTCGGGCGGATCGGCACGTCCTTGCCTTGGATGACCGTAAACGACTGCTCGAAGGGCTCGTAGCCCAGTCGGTTCATGACCAGCTTGTGCTCGCCCGGGGTCATGGGGAGCCTGATCTCGCCGCCCAGGGCCAGAAAGTCCAACCGCTCCATGTCCTGGGTCTGACCATCCAAGTGGACCATGGCTCCTTGGCGTTCTTCGGCGGGCCATTGGAGGACGAGGAAGGTCTTTTCGGCAGCGCCCTCACCCCCGGCCCCTCTCCCGGAGCGGGAGAGGGGAGAAAGACCGGGCCCCTCTCCCGCGCCGGGAAGCCCGGGCTGCTGTCCTGTGCCGGCACCGGTGGGCAAGCCGTCGGTGCGGCTCAGCTTGAAGGCCACAACGAGCAGGCCTACCAGGCAAATCAGGCCCGCGCCAAAGATGCCCGCGACGAGCGTCAACGGCATGCGCGAGGCTCGCTTGCCGGCGGTCGATCGCGGCAGCGACGTGGCCGAATCCTCCACGATCTGCTGCATCAATCGCTTGAAGCCGGAGGAAGAGTCGGGGATCTCTTGGGTGTGGAGCATCGACTGCGTCGGGGAGGGCTCGGGCACGGGTTTGCCCTGGGCCCGAGCCACCAAGGCCGGCAGGTTGCTGGCCGCCGCGAACGGTCCCACGGCGTCGGCCGCCTCGGCCGGCGTGGCGAGCCGGTCGAACGGGTGCTTGGCGAGCATGTGCCCCAGAACCGCGACGAGCTTTTCAGGCGCCTCGGCCCGCAGGCCGCAAATGGGCGGCACCGGGTCTCGGGCATGGGCCATCAACCGCTCTAAGGGCGTCTTGTACTCCGAACCGCCAAACGGCGTCCGACCGGCCAAGAGCTTGTAGAGCGTACAGCCCAGGCTGTAAATGTCGGCCCGGATGTCCACCTTGCGGGCGTCCGACACCTGCTCCGGGGCCATGTAGTCGATGGTCCCCATGGCCTGGCCCGTGCCTGTCACTTCTTGCCCTCCGTCCGGATCGAACTGGAAGCGGGCCAACCCGAGGTCGAGAATCTTCACCACGCCTTCGGGCGTGACCATCAGGTTGGACGGCTTGACGTCGCGGTGCACCAGCCCGTGCCGATGCGCATGCTCTAAGCCGAGTGCCGCCTGGCGGACGATCTCGCAGGCGTCGGCGATGGGCATCGGATGGCAAGCGCGGAGCAGGGCGTTGACGTCGACACCCTCGACGTACTCCATCACCAGGAAGCGCGTGCCCTCGATCTCGCGGGCATCGTGCGCACGGACGATGTTGGCGTGATCGAGGGCGCCGACGGCGGCCATTTCCCGCTCGAAGCGGGCCACGGCGTGCTCGTCCCAGCCCCGATCCTTGAGCAGGATCTTGACCGC
>CAYTJV010000755.1:0-3331 GCA_964438165.1 uncultured Planctomycetaceae bacterium | reverse complement strand
CGTCTAGTCGGTGTAGACTTCCAGACGCGGGCTGTTCATGTCCACCACAAGCGTTCGCTCCGCGCCCATCAAGTAGAGGCGGTTGACGCCGGCGCCGGGGTGGGAGGTCCAGCCATAACGCCCGCCGGCGATGGTCACCGGCAGGCCGTCCTCCAGCGTGCAGGAGATCAAGCCGAAGTCCTCGACGTTGTTCTTCTGATGCTCCTGAAAGAAGTAGTTGGCGGTGATGCCCAGGACGGTGCGGAAGCGTTGCCCGGTGAGCCAGCGGACCATGGTGATGGGATAGACGCCGACGTTGTCGAACTCGCGTTTGGCCTCGATGAGCTGGTGCCGCGCCGGCGGATACTCTTCCTTGCGGCGCGTGCCGAGGCGAGCGGTCCCGGTCCGGCCCTTGGCGAAGAACGTCTCCGCGTGGATGGCCCTGAGCCGCCCCAGCGCTTTGAGCTTGTTCTTCGCCGCGCGCGCCCACGGCTGGCTGACGAAGCAGAACATGTGGCTCTTGACGCCGGCTTTCCGCACCGCGGCCACCAGGTCGTCCGCATCCTGGAGCCGCGGCACCAGCGACTTGTCCAGGTAGAGATGCTTGCGGGCCCGCGCGCATTGGACGGCGATTCGCCCGCGCCGCTCCGGCTCGGCGCAGATACTGACCACGTTCACGTCCTTGCGGGCCAGCGCCTTCGACAGGTCGGCAATGTAGGGGACGGCGAGCGCCTTGGCGAGGCGCTCGTTGAGATCGCGCCGCCGGCGGTCGATGGTGGCCTCATCGGTGACGGCCACGATCCGACAGCGCTTGTCGGCGGCGAAGGCGGCGCCGTAATTCTCCTGGTGCGTGTGATTGCCGGTCACCAACAGGATGCCGTAACGCGTGCCCATCGGTCCCTCGCTTCCTCTTGGCGAGCGTCGGGGCGTAAGCCCGACGTGAAGAAACCTCGTATCCGTTCACCGCTTTTTTACGAGTTTGGGCGCGGGCTGGCCGGTGCGGTGAGCGACCAGGGCCTGGTGGAGATAAGCGAAGATGTTGCGCTGTTGCAGGCGGAGCGTCTGCGTTACGGTGAGGATGCGTTCGACGAAGCGGCAGCCGTTGGCGCTCTGGCAACCGAAGGCGCGTTTGCGCCACAGCACGCCTTTGCGGAGCATACGTTCGGCGTGGTTGTTGGTCGGCTCGACCCCTTCCTCGAACAGGAACGTCCACAGGGCCGGCTCGATTTGCAGCAGGTTGTCGCAGAAGGTAGCGAGTTTATCCTCCTTGGCGCAAGCGCTGCCCTTCTCCAACAAGTTGTGGAGTTCACCGATGAGCGGTTTGGCGCGGCGTTGCAGTGTTCGGCGCTTGATGCCGCCGCCGCGGAACGTGTGCCACAGATGGAACATTCGATCAGCCAGGTCGAGCGCGGCTTCGCCGAAGTCCCGCGATCCTTTACTGCCGCGGTCGATGCACTTTTGGAAGTCGCGTCGCAGATGGGCCCAGCAGATTTGTCGACACTTGATGGACAGGCGGCCATAAGCGGACCAGCGATCGCTGGTGAAAATGCCGAGGAACTTGCCGCCCATGAGCTGGACGAAGTCGGCCAGGCCGCGGCCAGGGGCGATGACGAACAAGGCGACGAAGCGGGTGGCGGCCATCCACAGCCAGCAGAGCTTGCCGGCCAGCTTCCAGCCGGTTTCGTCGACGTTCTTGACAGCAGCTCGGTGTACGGCTCGCGCCGCTTCGGCATGAGGCGCTTTCAGGGCGGCACTCATTTCCCGTTCGAGGTTGCTCACGGTGCCCAGGGCGATGGGAGCGCCGAGGATGGTCGAGAAGACTTCGGTGACGCCGCGTTTGCTGACCTGCTGGCAGCCGGTCAGGTACGAAGCGGCGGCGGCCAGGCGCGGACCGATGCTGTGGGCGCGGATGTCGGCGGGAATGGTGGCCCAGGTCACGTGACCACAAGCACAGGTGCGGGCCTGACCTTGGTATTCGGTGACGTGAATCAGTTTGGGCGGCAGTTCGATGATTTGATGGCGGCGTGGCGGCGGCTCGTCGGGACCAGGCTCGGCCGGTAGCCGTGCCTGACAGCTTTCGCAACACGCGGGCACCAAGGGGACGACCTCATCAACTTGCTCGGCCGGCAACAAGGAACGGGGCTGAGGTGGATGCCCCGGTTGAGCGCCCCGTTTGCGTCCGCTCGGCTTCTTCTTGGGAAACTTGGGAGCGTCCGGCGGATTGCTGGAAGGCGGCATCGAGGAGTTGGAACTATTCCGCCGGACGCGTTCGCCAAGTTGTTGGTTCTCGACCTGGAGCGCGACCAGTTGTTGCTCCAGTTGGGTAATGCGAAGGTCGCGCTCCCGGCAGCCGGGGCACTCAGGCAAGACACGCGGATTGTCACGAGCCGGGCTGGCCATGGCCGAGATCCAGAAGCGCCTCGCCCCCGGTTACCCAGGGACGAAGCAGGAACCATGGCTGCGGAAAAGGATGCGGATTCAAGAAGGTGACTCAGCTCCGTCAGCATCCCAATGGTAGGGAGCTGTCCAGAGCGCGGACAAGTGTACAAGCCGCGATTCAAGGCTTGCGACAGTTAACTTAGGTGACTTTTGCGGTCGCAAATTCTAAAGTGATGAACGGATACAAATACTGTTTGAACCGAAGACTGCACTTTCTGAGAAAACCTAAGTTACCCAAGCTCACACGTGTCGAAATTTCGACGCTCGGTTTTGAGCGTGTAGAACCATGCGAGAACTCCGCAGAACAAGCCAAAGTCGGCGATCTGCTTCACAAACGAGCCCACGCAATACGAACACAGATAGGGACTTGCGTCACGAATTTCGAGATCGACACTACTGGCCGCCCATGCTTTGGATATTAGGCGTTCCCAGTGTTTCATCGAGTTTTCACGCTCCTTGAAGCTGGGCGCTCTATGAAGTTTTCAGAAAGTGCAGGCCGAAGAGGGTTCTGAAAAGGATTAGCGAACAAACGGGCGGATTGCCCCGTGCATGGGCGAACCATGGCGGCTGGGGCGGTTTGGTTGCGTGCCTCGTCGCCCTCCAGGCCCCTCTCGCGAGAGGGCAAAACGAGATCACGGCAA
Source organism: uncultured Planctomycetaceae bacterium (assembly GCA_964438165.1). Classification (GTDB taxonomy): domain Bacteria; phylum Planctomycetota; class Planctomycetia; order Pirellulales; family Thermoguttaceae; genus CALFBP01. The sequence goes on along the minus strand of CAYTJV010000755.1, from coordinate 272 downwards.
CGACCACGAATCTCAGCAGCGCCTCGGAGCGGGTGATCTCCTACCGGTTCCAGGAGCATATGTGGCAGACGGCGGATGGCGCCGTGCATGTGGTGATCAACCGCGGTTTCTTGGCCCCAGGCGCCGCGCTCGTGCTGCACTCGAGCTACGATCAGGGAAAGTCGTGGCAGCCCAAGTTCTCGCTCCCTAGCTCGGACGTCAACGCCACCTGCGACGGCGACCTTTTGGGGAGCTTGCTCAGGCTCGTCTACTCCGACACGAATCGGGCGATT
>CAYTJV010000754.1:0-3333 GCA_964438165.1 uncultured Planctomycetaceae bacterium | reverse complement strand
ACTTGTCCAGCTTGAAGCGAGTGTTATCCGCTTCATCTTCCTTCCACTTCAGGAAGAACTTCTCCGGCGTACCGATACTGCCATATTGCAGCCCCTCGGAATCGTTGCCCGCGAAAATGAACTGCACGGTGCTGAAGAACCAGGCGTTGAACTCCGGCTGCTGGTTGGAGAGGCTCTGGCGGATGCCGTCGCCGATCGAAACCCGGCTGTTCTTCAGCTCCAGCACGCCGACGGCGATGCCGTTCAGGTAGAGCACGACGTCGGGCCGCCGCTCGTGGTGGCCCGAGAGCGTGACTTCCTCGGCAATGGCGAAGTCGTTCTTCGCCGGCTCGGTCCAGTTGACGAGGTGGACGGTTTCGGTCACTTTGCCCGCCTCGGTCTTCACCGGCACGCCGTAGCGGAGCAGGCTGTAGACTTCCTTGTTGTTTCCGTAGAGGCCGCGGCTGGGATTGTGGGCCTCGGTCCGCAGCTTGTAGAGCGCCACGCCGATCTGGGCCGGGCTGTAGCCGCACCTGGCCAGGTAGTCCGTAAGCAGGCCTTCCTCGATGTTGCTGTTGCCGTCGCGGCCGCTCCAATCGCCGAGGTAGCGGTAGCAAAGCTCATCGCGGAACAGGCGGATTACGCGCTCCTGGGTCTCACGCTCGGATTGGCCGACGGTGCTCATGGCTCGCTCCTCCCCTGGTCTTTTTGATCGGACGGATCGGACGGATCGGTCGGATGATCGGTCCGATCCGACCGATCCGTCCGATCCTCCACCGCTCGCGTGCCTTTGCACTCCGGGTATCCCGTGCATCCCCAAAACTGCGAGCCGGCGTTTTTTCCCTTCCGTGCCGTGCGCACGGCCATCGGCTTGCCGCACAAGGGGCAGGCCGGAAGCGGCGGTCCGGCCCGGCTTCGTTCCCGTTGGGCAATTCTCGCCGCGGCCAGGCGCTCGCTGTAGCCGCCCTCCTGGATGAACTGCCGCTCCAGCGCCCCGATCTGAAGGTCGAGCAAATAGTTCGCCTGGTGGATCAGGCAAATCACCGTGTTGGCGACTGAGGCCGCGTCCGAATGGTTCAGCCAGCGAGCATAAGGGCCGAAGGAATCGGAGGAAAGATCGGACGGATCGGACCGATCCGTCCGATCCGTCCGATAACCCCCCGCATCGCCCGAACGCTGGCGCCCCAGTTCGCGGACCTGCCGGGCGGCCGCCGAGTCCTTGTCCCAAAGCGGCAAACGCCGCTGGCGGAGAAAGTCCTCGTAATCCAGAAGAAGCTCGTCCAGGCTGGCGCGGGCCACGTTGACCAGCCGCAACTCGGTCTGGCTGGAGGTGGCCGCGGCGCGGCTCCCCTCGGCGACATTCTGCCGGCCGCTGCGGGCCGCCTGCACCATCTGGTCCACCGTGCGCGAGCGCTTGTCGATAAACCGCTGGCAGAATGCGACCGTGGCATCGTAGATGATCGTGGCCGCCTGGAAGCTTCGCAATTGCCGGTAGCCTCCGCTCGGGCGCAGCCGCGGCGCCCGGCCCGTTGAGTCCGGCGGATCGTTCTGATCGGACGGATCGGTCCGATCGGTCGGATCGGTCGGATGATCGGTCTGATCCGTCCGATCCTTTCTCCCTCTGCCCGGCTCCGGGCCGGGCGACGCCGGATAACGATGCGCGCTCATACCAGTCGTATCCTCCCCGTGAGCAAGTCCTGCATCATCCCCTGCTTGACCCGGCGGGCTTTTGCCAGCTTGGCCTCCAACGCGGCGATCTCCGCGTCCATGTCGCTCAGGATGGCAGCGATGGTCGTTTGTTCTTCGAGGGGGGGCAGGTGCACTTCATAGTTCTTCACGACGTTCCAATCAGAACGAGGCATGTGCGTGCCATAAGCTGAGCTGGCTGCTTCCACAAAGCGATCCACCTTTACAATTTGGAACAAGAACGAGGGGATCACTAGAGACGGCTTCGCGACCAACACCCAAATCTCCGTCGAGCAGACTCCCCCACGCTTTGCCAGCCAATACTTCCGTAGGTAAGCGCGGAGCTTTCCGAACAGGACGTCGTTTTCTTGGAAGAGGGATTTGAGAGAAGCTCCTTCGCCGGTCACCTTGTAACCGACAAGGCAGCCGGTTCCTTGTTCGATATGCTCTAGCTCGATGCAGAACTCTGCGACCCCCGTTCGTCGAGGGTCTATTCGCTCCTTCCGAGGTTGAGCTATGTCACCAAAACGCTTCACCTCCCACTCCCCGCTGAATCCCGGCAGGCGCTTCTTGCCGGTGAGCAACTCCTGCATGGCGCCTTGTTTGAGGTGGCGTTTCTTGGCGATGAGTTGCTCCAGGGATTCGATGAGGGCATCCGCATCGCTCAACGCCTCGGCGATGGCTTCCTGTTCGGCTTTGGTGGGGGGGAGAGGGACCCTGAAGCGGCCAATCAATTCGGTGTTCAGATTCGGCTGACCATTGCCCGTAGCCACAACCTCTCGAAGGTAGTTTGTCCTCGTGTTGACAAAATGTGCGAGGTACGCCGGGCTTACGCCCTTGCTGAGGTTGAGGATCGCGGCAATGCCATCGTTTGCACAGCACTTGACTCCCAGAATCTTGGCAACGCCAAGGGTCGCGCCGCTATTTGAGATTACGAGAGTCCCTGAGTTTAGAGTCCTACTATGAAGTGACCCCTCCTCGGTTAGGGATGTTGCGGTTTCGGACACAACGAGTTGACATGCAGGAATATTCGTGAGCGCAGCGACAGTGAGCCAAGGGATGTAAGATCCATTGAAGTATCTAGGGTCACCCGCTGGCCTTGGGGAGCCGCCTCTGACGGGATTGCCAATCTCCTTAACAGACTTGACTTGCCAGTCCTCCGGGATCACCCCAACCTCGGTCTGTTTGTAGCCGGGCTTCACTTCCATGAGAACCCCATCCTTTCCAAGTGGCGGTTCACTTTCGCCTCTAGCTCGTCCACGCGGCCGACCATCTGCGGCATCGGGGTTTCGTAGCGTTCTGCCAGTTCTTTCACGCGCTGGGTAAGGGCCTGGCTGATGCGGTCCATCTCGCCGTGGATGGCGGTGTCGAGGGCGGCGAGCCATTTGTCGTCCACGACCAGCGTCTTGATCTCCGCCTCGGTGAGCTTGGGGTATTTCGCATAGGCGTTGGCGTCCAGGTCCGCGTCGGCCTCCTTGAGACGCTTCTTGAGGTCGGCCTCCTCGTTGGCCAGCTTCAGCCAGTCGTTGAGCGCAGCGGCTTCGTCCGTGGCCTCCTTGTCGCCCTTGATCTCCTTGAGGCGGGCGGCGACGTTGGCCTTATTGACCTTCTCCAATTCCGAAAACGCGCCTTCCTCGCCGCCGTGTTCCTCTTCGAGTTCGGCAATTC